>JAFGLH010000218.1 GCA_016928165.1 Pirellulales bacterium | reverse complement strand
TGACGCACACACAGCGCTGGCACGCGCATCGACGCTCGGTGGGGTCCGGGCATGTGTACCAGGGGCGTTTCAAGTCGTTCTTAGTCGGGGAGTAAAAAGGTGGCAGGAACCATTATCTGGCAATTCCTTCCTATGTGGATTTCTTCAACGATTCCAGATAGATCGTCAACACGGCCAGGTCGGCGGGCGTGATGCCACTGATCCGGCCGGCCTGCGAAAGATCGACCGGAGCGATGCGAGTCAGTTTTTCGCGGGCCTCCATCCGCAGATGCGGGACTGCGGCGTAGTCGATATTCAACGGGATCCGCCGCGAGGCCAACCGCTGTTGCCGGGCGACGTCCGCCTCCTGCCGGGCGACGTAGCCGGTGTATTTAGCGTCGAAAGCGATCTGCTCGGCCGCCGCCGGCGAGACCTCGGCCAGTCGCGGCAGCAGCGCAACCAAATTCTCCCACGTCGTCTCCGGTCGGCGGAGCATTTTCAACAACGAGACCGAATCGCGATGGGTCGATTCCAACAGATTTACGACTCGGGCGATTTCGGCCTCTTTTTCCTCAAGTCTTTTCAGCCGCCGCGAGTCGGCCAATCCGAGTCGATGGGCCAGCGGCGTTAGGCGACGGTCGGCGTTGTCGGGCCGCAACAGCAGCCGATATTCAGCCCGGCTGGTGAACATCCGATACGGCTCATCGACGCCGCGAGTGACCAGATCGTCGATCATCACGCCGATGTAGGCTTGGTGCCGTCCAAGGATAATCGGCTCCTTGCCTTGCAGCGAAAGGGCCGCGTTCGCCCCGGCGATCAATCCCAAGGCGGCCGCTTCCTCGTAGCCGGTCGTGCCGTTGATCTGCCCGGCGCAATAAAGACCTGCTACCCGCTTCGTCTCCAGCGACAACTGCAACTGCTCGGGCGGGGTGTAGTCGTATTCGATGGCGTATCCGTAGCGGATGATTTTCGCCCGTTCCAGGGCCGGTATCAGCCGCAACATTTCCTCCTGCACTTCGCGCGGCAGGCTGGTCGCCAGTCCGTTGACGTAGACCTCGTCGGTCGCGCGGCCCTCGGGTTCGAGGAACAACTGGTGGCGGGGTTTGTCGGCGAAGCGGACGATTTTCGTCTCGATCGAGGGGCAATAGCGCGGCCCGGTCGATTGAATTTGCCCGCTGTACATCGGCGCCCGGTGCAGGTTCGAGCGGATCAACTCGTGGACCTCCGCCGTGGTGTGGACGATCCAGCAGGGGATTTGCTCGACCTCGATCCGGTCGTTGAGGAACGAAAAGGGGACGGGCCGCTCGTCGCCGGGCTGGATTTTGGCCTTTTCGTAGTCGATCGTCCGGCCGTCGATCCGCGGCGGGGTGCCGGTCTTGAAGCGGCGCAGTTCGATCCCCAATCGGGCGAGCGATCGGCTGACGCCGGCGGTGGTCGGCTCGCCCATTCTTCCGCCAGGCATTGTTGCATCGCCGAAATGGAGAAGTCCTTGCAGGAACGTGCCGGTGCAGAGGATCACCGCCCGGGCGCGATATTCATTTCCGGCGGCGGAGCGGACGCCGAGGATTTTCCAGTCGGGTTGCGAAACCGCAAGCGATTGTTGAGATATTTTTTCAACAATCAAGTCGTCGGCGCTCTCTTCGAGCAGCGTTAATCCGGGCTGCGATTCGAGTATTCGTCGGACTTCGCGTTGATAAGCGAGTTTGTCGGCCTGGGCGCGGGGACCGCGCATGGCCGGCCCCTTGCTGCGGTTGAGCATGCGGAACTGGATGCCCGTCGCGTCGATGGCCCGGGCCATCGCGCCGCCGAGGGCGTCGATTTCGCGGACGATCTGCCCTTTGCCTACTCCGCCGATGGCCGGATTGCAACTCATTTGTCCGATGCTGTCCAAGCGATCGGTAATCAACGCCGCGTCGGCGCCCAGCCGGGCGGCGGCCATCGCGGCCTCCGCACCGGCGTGCCCGCCGCCGATCACGAGAACGTCGAAATGCTTTGCTTGCGACATGGATTTTGAGTTTCTAACAAAATGGCCCCGTCAAACATTTATATCAGATAAGGGCGCTTGTCGGTTGCCGATCGGTTTTCGCGCGGCTTTGGCGGTGGAAACAAAGGCCCCAAGTGCAACCATAACGCATTATCCAAAATTGGTCCGGCCCGGCGCCAACCGCGTTGGGATTTTTCGCGCACCCCCCCGTCGCCATTGGCCGCGGGTCAAACGAGGCGATAACGATCCAAAATAGTCGATTTTTTCGCGGCATGGTAGACTATTCCCAATTGGGTAATACAATGTATTAAGGGCGAGGGAGTATACCGTACCGTGAAAAACAATCGAAAAAAACTCGCGATTATCACCTTCAAGGCGGACCGGCCGTTGCTGGAGGCGATGGCCGGCATTCCCAACCGCTCGGAGTTTATCCGCGCCGCGATTCTCACGGCTTTGGACAGCGTTTGCCCCCTGTGCAAGGGGAGCGGCATCCTCACGCCCGACCAAAGGAACCACTGGGTCGAGTTCGCCCGGCGCCACAGCATTGCCGAATGCGATGATTGCCACGCCTTGCACCTGGTCTGCGAGGTCGGTGGAAAAGGAAAAGGCGGCAACAAATGCGTTTGACGGGACGGACGATTTGTAGTTGTTGCATTGCGGCCTTGTTTTGGTCGGCAGGATGCGGCACGGCTGTGCCCGAGCGCCCGACCGACGGCCGCTTGCCTGTTTTCGCGGGCATCCCGCCGATGGCGTATTTGGTTGAACTGATCGGCGGCCCTCACGTCGCCGTCGCGACGCTGGTCGAGGCGGGCCAAGACCCGCACACCTTCGCGCCGACGCCCCGGCAGGTCGTCGCGTTGGGCCGCGCCCGGCTGTTTTTCCAGATCGGCATGCCTTTTGAGAACGCGCTTTTGGAAAAATTGAAGCGGAGCGCGCCGCAAATGGAAATCATCGACGCGGCGGCGGGCATTAAGCGACGGATGATGGACCACGATTGCGTCGAACACGATCATGCGGACCATCGCGGAACGCCCGACCCGCACGTCTGGCTCTCGCCGCCGCTGTTGAAGATCGAGGCGGGAAACGTCGCCGTCGCCTTGGAGCGGGCCGATCCCGCCCACGCGGAAGATTTTCGGCGAAACCTGGATGAATTACTGGCGCGGATCGACGCCGTGCACGGCCGGATCGAAAAACTCTTGGCCCCCCATCGCGGCAGGTCGTTTTACGTCTTTCATCCCGGTTTCGGCTACTTCGCCGACGTCTACGGACTGAACGAGGAGGCGATCGAGTCCGGCGGACGACCTCCTTCGCCGAAACGGCTCAGAGCGCTGGTCGAAAAAGCCCGCTCCGAGGGCGCGAAAACGGTCTTCATTCAACCGCAGTTCGATCCGCGCAGCGCGAGCAAGATCGCCGATGCGGTCGGCGGGAGCGTCGTTCTCATCGACGGACTTGAGAAAGACGTATTGAAAAATTTGGAAGGCATCGCGGGGAAAATAGCAAATTCATTCAGCGAACAAGCAATAGCCGGGGGCTGACGGCTTCCGGAAAATACTTTAATTTCGGGCATAAAGCGGGGGCTGTTGGCCCCGGGCTATCGGAAGAAAAACAGACCATGCCGACCGAAGCGGTGATTTCGCTGCGCGAGGTGACGTTTTCCTACGGCGGACCGCCGGTGTTGGAAGACGTGGGTTTCTCGGTCGGTCCCCGCGAGGCGGTCTGCATGGTGGGGCCGAACGGGGGCGGCAAAACCACGCTGGTCAAGCTGGTCCTCGGCCTGTTGAACCCGCAGCGCGGCGAAATTCGGCTCTTCGGCGAATCACCCCGCCGACAGCGGCGCCGCGCGGGTTACGTGCCGCAACACATTCAGTACGATCCCCGCTTTCCGGTCAGCGTGATGGACATCGTGTTGATGGGCCGGCTGGGACAAGGCGGAATCCGCGGACTGACCGGCTGGTACGGGCGGGACGACCGCCGCGCCGCCATCGACGCGCTCGAGCAGGTCGGTATGGAGCCGCTCCGCCGCCGGCCCTTTAGCGCACTGTCCGGCGGACAACGCCAGCGGGTGCTGATCGCCCGGGCGCTTTGCTGCCGGCCGGAATTGCTGCTCCTGGACGAGCCGACCGCGAACGTTGACACGGCCGTCGAGTGCCGGCTGGCGGAACTGCTCGCCGAGTTGAACCGGCGCATGGCGATCGTCATGGTCTCTCACGACCTGGGGTTCGTCTCCGGACTGGTGGAGCGGGTGATCTGCGTCAATCGCCGGGTGGCCGTCCATCCGACCAGCGATCTGACCGGCAAGACAATACACGAACTCTACGGCGGCGAGGTCCGCATGGTACGCCACGACGAACACACCCCCCACGAGCACGCGGATGGTTGATTTTCTGGAGGCATTGAACGATCCGGCCGTCGCGTTTCTGCGATACGCGCTGCTGGCGGGCTTGCTGGCGAGCGTTTCGCTGGGCGTGGTCGGCTCGTACGTCGTCGTCCGGCGGATCACTTACCTCGCCGCGGCCATCGCCCACTGCGTCCTCGGCGGCGTCGGCGCGGCCGTCTATCTGCAACAGACGCAACAATGGGCCTGGTGCAATCCGATGTTCGGCGCCACGGCCGCCGCGCTGCTGGCGGCGCTGGTCATCGGGCTGGTGAGCCTCTACGCCCGCGAACGCGAGGACACCGTGATCGGCGCGGTGTGGGTCGTCGGCATGTCGATCGGATTGCTGTTTTTCTACAAGACTCCCCGCTTCGTCGATCCGATGAGCTACCTGTTCGGCAACATCCTGCTCGTTTCCGCCCGCGACGTTTGGATGGTGGCGGCGATGGGGGCAGCGGTCGCGGCCTTCGGATTGGGATTCTACAATAAGTTGCTGGCCGTCTGTTTCGACGAGGAGTTCGCCGCCCTGCGCGGCGTGCGGGCCAGGCTCTACTACTTGCTCCTGCTGTGTCTGACGGCGGTTGCCGTGGTGCTGATGGTCCGCGTGGTGGGCATCGTGCTGGTAATCGCCTTGGTGACGCTGCCGGCGGCGGTCGCGGGCCATTTCGCCCAACGGCTCTGGCAGATGATGATCCTCGCCGTGCTCTGCTCGATGGCATGCGTGTTCGCCGGTCTGGCGATAAGCTACCCGACGGACCTTCGTCCCGGGCCGACGATCGTGTTGATCGCCGGTGCGGCGTACCTGCTGACGGCGATTCTCGCCCGGCTGCGAACGACCGTTTAGCCCCGGCATTCGCTCGACACCGAATCGGAACCCTCCCCTAGCGTTTTCCGCCGATTTCCGCCATATTAGCGTGTGGCACAACCGCCCCCGGCTGTGCGACTGACCGGGGGATATTCAGACACAGCCGAGGGCGGCCGTGCCGCATCCACTACAACCGCCACCAATCCGAAAGCATAAACATGAAATCACATTCGACGACGATACTGACCGTTCGCCACCGGGGCGTGGTCGCCATGGGCGGCGACGGGCAAGTGACCGTGGCAAACACGATTATGAAGGCCGACGTCTCGAAAATCCGCCGGCTGCTGGACGGAAAGGTGATGACCGGCTTCGCCGGCGGCACGGCCGACGCCTTCGCCCTGCTGGAACGCTTCGAGGGGAAGCTGAAGGACTACCCGGCCAACGTGCCGCGGGCGGCCACCGAACTGGCCAAGGAGTGGCGCACCGACCGGGCGCTGCGGCGGCTGGAGGCGATGATGGCCGTGGTCGATGCAAAACACACGCTTTTAATTACAGGCAACGGCGACGTGGTCCAGCCGAGCGACGGCGTGCTGGGGATCGGCTCGGGCGGCAACTACGCCGTGGCCGCCGCCCGCGCGTTGATCAAACACGCCGACCTGTCGGCCGTCGAGATCGTGCGCACCGCGTTGGAAATCGCCGCCGACATCGACGTCTACACGAACACCAACATCATCGTGGAGGAGATGACTTGCGAGACCTGACCCCCAGACAAATCGTTGAAGAACTCGACCGTCACATCGTCGGCCAGGATGCGGCCAAGCGGGCCGTGGCCGTGGCGATCCGCAATCGCTGGCGACGGCAACAACTCGAAGGCGACATGCGCCAAGAGGTGGCCCCAAAAAACATCATGATGATCGGGCCGACCGGCGTGGGCAAGACCGAAATCGCACGGCGGCTGGCCAAGCTGACCGGCGCGCCGTTCATCAAGGTGGAGGCCACCAAGTACACCGAGGTCGGCTACTACGGCCGCGACGTGGAGAGCATGATCCGCGAGCTGGTCGAAAACGCCATCGGACTGGTGCGGACCCAGGAACGGGAAAACGTCCAAGAGGATGCCAAGCGTCGGGTCAACGAACGGCTGCTCGATCTGTTGGCCCCACAGCCGCCGGCCTTCGACGCCACAGTGGCCGACAGCCCCGATTCACCCGATCGCTACGAGCGGACCCGCGAAAAGATGAGTGCCATGCTGCTGGCCGGGGAACTCGATCAGCGACGGGTCGAGCTGACCGTCGAGCAGCGGGCCGTGCCCATGATGCTCACCGGCGTGGGCATGGAGCAGATGGACATCGACTTGCAAGGAATGTTCGAGAAGATCATCCCCAAGAGCACCGCCCGGCGCGAACTGACCGTCGCCGAGGCCCGCGAAGTCCTCTTCGAGCAGGAATGCGACGCACTGATAAACCAGGAGAAAGTCAACGCCAGCGCCATCGAGTTGGCCGAGAGTGTGGGCATCATCTTCATCGACGAGATGGACAAAGTCGTGGCGAGCGAGCAGACGCACGGGGCCGACGTGTCGCGCCAGGGCGTGCAGCGCGACCTGCTGCCGATCGTCGAGGGGACCACGGTCCAGACCCGCTACGGGTACGTGAATACCGACCACATATTGTTCATCGCGGCCGGGGCCTTCCACCGCGCCAAGCCGAGCGATCTGATGCCCGAACTGCAAGGGCGGTTTCCCATCCGCGTCGAGTTGCAGGCGTTGGGCAAGGAGGACTTCGTCCGCATCCTCACCGAGCCGAAGGGGGCGCTGACAAAGCAGTATCAGGCGCTGATGGCCACCGAGGGAATGAAGTTGACGTTTCAGGACGACGCGGTCGAGGCGTTGGCCGATTTCGCCTTCCGAGTGAACCAGACGACGCAGAACATCGGCGCCCGGCGGCTCTACACGATTATGGAGCGGTTGTTGGAGGAGTTGAGTTTCGAGGCCCCCGACATGAAGAAGGGCCGCGTGCCCATTGGCGCCGCCTACGTCAACGAGCGGCTCAGCGCGCTGACCGAGGACGAGGATTTGAGCAAGTTCATATTGTAAAGCCCCGATCAGTGGTTGCGGGAAAATTCGCATGGAACCGCTGAAAATCCTCCTCCTCTGCGTCGATGCGGCGATCGTCTACGGCGTACTGCACGACCAGGTGACGGCCCGCGTCTGCGTCGAGTATTTCACGGTCGGCCATCCGCCTGTTTTCGCCACAGATTCTCCCACGTTGTTGGCGTTCGGTAGGGGATTCATTGCCACATGGTGGGTCGGCCTGATTTTGGGCGTGCTGGCAATCGCCGCCGTAACCGTTCACGGACCGGGGACTGGCTCATTTTTTCGCCCTTTCAAGGGCGAAAAATGTGCCTGTCCCCTTCGCCGCCGAGGGGG
>JAFGLH010000217.1 GCA_016928165.1 Pirellulales bacterium | reverse complement strand
CCCCCTCGGCGGTGAAGGGGACAGGCACATTTTTCGCCCTTGAAAGGGCGAAAAAACGAGCCAGTCCCCGGCCCGTGAACGGTTACAACGGCTGGGCCGGGGCAAGGGAATCTAAATCGAGGACGAAGCTGTGCTTCGGGCTTTCTTCGACGATGATCAGGCCCAAGACCGCCAACGCTGCGAATCGAGCGGCATTATACAATGAATGGGTGCCTTTCTTCCCGTTCTCCTGCCTCCCATGTGGAGAGGAGACCTGCTTTTTATTGCCCGTGCCATTCGACGCCCAGCATGACGACGTTGATGCCCGAGCCGATACCCAATAGGGCTAGGCGGTCGCCGGGTTGAACGTGGCCGGCGTCGATGCCGGTCGAGGCGGTCGCCGGCAAGGCAGCCGAGCCGGTGTTGCCCAAATACTCGACCGTCGAATAGTCGATCCGTTCGTCCAGACCGAGGGTCTCGAACAACAAACGGCGATGGGCGCGGCCGACCTGGTGACAGAAGGTTTTGTCGATGTCGGCGGCTGTCCAGTTCAGCTCGGCGAGGAAATCGTCGAAGGCCTCGCGGGCCACGGCCACCCCTTCGCGCATCAAGGTTTCGGAGTCGGTCCACATTAGCAGTGGCGATGCATTGCCGCCCTCACCCCCGGCCCCTCTCCCGCTTGCGGGCGAGGGGAGATTTTTATTGCCGCCCTCACCCCCGGCCCCTCTCCCGCTTGCGGGCGAGGGGAGATTGTCGCTGCCCTTACCCCCGGGGGCGTCGGGGAGATTGGAGTTGCCGCCTTGACAGAGGCGACTGTGTTCGGTAGAGGTTCGCACCACTCCGCCGAGCAGGCGATTGCCCGTGCGGCTTATTTCGCGGTGGCAAAGGACGATGGCAGCGCTGGCCGAGCCGATCGTCAGCGAGGCGAAGGCGGCCTTGACGTGCTGACGCGAGAGCGATTCGTCGGAGTTCAGCCTGGCGATGGTCGCCTCGACAAGCTCTCGGCCGTTTTCAGTCCCTACAACCACGCCGGCGCGGATTTGGCCGAGTTCGATCATATTGGCAGCCTGCACCACGCCATTAAGCAGTCCGAGGCAGGCGTTCGATACGTCGTAGACGGCGCAGCGGTCGGGCAGGCCCAAACGGTGGTGCACTCCGCAGGCGGTGGCCGGCTCGATAAAGTCGCGGCACACCGAGCCGTGGACCAGGGCGCCGATCTCGTTTCGGTCGACGCCGGATCGAAGAATCGCCTTCTCGGCCGTCTCGGCGCTGATTCGTCCGGGCGACTCGTCCAGCGGCCAGAAGCGCCGCTCGGCGATGCCGGTCATCAATTCCAGTCTCCCCTCGGGCAAACGGAGTCGCTGGTACAGCGGCGCGAGCCGCGTTTCGATCTCGGCCGAGGTGACGATCAACTCCGGCAGAGAGTGCGAGACGGATTCAAGACAGACGTTTTCGTATCGCATTGATTGACTCTCGGGGCTGTAGCTGAAACGAATCATTTTACGGGCCGCTGAACGAGTGTGAAAGACAAGTAAGCAGCGGCAAAAAATAGCCGCTTGCAATGTGGAGGACCACATTGACAGCAGTGCTAGCAATACAAGCCGTTGTGGCGCAATGAGTTGCGCTCCACAAAATGCAGAAAGTGACTTGCAGCGAATCAGCCCCTCTCATAGATTCACGAGCGACTTGCACTTCCATCGACGTGCGGCCCGTCGAAGCTCAAAGGAGCCGCGAGACCCGAGCATCGCCTCGGCGATGGCCTTTGTCTTACGCGCGACGGATCGTGCGAAACTATTTTCGCCTTTTCTTTCCCGCCGAGCAGGCCAAGTGTCCGCATCACCGGCAAGATGCCCCGGTCGAGTTCTCCGCTTATTCCCAACCAACACAGGACGTGTCTTAGAAGGAGTGCAAGATGGCAGCGAAACCATTTATCGGCGTCAACATGGACTATCGGTCCGCGAAAAGGGATTCTTCCGCGTACTGTTACATTCACGCCGGCTATTGCAAGTCGCTGGTCGCGGTAGGCGCCGTGCCGGTGCTTCTTCCGCCGATGATCGAGCGGGCGGACCTGCCGCGGATTCTCGAGCACCTGGACGGTCTGCTGTTTATCGGCGGGGCCGATCTCGACTGCCGCCGCGACGGCTACCTGCTTCACCCCTCGATGCGGATCATGGAACATTCCCGCGAGGAGTTCGACCGCGAGTTGATGAACCTGGCCGCCGAGAGGCGAATGCCCATGATGGGCATCGGCAGCGGAATGCAGTTGCTCAACCTCTCCCAAGGCGGCACCCTCTCGCTCCACATACCGGACGACATGTCGAGGGCGATTCCGCACATGGACGCCTTGGACCCCAACCACCGCCACGCCTTGGCGATCGAAATGGGCACGATCATGGAGCGTGTATACGGCGAAGGCGAAATCCGCGTCAACAGCATGCACCATCAGGCGATCGACGACGTGGCGCCCGGTTTCAAGGTCACCGCCAGATGTCCCGACGGGGTGATCGAGGCCATCGAGAGCGACACCGAATGGTTTGCCTTCGGCACCCAGTTCCACCCCGAGCACGAGTCCGCCTCGGCCTTGGACCTGCGGATTTTCGAGGAATTCGTGGTCGGAATCACCGGCGAGGTGCCGGAAACCGAAAAAATGCGCATGGTTGCGTGAAAGCGTTTTTCAAACGCGTGAATTATGCTCGTAAAAAGCCGCGACCGGCGGTCGCGCATCTCGAAAAAGCGTGAAAAACGCAATTTCATCCGGTGCGACCACCTGTCGCGGCTTCATAATAGATCGTTGACGAGCGACCCGCAAACACGTCCGTCGGCAAAGGTTGACACATCGAGGCGAGTCCCGGACAATAAGTCTGCGGTTTGAAGGCAACAACGGTTATGGAGAAACGCGCCGTGTCACACTTACCCCGATACGTTTGTTTTATCGTATGTTCGGCGTTGTTCATCGTTGAAGCGGCGGCCTTCGCCCGGGCCGCCGAGAAAAAAATACCGATCATTCATTCGACCGATCTGTTTCACCCCCACGACGACCCCGACGATCATTACGATTTGGCCACCCTGTTCGCCCTCGACGAATTCGACATTAAAGGCATAGTGTTGGACAACGCTAGAGCCGCGACGGAGCAATGGAGGAGGCCCGGCAGGCTGCCGGTCGAACAAATGATGCACGTCACCGGCCGGAAAGTACCTTATGCGATCGGCCTCGGCAGGAGGCTCCGTTCGATCGACGATAAAGCGCTCGACGAGGAAAAGAAGCATCAGGCAGGCATTGAGTTGATTTTTTCCGTATTGCGAGCGTCGGACGAGCCGGTGGTCTACCACGCCGCCGGCAGCGTGCGGAACATCGCCGCCGCTTATAACCGCGAGCCGGAATTGCTGAAACGGAAGCTAAAGGCCGTCTACATCGAGATCGGCCGCGGCCCCGACGGCGAGCAACGAGAATGGAACGTCACACTCGATCCGTTTTCTTTCGCGCGGGTGATCTCATCCGACCTTCCCGTCTATTGGTGCCCCTGTTTCGGCCGAGAAGGCTACGGCACGTATTACAAGGCGGATCAAGCCGAAGTGATTGGGGCCTGCGCGCCGCCGGTGCGAAATTTCTTCGTCTACTGCCTTTCGAAACCGAAGGCCGACCCGATCGAGTTTCTCGGCAGCGGTCCGCACCCGGCGCCCATCGGCGAGCGAAACATGTGGTGTACGGCCCCGCTGCTTCACGCCGCGGGACGAAAGATATACCGTCGCGGGCGGGACGATTACGTCGCCCTCTCTCCCGCCGCCGCCGTCAAGGCCGGATTGGCCGAAAAGGTCGTGGACGCCTTCAACTTCGTCCCCATGCGGGCTACCGTCGAACGGCTGCCGGAGTTGAAAGGAACGGGCAAACAATGGGTTCGGCCTTTGGTGAACGTGGAATTGAATCCCGTCGGAAAGAGTCGCGGCTACGTCTTTCATCAATCCGACAAGGATTATTCCAAAATCCTTCCCTCCGTGCTAAAAAATCTATTGGGATCTCTGGGACGCAGCCGCTCGCGGGAAAAATAAAAGTTCCGAAAAAGACCGCCGTCGCCCTCTATTGTTCCAGGGGTAGGCCCACCATCCGCAGCAAACCTTGAGCAACATCCGCCAGAGATTGCACGACGGATTCGGGGTTCTGCGCAACGACCAAAACGACAATCAGGACCAGCAGCAGGCCGAGGCCGATCAAGCCGAAGCCGCGAGGGTTGCGGACGAGTTGGGTGCGGGCTAGGACGGACTCCAACGCCGCCTCCAATCTCCGCCAGCCGGCGTGATTTTGGCTCCCCCCGGCGGATACCAGTGAAACGCACCGCAAGGGCGCGAAGCCGTCGATGTACAATTGTACTCCCAAGGCGGGCAAGGACAAGCTATTGCCCGCCCAACGGACCTCGGCGCCGAGCCGATCGACCGCCTCGGCCAGGATCGGCCGCAATTTGTCCGCCGTGACGTTGTATACGACCAGCCTCGGACGCAGCATCAGTAACCAGAGCAGCACGCACAGCACATAGAGCGCCAACAACAGCAGCCAAAAATAGGAACCGTAGACGACCGCCGTCTCGAAGGGAAACAATAGCTTCAGCGGTCCGACCACGATCAAGCCCGATACGGCCACCGCCAGGGCGGCGGCGTCGCGGGAACCGGAAACCAGCAGCGGACGACGCGACAAGTTGATCGCTCCGAGCAAAAGCATATACATGGCCACGGGGCCCAACGCCAGAAATACGCGAAACGGATCCATAAGTCCGATCTCCCGGTAAAGGACAAGCGTTTATTTTACCGGTCCGATAAAGACAAGACCAGACGGGAGGAAATCGCGAAACAAATCCGCCGCGCATAGTGCAAAATCGCAAGCGGCGGTTCCCGCCGACAAACGCCGTCGCGGGCATTTCACTGCCCGCCGCCCGTTACTCTCCGACCGCGTAACGAAGCGGATTTTCATTGAATCGCGTTTGACTCTCCGCGCTGGAAAACATGTAGAGCCGCCCCCCATAGATCGCGCAATACTCGACACGACCGGGGACCGCGCTTTGTCCATCGACCAACATCACTCGATCGTTGCCCGAATCGACAGGCGCGAAGCGGTCGGGATCGGCGAGGAACTCCCTCCGCTGCCGGTCGCCGCCAAGCCGATAGATCAGTCCCTTGTGGACGACCGTCCATCGCAAGTCGCCCACCGTCCAACGACCGTTGGCGATCAAGTCCACCGGGCAATACCCGTTCAGGGCTAACGGAGGAACGATAAACTCGTCTTCGGCCACCGCCGTGCCGGGGGATTCGGCGATTGCATAGGCCGCCGGCTCCACCCGCTCGGCCGGACGGCTGGAGATCATCGAATCGATCGGATCGGCGCGTTGTGCGCCGCGCTGCAGCGGAAACCGCTCCGGCTCCATTTGTGCGACAACCGGCACCACGCCTTCTTGTCGTCCGTTCGTTTGGGCCGGGAGTCTCGACCCCGCAGCCGGATCGCGATGCGGAACATTGAAGCGAAAATTCCGTTCCGGCTCCATCCGGTCGGCCAAGGGTTGAACTTTGCTTTCGCGAGTAGTCGGGGCGGTCCATCTTCGCGATTGCGGTCTTCGATTTTCGGAGTTTTCCGGCGACTGTGCCTTTGGTTGCGGCTCGGCCTTCGGTTCGGCGGGCAAATCGGGTAAATCGGGCAAACCGTTCTCGAACAACGGTTTTGTTTGATTGTCCGGCAAGGGTTCCAGCGGCATCTCACGGGGCTGCTCGCCCGGCAACAAAAGACCTCGGGGCGGAACGATCGCACCCTCGGGCAAGGTTAAAGGCCCTTCCTGCTCGGGAGAGGGCGTGGGAGGAAGCGGCACCATGGACTTGGCCTTCGGCGGCGGCACCTCCTCGTGCCCGTCCGGCGTCCGAATCACTTCCGAGTCGACCGCCCGAGAGTTTATCTGTTCGGTTCGCCGCTCGCCAGGCCAACGTCGCCAGGAGGTCTCGAAATAGCCGAAATTCTTGTAGTTGGGGATGCAAACGTTCGGGCAAGGCCCCTGGTAATCCGTCGGAGTGTTTGCCCGACTCGGTCCCGAAAACCAGCCGATCAACGACACCGCCGCGGCGATCGTCGTCGTCCAAAAAATCCGTTTCATAATTTCCTCGCCATGCCTGTGAGTTGTATGGTTAAACGAGGTTTGTCGTTCTCAGTGAATATCGACAATCCGTTTTGTCTTTCAGCAATTCGCTAGTATCGGTTTCGGTTGTAGTTTCGGCCCATGGTTTGCAGGCTCCGCATCGTCGAACTGCCCAGGGAGGTG
>JAFGLH010000216.1 GCA_016928165.1 Pirellulales bacterium | reverse complement strand
GGTCCTCCTGTCGTGGTTTTGATGGGTAAATACTTACTACATCGTTTATACCACCAGGAGGACCACTCTTTCATAGAATCAGAACTCGCCCGGAACTCGACCGGAACTCCGAAGTTCAGCGTCGTGCCCGACATTCCGACGTCCGTCTCACAATGAAGTACGCCAAGCCCCGAGCGGACGAAGCCGACTTGGTAGACCGTCTCGAATATCCCGGCCTAAGCTAGCCACCCATCGGAGTGTATAGTCCAGCGTATAGTCCAAAGACGACAGCAAAGCTGCCAAACGCTCGAAAAGCCCTAAAAAGGCACGCCCGGAGGGATTCGAACCCCCAACCCTCGGTTCCGAAGACCGATGCTCTATCCAGTTGAGCTACGGGCGCGTATTTCATGGATAAAGGATAGCGAAACCTCCCGCGAAGGCAAGCAGCCGACCTTGGTCCGGCTTGTCCGTTGCCCGCTCCCGCCGGAAACGCTTAGGGCCGTCGGGATGCTGTCTCCCGGCGGCCCTTTCTCGTCATATTCGGTTGGAATTGTCGCGGCCGCTGATCGGCCGCGTGCGACCTGCGATTACTTGCCGGTCTTCTTTGCGGCCTTCTTCTTGGTCGTCGGTTTCTTCTTCGCGACGGCCTTCTTGGCAACTTTCTTCTTGGCCACTGTCACTCCTCCGTCAAAGGATTTTTTAGCGGGCATCCGTCCGAGGAAAACAACCCGCGGACATCCGGTTACTTACCCGCTTGCGAGTTATTCTAGGAATATCGGATTTTTTTGCAAGGTCTATTTTGCAAACTCGTCAAGTATTGTCTCCGGAAAAACATTTTCCGCCGAGGAGGCGACTACCACGGCCCGCGCCAACTGTAGGCCTTCAGCGCGACATAGTTGGAGAAGGCAAGGTAGCCGAAGAGCAAGGCGAGGAACAGCTCTTTCCACTGGAAGAGGCCGAATATCGCCACTGCCACGGCGACGACTATGGAAAGCTGCAAGGACTGGCGGATTCCCTCGTGGCGGTTGATCTGGGCCATAATTTCGCGGGCGATCTGGCCTCCGTCGAGCGGATAGACCGGCAACAGATTGATCGCGCCCCAGGCGATGCAGACGAAAAGGAGCATGGAAACAAGCTGTTCCAGCCGATAGTTTGGCAGATCGACCTGGGGTATCGGCAGCCCAGCCACGATCATTCGCAGGTCGATTTCGTATCCGGCCGTGTAGACGCCCAGCAGCAGCAGGGCGGCCAGCAGGAACCCTGCCGCCGGTCCGGCCAGGCAGATGAGCACCTGTCCGAGCGCCCCGGAGCCGGCCGAGCGGGAAAAGGATTGCTGGTCGTAGGAGGTCAATCCGCCAAGGCCGTAGAGCGTAATCCAAGGGTAAAAACCGTAGGCCCTCATCGCCAGGGCGTGGCCCAATTCGTGTACCAGCACGCCGACGAACACGGCGGCGATCCATATCAACACGGTGACGGCACCGGTCAAACTCATTCCCAACAGCAGTGCCACCAGCCAGAACAGCGGATGGACGCGGACCGGAATGCCGAGCAGCGGGAAGTTCAAGTCGAACTGGGTCCTGGGGGGGTCGCCGAGCAGCACGCGAGACTCCTGGAAAACGTGTGTATTTCAACAGATTTCACCCTCGGGAACCGCATCCCCGGAGCGTTGTAACTGATTACCGGCCACCGACCACTAATCGACGCCCACCGCCTCCAAAATGAACTTGGCGGCCCGGTCGGATGCCCCGCCGTGTGCCACGCGGGCCTTCAGCGCGGCCAACGCCTCGACCCGCTTCGTCCGGGCGGCCGGATCGGTCAGCCACTCAATAATATGTGCGGCGATCCGTTCCGATTGGTCTTCGCAGGTCAGGTATTCGGGAAACAGCACCCGATCGGCGTCCGGCTGCGCGGGGTCGTAGGGCGTAATGTCGTCGGTCTCCACTCCGCCGGCCGAGAGCAGATTCACTAGCGTAATGTATTTTACCTTGCGAAAGAACCCCTGAACGAAGTAGGCGAAGCGGCCGATCCAATAGAGGATCACCGTCGGCGTTTTGTGGTAGAGCAACTCCAGCGAGACGGAGCCGGAGACCGACATCGCGCAATCGGCCGCCCTCATCAGTTCAGGGGTCTTGCCGAGGTGGACCTCGGCCGGCAGCCCGCTTTGCTCGACCGCCGTCCGGGCCGCTTCGGCTTGGTTCCGCTTGAAACAAGCGACGGCGAAGCGGACCTCGGGCACCTTCTCGCGGACGATCGCCGCCGCCTTGAGGAACCAGCGGAGGTTGTGGGAGACCTCCTGCGACCGCGAGCCGGGCAAAATCGCCACCAACGGCCCGCCGCGCCGCCGTTGCTCGTCGATAAACGGTTCGTCGTAGTCGTGGCTGCGTACCTCGTCGAAGAACGGGTGGCCGACGAAAGTCGCCCGGCAGCCGTGCCGCCGCAGCCATTCCTCCTCGAACGGCAGGCTGCACAGGGCGTGATCGACCAGCCGCCGCATCTTCTTCACTCGCCAACGGGCCCAGGCCCAAATCTGCGGCGGCGTGTAGTAATAGACCGGAATCCCTCGTGACTTTGCCTTTCGGGCAATCCACCAGTTGAAGCCCGGATAGTCGATCAGCACCACGGCGTCCGGCCTCGCGTCGCGGAAATAGCGGTCGGCCCGCCGCACCAGCCACCAAAACTTGTGCAAATTTACTAGTACCCGGGCGAACCACATTACGGCCAGCGCGGTCAGGTCGGCGTGCAGCCGGCAGCCGGCCGCGGCCATTTTCGGTCCCCCGTAGCCGACCGTCCGAATTTCCGGGCAACGTTCTCGCAGCCGCCGGATCAGGTTTGCCCCGTGCAGGTCGCCGCTCGGCTCGCCGGCGGAGAAGAAGATCGTCGGTGGTCCGGTTCGCGGCATTTTGTCTCCAAAAAATATCCAAGTTGGAGTGTGGAGTATCGCAGAATGGGCGAAATGGAAAAAGTGCAGTTTCCGGTGGTTAAGCGAGGAGCAATTCGAGATAGCTTCGCCGCTCGCTCGATTCGAGGCCCAGCTCGGCGGCCAGCGAGGCGATGCACCCCTTTGCGGCTTCCACGCTCGCTGCGTCTTCGACGAGCAGCTCCAACTCGACGAATTGGCCCAACCGATCGACGCTGTCCAACGAGACCTCGACGTTGCGGCCTTGCCAGAGCAGTCGGGCCTTGCGGCGCGATTTGCGGACCTCGCCGGCGACGCCGAACCCCAACACCCCAAGCAACTCGAACCACGCCTCGAAGCCGGCCGCGTCCGCCGGCAGCGGCAGGTCGATCTCGCGTCGGGTTTTCGTGGCCGCGTCGATCTTGGGGCCTTTGTAGGCAATCGAATGGGTCGATCCCTTTCGCCGCAGACGCAACGCCTCGTCGCTGGCGGCGAAATCGCGGGCCGGATGGGTAAAGTAAACGTCCACCTCGTTTTGGGCCGCCAAAATAGTCGCCCCCAATTGCTTCAGTCGGGCCTCCAACTCCGACGGATCAGCCACGGGAAACTTCATTTCGACTTCAAATCTCATGTCGTCGCTCCCTTTTGCCTGATTGCCGACGGGTCATGCGCTTGCCTCGGCGGCAACAGGTTCTTCCCGCCGCGACCACCACTCGGCGGCCCGGCGGCGGTCCCAGCCGTCGGCCGCGCCGCACTCGGCCAGCGCGTCGGCCATCTCCGCGGCGCTCTGGAATCGCTCGGCCGGGTTCTTTTCCAAACAGCGGAGGACCACCGCTTCCAGGTCGGCGGGGATGTCGGGATCGTGCCGGCGAGGCGGAACGACCGGGTCGTGGGCGTGGGCAAAGATAACCTTGATCGCCTTCTCGCCGGCGAACGGCGGCAGGCCGGTCAGCAAAAAATAGCCCACCGCGCCGAGCGAGTAGATGTCGCTGCGGCCGTCGGGGCGCGATTCGCCCAGCGCCTGCTCGGGCGAGATGAACAGCGGCGAGCCGGTGATCGTCCCCTCGGCAGTCAGGTGTATCGACTCCTCCTCGAAGATCGGTTTGACCAATCCGAAATCGAGCAGTTTCACCACGTCGTAGACGCCCCCCCGTTGGGAAACGAAGATGTTGCCCGGCTTGATGTCGCGGTGGATCAGCCCGGCGGCGTGGGCCTCGGCCAGCGCATCGCAGGCCTGGCGGAGCAGATAAATCACCCGCTCCGGCGGCAGCGGACCAAAGCGGTCGACAATCTCTCCCAAGCTCATGCCGGGCAGATACTCCATCACGTAGTAGAACGTGCCGTCGGCGGTGCAGCCGTAATCGAAGATTTCGACCGTGTTCCAGTGCGACAGTTTCGCCGTCGCCCGCACCTCGCGCTGGAAGCGGGCCAGCACCTTCGGATTGCCGGTCTTGTCCGGGCGGATCAGTTTCACCACGCAGGGCCGTTTGAGCAACTGGTGTTCGGCCAGAAAGACCTCGCCCATCCCGCCGGCGCCGAGCAGCCGGGTGAGGCGGTATTGGCCCAACTGCCGGGCCTCGAAGGCCTCGCGGCGCAGCGCGCCGATTATGTCCACGCCCAACACCCCGCCGATGCCCGCCATGCAAAAAAGGAACAGCAATCGGGCGATCTGAAACACCGATACGTGTTCGGCGACGACCGGATGCAACCACATCATTCCGAACAACAACCCCAACGGCAGCAGGCACATCAACCCGATCGCCACCGAGGCCCGGCGCAGGCTATTGGGAATGAACAGGGCGTAGGTGTAGATCAACACCAGCCACAGACCCTCGGGAAAATCCAACACGCCCCCGCGGCACGAGTCGAGCGTGACGAAGTATTGCACCACGAGGAAAAAGATCGTCGGCAACCCGAAGGCCGCCCATTCGGCCACCCGCATCCACCACATGGGCAGGTCGCAGCGGCGGCACAGGCTGGCCGCCACCAGCCCCAACACGACCGTGGCCGCCATGTGAAAGCCGAACAAAAATTGTGCGACCGGCTGGGAAAAGTCTGTGTAGAGGGCATGCAATACCAAAAAGGCGGCGAACCCGGCGAACAACACCAACGTGGCGGTTCGCAACCGAGAACGCAGCAGATCCTGGGTTTCGCGGGTCAACTCCGGCGCGGACCCCTTGACCAACTCCACTCCCCCGGCCGCCTCGAACCAACTGAGGACCGTCGGCGACGAGGACAACCCCGCAACGTTCGAGCCGGGGTCGATTTCCACGGTCAGGTCGCCCGGCGAGAGGGTTTTATTATGGGTGTTGGATACATCGGGCATGTATACATCATATACATTGAACAAGTTTCGGGCGACCCTCTGTTATGCGGCGTCGCTAAAGCCGTATAGCGGGGCCGCTTAAGGACAGGGGGATGCTGTGGGTCAGGCTGCGCCTGACGCGCCAAACAGACCGCGAAAAAGCGATCGACAACGTCTGAGCATATCAGCATCCGTTTGTCCCGGCCGCCTTCACCGCCGGCCTGGACTGATGAAAACGGGGACAGGCGCCGCAATCAGTAGTGGTTATCGTTGCGCAACAATACAAGGGATTGCGGAGCCAGTCCCCGTTTTCATCACGCCACCGCCGGCCCCTCTCCCGAAGGGAGAGGGGAGATCGCCGCACGGATTCCAATATCCCTCGTCGGACGGCGAATACATTCCCGGCGATGCCGGCGCGGCCCGATGCGCCGGGGGACTGTCTGCGGGGGATTTTATCGATGGACGACTACGTCGATCTCGTTCCGCGTCCGAAAACCATGCTGCGAGGCGCGATTCTCATAGCGCTGCTTTTCCTGGGACTAATCAGCAACGCCCCGGCGGCGGCGAAGATCGTCGCCGGTCTGACGATGGTCGCCATTTTCGGCACATTTCCTTACTCGCGGATCAGCGCGGAAAAGTTCCAAAAAACCTGGCACGTGCTTTTTATCCCCGTTTACATTCAGCACGTGCCGCTCGGGGGCGTCGATCGGATCGAGACCGGCCTGGAGCAGAAAATGAACCTGGCGAGCGGATGCGCCATCGCCTTTTTGGTCGGGATTTGGAACCTGGTAATGATCTGGCTGCTCGATTGGCTGATTCCCTGGGCGGGCGGCGACTACAAACTCTGGCTGCGGCTCGACTCCGGCCGTCGGGTGCTCGCCTGGCAAGGAAACGGCGAGGCCAACTTCCGCCAAAACGTGCACGTCCTTGAAGACGCCTCGGGCCTGCCCGTCGTCAGAGGATGAATTACGGCGGGTCATATCCGCCGGGGTTCCACGGGTTGCAGCGGCAGATTCGCCAGACGCCACGACAGGCGCCGCGGATCGCCCCGTATTTGCGGACCGACTCGATGAAGTAGACGCTGCAAGTCGGCTCGAAGCGGCAACGGCGGCCCAGCATAGGGCTAAGCGTCCATTGATACAGCCGCGCCAAGCCGATCAGCGTCCAAGCCGGTATTTTAATCAACCACCGCATTTGCATAATTTTCCCCTCTCCCTTTGGAAAAGCGGTGAAGGGGACAGGCACATTTTTTGCCCTTGAAAGGGCGAAAAATAAGCCAGTCCCCGGCCCGTGAACGGTTGCAAAATTCCTAACCCAGTTTTTCCGCCGCCTTTTTTGCCAACCGCACGAGCGAGCCACGCAGGATGTTTAGCGGCGGCGGAGTGGAGTGGCGGGGAATCACGATCAAATCAATGCCCGAGGGAAGCTCCGGCCGCGAGAGGCGAAACGCCTCGCGCAACAGCCGCTTCCAGCGGTTGCGGACCACAGCGCCGCCAAGCCGCCGCGACGCCGAAATGCCCAGCCGCGGATGCGGCAGACCGTTCGGATGGCCGAAGACGACGATCCATCCGTCCGACGTTCGACAACGGCGCCGGTACGCCCGTTGAAAGTCGGCCGTGCCGCGGACTCGATATTGTCGGAGGAACCGCCGCTCGTTCATGTTTCCGCCATACAGCCGCGACCGTCGGTCGCGCCTGCCTGTCGCGTTTGCTTACGCGCGACCGACGGTCGCGGCTGTATCTCACCAGCGCAGATCGGCGCGTGGATTCTGCGAGTAACGCTTGTCGATCTCCTCGATCGTCCGCCGGTCGGCGTCGCTGAGCTGTTTGGGGAGCACGACGAGTATTTCGGCCAGCAGGTCTCCGGGCGGGCCGTTTTTCGGCTTCGCGCCGTGCCCCTTGACGCGGAGCTTCGTGCCGCTGGACGCGCCGGGGGGAATTTTCAGCGAGACGAGGCCGTGGGGAGTCGGCAGGTCGATCTTCGCGCCCGCCGCCGCCTCGCCGAGGGTGACCGGCACGCGGACATGGAGTTGATTGCCGCGTCGGTGGAACGACGGATGGGGCGCAACGCGGATGGTCAGCAGGATGTCGCCCGGCTTTCCGCCGCGTGGGGCGGGCCGGCCGTGGCCGCGGACGCGTATCTTCTTGCCGTCCTCGATACCCGGCGGTATTTTTACGGCCAATGTTTCCGGCTTGCCCTCGGGGCGCTGTACGGATATCTGGACTTCGCCGCCGAGTATTGCGGTGGCGAAGGGGATTTCCAACACTTGTTGCAGGTCGGCGCCGCGCTTGGTGGTGGCGGCCGGCTTGCGGAACTTTCCGGCGGCGCGGCGGAACTGACCGTAGATGTCGCCCATTCCGCCCGACGGCTCCCGGCCATATCGTTCGCCGAGCAATTCGCTGAGGTCGATGTCCTCGAAGCTGAACCCACCCGGCGCGGCGCCGGCCCCGCCCGCCCCCGGCGACCAGGACCAGGTGTACGCCCCTTGCGGACCGCCGGGGCCTTGCGTCTCGAAAGAGCTGCCGTAGCGGTCGTACATCTCCCGCTTCTCCGCGTTGTTGAGCACGTCGAAGGCGGACTGTATCTCCTGGAACCGTTTCTTGGCCGACTTGTCGTTCGGGTTCATGTCGGGGTGGTGCTTGCGGGCCAACTCGCGGTATGCCTTCTGGATGTCGGCTTGCGAGGCGTTTCGCGGCACCCCCAGAATACTGTAGTAATCCTTGTCCATAGCGACGCTATTGTACGTTCCAGGGCGGGTATTCATCAAGCCGGTCGCCGGGCGTGCTAGAGTTGTCTTGCATCAAATATACGTTGTCCACGACATGAACCAATTTCCACGAAAACACGTCCTCGGGATGTTCTTGTTGCTCGCTTTGTCGGGACAACGCCTCGACGCCGGCGGACAACTGGAACTGATCGTCGTCGATAAGGATGCCGGCAAGCCGGTCCCCTGCCGGATGCACCTATATGGTCCGAAAAAAGACCGGCCGCGAAGAATACCCGGCGCCCCGTTCTGGCACGACCACTCGGCCATCGACGGCCGCGTGCTGTTGAGGCTCCCCAACGGGCGATACGAGTTCCTCCTCGAACGCGGCCTGGAATACCTGTGGCGAAAGGGGCATTTCACCATCGAGCAGCGTGCCGAGGACACCATCGAGGTCGATCTGCGAAGGTTCGTCGATATGTCGGCCGACGGCTGGTGGTCGGGCGACCTGGACGTGCGCCGCCCGGCCCATGACATAGAACTGCTGATGGCTGCCGACGACCTGCACGTGGCCCAGATCGTCACGTGGCGGAACGACAAGAGCGATTGGAACAACAAGCCGCCCGAGAAACCGTTGGTTCGCTTCGACAACAATCGCTTCTATCATCTGCTGGCCGGGGCGTTGAGCCGCGCGGGCACGGATGTATTGTCGCTGAACTGGCCGACGTTGCCCAACGCACCCGGCGGCGGAGGGGAATATCCGCCGATCATGCAGTTTCTCTCGGAGGCCCGCGAAGGGGGCAACGTCTGGATCGACGCCGACCGGCCCTACTGGTGGGACTTGCCCGTGCTGGCGGCGCTCGACCTGCTCGACTCGGTCCAAACCGCCGGCGGCAACATCCACCGCGAAGGGACGACCGACAACGAATCACCCGGCCGGCCCCGCGACCGGATGTTCTATCCCGGCCCGTGGGGCAATGCCCGCTGGGCACAGCACATCTATTTCCAACTGCTCGAATGTGGCTTTCGGATTCCGCCCACCGCCGGCAGCGGCTCGGGCCTATCGCCCAATCCGGTCGGATACAACAGGGTCTACGTGCAAGTGGATGGCGAGTTGGCTTACGAGAAATGGTGGGACGGGCTTCGCGCCGGCCGGTGCTTTGTGACCAACGGCCCGCTATTGAAACCCTCGGTCAACGGCCGTTTACCCGGCCACGTGTTTCGGGCCGCAGAGGGAACGAAGCTGGCATTGGAAATCGGCTTGACCCTCTCGACCCGCGATCCGATCAGCTATTTGGAGATCGTCAAAAACGGCCAGGTCGCACATTCGATTCCCTTCGACAAGTATTCCAAGGAGGGCCACCTGCCGAAACTCACCTTCGAGCGCAGCGGCTGGTTTCTTGTCCGGGCGGTAACCGACCTGCCGAAGACCTACTGTTTCGCCATGACCGGGCCGTACTACGTCGAGATCGGCAACCGCCGACGGATCAGCCGCGCGGCCGTCCAATTCTTTCTCGATTGGCTCCACGAGCGCGCCCGGCGGATAGAAATCGAGGACCCCCAACAGAAGCGGGAAGTGCTCGCCTGGCACCGCCGCGCCTGCGATTTCTGGAAAGAACTTCTCGCCCGGGCCAACGCGGAATGACGCCGACACTTGCGACGCGGCGTCAGGTGGCGTACCATTATATTCCTTTATAGTGATGGGAATGTTTCACAAATGAGAAAAACGGACGACTGGCGACCGCTCTATCCGTTTCAATCCCGCGAAATCAAGCTCGCCGGACGGCGCTGCCACTACGTGGACGAAGGCGAGGGACCGACAATTCTGCTGGTCCACGGCAATCCGACCTGGTCGTTTTACTGGCGCGAGATCATTCTCTCGCTGCGGGGCCGATACAGACTGGTCGCACCCGATCTGATTGGCATGGGGCTTTCGGAAAAGCCCTCGCCGAGGGATTATTCCTATCGACTGCGGCGGCGGGTGGACGATCTGAACGAGTTGATCGAAAAACTCGATCTACAACATATCACGCTGACCGCGCACGACTGGGGCGGGGCAATCGGCATGGGCGCGGCGGTCGCCGCCCCGCGTCGTTTCGCGCGGTTCGCGCTGATGAACACGGCCGCCTTTCCCGCCCCGAAGTGCCCCTGGAAAATCCGCGCCTGTCGGATTCCCCTGTTCGGCCCGCTGGCCGTGCAGGGATTGAACCTGTTCGTCGCCGCGGCGCTGCGGACGACCGTCGCCAAGCCGGAGCGGATCACCCCGGCTGTCCGCGCGGGCCTGGCGGCGCCCTACGATTCGTGGCGCAATCGGACGGGCGTGCTGCGTTTCGTGCTCGACATCCCGCTCCACCCCGCCCACCCAAGCCATGACGTGCTGAAAGGAATCGAAGAGGGGCTGGCTTTGTTCCGCAACCATCCGGTCTGTTTGATCTGGGGGATGCTAGACTGGTGTTTCACGCCTTGGTTCCTCGAACGTTTTATCGACATCTTTCCGCAAGCCGAGGTGCATCGCTTTGCGGACGCGGGACATTACGTGGTCGAGGATGCCCACGAAAGGATTGCGCCGTTGTTGGAAGAGTTCATCGGGCGGCACTCGGGATGATAGCGTGTATTGAGAATCTCACCTCTCCCAAAGGGAGAGGTGACTGATTTTCAATCACATCTACGCGGCTTCGGTGCGGGCTTCGTCTTCGGCCGGTTTGGCGTCCGGGCAAGCCGCCGTTTTTTCCGCCGCGAGGAACTGGTCGGCGGCCCAGGTCTCGGTCCACGCGCAGCCGGCCCAGGAAAGTCCCACTCCGAAGCCGACCAACAGCGTGCGTTTGCCTGGTTTCAAGCGGGCTTCCCGCCGCAGGTCGTGGATCAGGATGGGGATCGTCGAGGATACGGTGTTGCCGTAGAGTTCGAGCGACTCGGGCGTGTGGTCGCGGTCCAGCGAGAGCCGTTCGCGGAGGTGGTCGAGCATGAAGACGGTGGCCTGGTGCAGGAGGAACATGTCGACCTGGTCGCGATGCCAGCCGGCGGTGGCCAGCACTTTTTCAATCAGCGGAGGCGTCACGTCGATACTGAACTTCACCAACTCCGGCCCGTCCATGTAGAGGCTGCTCGGCCAGCGGCGGCGTTTCCGCGGTTGAATTGCGTTGGCCGCCGGCCGGGTGCCCCCTTCGGCCACCAACAACATGTCCGCGCCGCTGCCGTCGGTGCCGAAAACAAACGAGCCGAGCGACGGCCGCTCGGAGGCCTCGATCAACGTGGCCGCCGCCCCGTCGCCGAAGATCGTCCGCAGCGAACGGTCGGTCGGATCGATGTACTTCGAGTATGTCTCCGCGGTTATCAGCAGCACGCGTCGGGCGGCGCCGCTGATGATCAGACCGTTGGCTACCGAAAGCCCGTAGACGAAGCCCGAGCAGCCCAGGTTGAAATCTATTGCCCCGATCGACTTGGGTAAACCTAGCCGGTCCTGGATCAGGCAGGCGGTCGTGGGCAGCGGATAGTCGGGCGTTTGGGTGCAAAAGAGGAGAAAGTCGATCGAGTTGCGGTCGACGTTGTGTTGGGCGAAGAGTTTTTCCGCTGCCGCCACGCCCAGGTCCGAGGAACACTCATTCTCGGCGGCGATGTGCCGTTCGCGGATCCCGGTCTTCGCGTAGATCAGGTCCATGTTCCACTTGGGATACTGGTCGCCGAGAAAATCGTTGTCTTCGACCTTTTCCGGCAAGTGGATCGCCACCGGTCCGATTGCGGCGTACTTCATCTCTGACATTCTCCGCTCGATTGCCCCCCTCGGGTCCGCGTCAGTGAAAGCCGTCGTTAATTTCCCCCCGGAAGACAGCCCCCCGACCGTCTGTGCAGCCGTTGCGTTTTCTCCAGACCTCATCGCCGAAGGCAAACGTTTATTTAACGCGGTTGTCCCAAACGCAGTTTTCAAGAATATAAAGGATACTGGATTATGGTCTTTATGAATAGGGCGAAGAATTCCATAAATGCTCATCTGGGGGGTAAGTGCCATTGGCCGGCTATTGAAGCTTAAATTGACATCGGCGCGAGAATGACCGACGGAAATCCGGTTTTCCGCAAAAAAATGAACACGAACGCGACTATCTCAATCTGAACATCAATATTTGCTTCTGCTGTATTTTTCGCCGTTTGTCGGTCGAAGTTATTCATGGACGAAAATCCATGTAGGTACTTCGCGCCTGAAGTATTCGTATGTAGCGGTTCACGAGCCGGGGACTGGCTCATTTTTTCGCCCTTTCAAGGGCGAAAAATGTGCCTGTCCCCTTCACTGCCCACCGCCAAACAACACCAGGGAGGGTACGTTGTCGCTCATTGCTCGATTTAGGCTGTTGTATTCCTGCTATTTTTCCAAACCGTCGGCCGATCGCCCAATTTATCGGGCAGTCCACCGCCTTCGGGCGCGGAAAATAGTCGAACTAGGCATCGGCGACGGCAGCCGCGCGCTGCGGATGATCGCCGTCGCTAGACTGGTCTCACCCGGACGGATCGTCAACTACATCGGCCTCGACAGGTTCGAGGACCGGCCCGGCACGGCCGAGCGGGGCTTGACGCTAAAAGAGGCACATCGGCTGCTCGGCCCCTCCGGCGGATTGGTCCGGCTTGTTCCCGGCGAGCCGGCCGAATCGCTCGCGCGGACGGCCAACTCGTTGGGAAAGGTCGATCTGCTCGTGCTGCCGGGGGAAATGGAGTCCCCGACGGTGGCCCGCGCCTGGTTTTTCGTACCCAGGATGCTGCATCGGCAATCGGTCGTTTTCATTGAGCGCGTGGGACTCGACGGCCGACGCAAGTGGGACATTGTCCCGCGCGAGCGGATCGACGCCCTGGCCGCGTCCGGCGCCGTCCGCCGCGCCGCGTAACCGAGCCGGGGCGTTGCCGCGTCCTGCCCGTTGCCCCGCTTGACAACGCCCCGCAGGGCGGGGACAATCGAATAAGACGTGTTCCTCAAGTGCCGGCCCGTCCCACCTGCCCGGTTGTGCCTAAATCTCATTCCATCAGAGAGGAGTGGACCATGCCCCGCCAGAATCGCCGCGATTTTCTCAAACGATCCGCCGCCGCCGGCTTCGCCGCCTCACTGGCCATCTCGGGGGCCAAGGCATCGGGCGGAATTATCGGCGCGAACGACCGCGTCCGCATCGCCGTGGTCGGCATCAACAGCCGCGGGCAAGACCATATCCATTCTTATTGCAAGCTGGAAAACGTCGAGGTCGCCTACCTGGTCGATCCCGACAGCCGGCTATTCGCCCATCGCAGCCGCTGGATCGAGGACCACGCCGGTTACAAGCCGAAATGCGTGCAAGACCTCCGCGAGGCGTTGGAGGACGAATCGCTGGACGCCGTATCGATTGCTTCGCCGAACCATTGGCACTCGCTGCATGGGATTTGGGCCTGTCAGGCGGGCAAGGACGCTTACGTCGAGAAGCCGTGCAGCCACAACATCTTCGAGGGTCGCAAGCTGGTCGAGGCCGCGCGCAAATACGACCGCATCGTGCAGCAAGGCTCCCAGAGCCGCTCCGATCCGGATTTGATCGCCACGGTCGAGGCCGTCCGCAGCGGCCGTTACGGCCGCCTGCTGATCTCCTACGGCTACGCCAGCAAGCCGCGACGCAGCATCGGCTTCCAGTGGCCGAAGACGCCGCCGGAGGAGTTGGACTACGACATCTGGCTCGGACCCGCCCCGCAACAACCATATCACGAAAACTTGGTCCACTACAACTGGCATTGGTTCTGGGACTTCGGCAACGGCGAGATCGGCAACCAGGGCGTCCACCAGATGGACATCGCCCGTTGGGCAATGCCCGACGGGGCCGCTCCGACGAGCGTCGTCAGCCTCGGCGGACGCTACGGCTATCAGACCCAGGACCAGGGACAGACGCCCAACACGCAATTCACCGTGATCGACTTCGGCGGCCCGAAAATTTTCTTCGAGGACCGCGGTCTGGTTGACGGAAAAACGACCAAAATCACAAACGAGTTCCACACCGACCAGGGCGTCATCAAGAACGGCAAGTTCTACGCCAAGGGAAAGACCGAAGGCGAGCCGTTGCCCGGCCTCGCGCCCGGCGAAGTCGACAAGCGGGTCACGCTTAGCGGAAGTCTGGTGAACCCAAAAGGAAAAATCGACCCGCAACTGCTGCACTTCGGCAACTTCATCGACTGCGTCCGCAGCCGCAAGCGGGAAGACCTCCACGCCGAGGTCGAAGTCGGCTTCCGCTCGACCGAGCTTTGCCATCTGGGCAATCTTTCTTTCCGCTTGGGCAAGGAAGTATCCTTCCGCCGCGGCTCAAAGCCGTTCCCCGACGACGCCGACGCTCAAGAATCGTTCGAGAGCATGAAGGATCATCTGGCCGACGCCGGGCGGATTGAACTGGCCGGTTCGACGTATCGGCTCGGCCGTCGGTTGTCTTTCGACGCCGCGGCCGACCGTTTCATTGGCGACGACGAGGCGAACGCCCTGCTCGCCCGCTCCTACCGCGCCCCCTACGTGGTGCCGGATCGGGTATGAAAAGATTTTCTGTAACCGTTCACGGGCCGGGGACTGGCTCGTTTTTTCGCCCTTTCAAGGGCGAAAAATGTGCCTGTCCCCTTCACCGCCGAGGGGG
>JAFGLH010000215.1 GCA_016928165.1 Pirellulales bacterium | reverse complement strand
TTGCGTGTTGGAATCGGTTCGTAAACCCATACGCAAGCAGTTTACCTAAACCCCGCAGATCGCGCCAGTGGAAATTGTCACGCACGGACCGGCTGTTATAGGGCGGGTTGGAAGCCCGCGCTATTTGGGCGATTTCAACAAACGCCCAATGGTTGCCTGGGCGGGCCGCGATTGCAGAACGACAAGGCAGCCGGAGGGGGCGTCGAAATGAATATCGGCATCGCCGCCCACGTCGCTCCACGTGGCCGGAGCTACTCGTCCTTTCAATTCCTCGACCAATCGCTCGGCCGATACCCCGCGAGCCAGCCAGTCGGCAACGGGGAAGAACTCCAACTCGAGCCGTTCTTCGATTGCATCAGGCGTGGTCACTTGGATTAGGTCCTCGGCGACTACCCGATAAGTCAATCCCAGCGGACGAAGTAGGATGTCCAACGCATCGCCGAGTTTTTGGTCTTTGACCGTAACGGAGGCTTCCACCTGGTCCGAGGTGTCGGCCAAAGCCAGCGCGGCGCGATCGACGAGAATATCGACGCCGCTCTGCTGGCCGATATAGGCGAGCACCCGAGACAAAGGCGCCGGTTGGTGAAAATTGGCGGTCGCCAGCCGATCGAGCGTCTTTTTATCCCGATCCGCGCCCGTTGTCAGATCGAACTGGTCGGGGTTCTCGCGGCTGCGGAGGGGGAGTCCGCGGGCATTACGGAGTTTTTCGCAGAAGATCAATACTTTCCGATGAACGTCGTCGGATTGAACGATCGAGAGGGCGTTTCCTTCCGGTTTGATCGTTCCCTCGCCTCCGTTTCCACGCCACGATCGAGGCTCGACGAGCCGGCGAATTAGGCCGGCCAGCTCTTCGCCGGCAGATTGGTCGGCGGCGAGGTCCGAAACGGTATAGCGGATTTTTCGCTGTTTTTCGCGGTATTCGGGCGGCGTGGTGATGACCACCGCCGCACCGTCGATCGCCACGGCGAGTCCTTTTTCGGCGGCGGCGGCCCGCAACGCTTCGCCCACGCTGGTCGGACCGAGCCGTATCGTGATTCGGTCGCGCGGCGATACGCCCAACGCCGCCATCGCGTCCGCGTCGAGCGTGATCGGCAGCGTGCTCATCGCCGCCAGCAGGTCGATTGTCCCGACAAACGACACGTCGGTCAACTCAATGCCCGAGATCGCGTCGTCCAATCGAGCGGCAAGGTCGAGCGGCGGCAACGGCAATTTTCTGTAGTCCGGCGAGGTTGATTCGTCGCTCTTATCTTCCGCGGCGGGCGGGAACAGCGGGGACGGCTCGGCGGGATCATTCGTCGTTTTGGTTGATGAAGCCGTATCGGACGGCGCCGCGGCAGTTGGAGGAGGCCCGCTTGAGAAAGGAATCGCTTCGGGAGGCGACGGCCCCTCGGTCTTGTCGTTTGCCTCCGCGTCCGCCGCTGCGTCGGTTGGAACGCCGTTGTTGTTTTGGATCGCTTCGGGCGGCGGCTGCGCGGGCGCGGTTAATTGCCCGCCGTCCGCGTCGTCCGTCTCGCGCGCCGCGCCCGTCGGCGGCGATTCAACTTGAGACTGTCTGGCCGCTTCAGGCGTCGGAGAGGAGGAAAAAATCGCCCAAACAACCCATGCAATAATCAATGAGATAAACAGCGCCGCACCCCCTAACGCAAATATGCGAGTGGAAAGAGAACCGGACCGGGGATCGAGTTCCAACGTCAAGGGGGCTTCACAGATTCGGTCCAGCGGCGGCGGAGCGGGACCGGCTTGTTGAGCGTCATCTCCCGGCTTCGGGGGGGGCGTCCAGCCATCCGGCGGCACGACGTAGACCATGCTCTCACACTTGGGACACTCCAGTATCGTGCCGATGGCCGCCTCCGAGCGAACCGCGAGCCGAGCGCGGCAGGTCGTGCAAGTTATCGTGAAAATCGCCTTTTCCACTGTTCCGTTGGCCCTTTGCTGAAGACCCGGGCAACCGTCTCCTCGACCCAGTATCAATTGTACGACATCGGCGGCGAATTGTCACTGAGAAAGAGATTTATTCCGGCACAGGTCGGGCTGCGTCCGACGTTTATCGGATATTTGTCGCGTGTGGCCCGATCTACTTTTCCGGGGTGACTTGACAAAATTTTCGTTACTCGGAGAATGATCTCTGTCGAAGGCTTTGGGGAGCGCACTCGCAGGGAGCGACAGTCGGCGGCGCACGGTCGCGGCCGGGAAGGCCCCCCCAAGGCTTTCGCCATTTTGTCTTTATTGTTCTCAGCGAAAAATGCCCGTTTGCCTGATCGGTATCGGATCCAACCAAGCAGCGCGACGGGATAATCTTGAGAGTGCCGCCGCTCGTTTGGCCGATCACCCGCGGATCGAATTGCTCGCCCGCAGCGCGTGGCTCGAAACCGTTCCCATCGGGGGACCGAGCGGTCAGCCGCGATTTCTCAACGGCGCGCTGAAGCTGGAGACCTCGCTCGCTCCGCAAGAATTGTTCGAGTTGTTGCAGCAGATCGAAATTCAACTCGGCCGACGTCGGGAGCAGCGTTGGGGGCCGAGGACCATCGACCTCGACCTGTTGCTCTACGGCGACCTAGTTATGGACGCTCCGTCGTTGACCGTGCCTCATCCTCGCATGGCTTGGCGGCGGTTCGTGTTGGAGCCGGCGGCCGAAGCGGCCGGCGAAATGGTCCACCCGACGATCGGCTGGACCGTCGCCCGGTTGTTGCGGCACTTGAACGCCTCTCCTCCTTATATCGCGGTGGCCGGCGGAATAGCGGCGGGCAAGTCGCGATTGGCCGAGCGACTGGCCGCCGACCTGGATGCCCGACTGATCGAGGAGCGGCCCGACTGGGAACGCTTGGAATCGTTCTATAGCAACCCGGCCGCCAACGCCTGGGAAACTGAGTTGGCGTTCCTCGATCAACGAATCGAGTTGCTCGGCAAGGATTTGCCGAATTGCTGGGCGGTGAGCGATTTCTGGTTCGACCAGTCGGCGGCCTTCGCCGGGGCGTGGCTGCCGCCGAGTCGAATCGACGAATATATGCGCAGGTTCGAGGCGGCCAGGCAGGGCGTCGCGCAGCCGAGGCTGCTCGTGTTGCTCGACGCCCCGGCGGAAACATTGCACGATCGTGTGCGCGAGAGGGGCCGAGCGAGCGAGCGCCGCTTGACCGTCGCGCATTTGGATCGCATCCGCCGCAAGGTGGTCGAGCGGGCCGCCCGGCCCGGAGTGGGACCGGTGCTCCGCCCGCAAGCAACCGACTGGGAGGAGATTGCCGCCGAAGCGCTGGCGGCCGCCAGGGCGACGGAGTAAGATTGCATCATGCAGAAGTTGATTAAAACCGTCGCGGAATTACGGGAAGGAATCGACGTAGTTCGCCGCCGGGGACAGTCGATCGGCTTCGTGCCCACAATGGGCGCCCTGCACGAGGGGCATCTCAGCCTGGTCCGCGCGGCGCGGGCCGAGTGCGGCTGCGTCGTCGTCTCGATATTCGTCAATCCGACGCAATTCGGACCGAACGAGGATTTCTCCAAATATCCCCGCACCCTGGACAACGATATTGAATTGCTTGCCGCTTGTGGCGTGAATATGGTGTTTTGTCCATCCGAAAACGAAGTATATCGAAAGGGACACGACACCTGGGTCGAGGTAGGCGCGGCGGCCGTGCCGCTGGAGGGGGAGTGCCGGCCGGGCCACTTCCGCGGCGTGGCCACGGTCGTGCTGAAGCTGCTTAACATGGTGCGGCCCGACGCGGCATATTTCGGGCAAAAGGACTATCAACAAGCGTTGGTAATCAGGCGGATGGCGGCCGATCTGGATTTGCCGACCGAAATTCGCGTCTGTCCGATCGTCCGCGAGCCGGATGGGCTTGCCATGAGTTCCCGAAATCGCTATCTTTCCCCCGCCGCCAGACAGAGGGCATTGGTCCTCTGGAAGAGTCTCGTGCTGGCGAACGAATTGGTCGAGCAGGGAGAGCGGGACGCTCGCACTATCGCCGCTCGGATGCGGGAGGTGATCGAGTCGGCCGAGGACGCGCGGATCGACTACGTCGCGCTGGTTGATCCCGACTCGCTGCGTCCGGTCGAGAACATCGAAGGCCCCACCTTGGCGGCCTTGGCGGTAAAGATCGAAAACACGCGGCTGATCGACAACTGTATTTTGAGGGGAGAGAGGAGAGGGTAGAAGGAAGAGGGTTAGCGATTCAAGACTTATTCTCGTTCTTTTCCTTCTAGCCTCTCGTCTGCTCCCTCTCAACTGACATGCACCAAACCCTCTTCCACATCCCCGCCGAGGTCGCCGGATTGCAGGTCTTCGGGTTCGGCCTGCTGCTGGCCGCGTGGGCCGTGCTCAGCGTCGGTCTGATTATTTGGCTGGCGTGGCGGCAAGGATTCAATGCGGACACGTGGGGATATGTGCCAATACTATTATTGATCGGAGCGATCATCGCCTGGGTGTTGCCGGCGCTTGGCAAAGGGCAGGGATTGCCCATCCGCGGATACGGAACGATGATGTTGCTGGCCGTGGTGACGGCTACCGCCTTGGCCGTCTGGAGGGGAAAACGCGCCGGCGTCGAGCCGGAGGCAATTTATTCGATTGTCTTCTGGATGCTGGTGCCGGGCATCATCGGCGCCCGGGTGTTCTACATCGTCGAGTATTGGCCCAGGTATGCCGCGGCGTTCTCGGCCCCGAACGGCGGAATCGGGCCTTTTCTCGGCAATCTAATCAATCTCACCGAAGGCGGCCTGGTCGTCTACGGTTCGTTGCTGGGCGGGATGATCGGTCTGCTGGCGATCGTTCGTTTGCGCCGGCTGCCGTTGCTCGCCGTCTGCGACCTGATGGCGCCGAGCATGGCGCTGGGGCTGGCCATCGGGCGGATCGGCTGCCTGTTGAACGGCTGCTGCTTCGGCGGAGAGTGCGATCTGCCTTGGGCCGTTGCCTTTCCGCCCGAGACCCCGGCCTACTTCGCCCAGGTCGAGCGCGGGCGGATGTTTGGAATCACGCTCGACGACGAGAAAAATTCACCGCCGCGCGTCTTCGGCGTCGACGCCGGCTCGCCGGCCGCGGACGCCGGATTGAAGTCGGGCGACCTGATCCGACGGATCAACGAATCGGAGATTGCCGCTACCGCCGACGCCCACGCGGCGCTGGCCGGCGCCTTTTACGATCAAAGGCCCTTGAAAATCGACGTCGAGGGTCGCCCCAGGATGGAAGTGCCGGCGGTCGAGCCGCCGCCGCGAAGCTTGCCGGTGCATCCGACGCAAATCTATAGCTCCATCAACGCTTTTCTGATCTGCCTGTTGCTCTTGATCTGGTCGCCTCGCCGCCGCCGCGACGGCGAACTGCTTGCCCTGCTGCTGACGATATATCCGATCGCGCGATTCATCATGGAGATCATCCGCACCGACGAGTCGTCCGTCTTCGGCACGGGTATGAGCATCTCGCAGAACGTCAGTGTGTTGGTGCTTTTTTTCGCCGCGGGTCTGTGGTTCCATATCCTACGCCGCCCGCCCGGTTTGGCGTTTTCGCCGGCGAAAGAGGAGAATACGCGCCGAGAAAAACATCCGCGAAACCGCTGAAAACAACGGCGTTTGCCGTCTTTTGTGGTGTGCACAGGGGACTGTCCCGATTTTCGCGGTTCACCGCTAAAATGGGACTGTCCCCCTCGGCGGCGAAGGGGACAAGCACATTTTTCGCCCTTGAAAGTGCGAATAAATGGGCCAGTCCCCGGCCTGTCAACGGTTACCCCTTGTGGGAGCCGGTTTTTTTGGTATACTGCTTTGTTTATCCGAATTAAGGCGACATCGGCGGGCGAGTCGCATCGGTCCCGTCCGATGGAAGCGTTGTTTGTCGAGGATTCCCAATGGCAAGGCGATTGCAGGTTAACAAGGTCAGCAAGCGGCGGGCGAAGACCAAGGTCCGCACAAAGAAAAAAGACCCCATCTTCGTCGACGGCAAGCGGCCGCGGCCGATGTACGTCGATTACAAGGATTTGGAATTGCTCAAAAAGCTCACCAATCGACAAGGAAAGATCATCAGTCGCCGAAAGAGCGGCTGCACGGCCGTCAGCCAACATGCGGTGACCAGGGCGATCAAGCGGGCACGCTTCATGGCCCTGCTTCCATATACCGGCGAATAGCGGTCCCCTTCCTAAAACATGTTGCGATACCACACCGCCGGAGAATCGCACGGCAAAGGGTTGCTAGCCCTCGTCGATGGTTTTCCAGCCGGTGTGAAAATCAGACCGGAGTCGATCGACTTCGAGCTGCGCCGCCGCCAGGGAGGATACGGACGCGGCGATCGACAACGAATTGAATCCGACCGCGTTGAAATTCTTAGCGGACTGCGGCAGGGAAAGACTATTGGCGGTCCCATCGCGCTGATGATTCCCAACCGCGACCGCCGCATCGACGAAATCGAGGAAATTTCTTCGCCGCGCCCCGGACACGGAGACCTGAACGGCTCGATAAAATACCTCGGGCCGATCGGCGACGTAGCCGAGCGGGCCAGCGCGCGGGAGACCGCCGCCCGGGTGGCCGCCGGCGCGCTGGCGAAACAACTGTTAGTCCTCTTCGACATCGAGGTCTTCGGTTACGTTGCGGAAATCGGCTCGATTGCAGTCCCTCCCCCGCCCGGCAATCTCGACGTGCTTCGATCCCTTCGCGACCGAAGCGAGTTGTATACACTTGCCCCGGATCGGGACGCCGAGATCAAATCGTCGATCGACCGGGCCGAGAAAGACGGCGACACGCTAGGCGGAGTGATCGAAGTTCGCGTCGAGGGGCTGCCGTTCGGACTAGGTTCGCACGCGCGATGGCAAGAACGGCTCGACGGCCGGTTGGCCCAGGCGGTGATCTCCGTACCGGCAATCAAGGGAATCGAATTCGGACTGGGATTCGAGGCGGCCCGGCGCCCCGGCTCCCAGGTCCACGATCCGATCCGCTACGATCCTTCGCAAGCCGATTCCCCCTCGTTGGGTTTCGTTCGTCCCACGAACAACGCCGGCGGTTTGGAGGCGGGCATGAGCAACTCGCGGCCGATTGTCCTTCGCGCGGCGATGAAGCCGATCTGTACGCTCGGCAATCCGTTGGATTCGGTCGATCTGGAGACCCTGCAACCCGCCCCGGCCGCCCGGCGGCGGAGCGACGTTTGCGCCGTGCCGGCGGCCAGTTGCGTCGTCGAGAACGTCGTCGCTTTCGAGATCGCCCGGGCGATGACGGAAAAGTTCGGCGGCGACAGTTTGACCGAGATGCGAGCCCGCTGGCGGCTGTTCCACGATCTGGCGAGGAAAAGAATCGATCCACGCTAGTGTTTTGTCAAGACTAAAAATTGGGGCGCCACTGCTGGCTTGTCTAGCAGTGCAAGCACTTCGACCACTTTGAAACACTGCTGGACAAGCCAGCAATGTCACTTATTTCGACAGTCGAATCCCCAAAATTAAAACTTGACGCAGCACTAGTACTACAGCGCTAACTTGAGTCCCATTTACATACAGGGGTTTCGGTCAGTTTGATGCCCATATTCCGTAGAATTCGGCGTTTTC
>JAFGLH010000214.1 GCA_016928165.1 Pirellulales bacterium | reverse complement strand
CTCTCGCTGATGTCCGACGTCAAGATTCCGGTCTACGTGGCCCGGGCTCAAGTGGCCTCGGCGATAGATTTAGTTGTGCAGATTGCCCGGTTTACCGAAGATGGATCGAGAAAAATTACCCGCGTTACGGAGGTCGTCGGCTTGGACGATAACAACCAGTACCGGCTCCGCGATTTGTTCGTCTCCGAGCTTCGGGGCAAGACGCCCGAGGGCAGGTTGATCGCCGAGTTGGTCCCGACCGGCCAGCGGCCTGAGTTCGCCCGCGAGCCTTACGAGCAAGGAATTGACGAGATGGTACACCTGACAGAGGGGGCATGGAAAAAGTAGGTCAGGTACCCCGTACCTGACAGAAAAAGTAGGTCAGATCCCCTGTACCTGACAGTCATGAGAGCATTATTATGTCAGGTACGGGGTACCTGGCCTACAAGCGGTTTGCTTGTAAGAATTACTGGTTTGTGCGACAATTCGATTAGATGGCTAATCGACGAAAGACACAATCGCGTGCGGGATTGGCGTCGTTGGACTACGTGTTGATCCTCTGCGTGGTGCTGCCGATGGTCGCGTTTATAATGTGGATCGGCCCGAGGATCATGGGTTTGGTATACGAAATGACGTGCGTGTTGATTTCCTGGCCGTTCATGTAAAAGATTGCACAGGAGCAGAGATATGAAGAAGTCGTCGCTATGGGGCCTCCTGCGAAAGGTTCACCGCAGCCAGGACGGGGCCGTCAGCCTGGAGACGATTTTGATCATCGGAGCGATAGCCATTCCGATCCTGATCTTTCTGATTAAGGTCGGCTGGCCGGTGATTAAGAATTACTTCACCCAGGGTTTGACGGACCTCCAAGAGGGAGCGGACGAGGCCCAGTTGTAAAGGCCGCGCGAGGCCGAACGACCCCATGCCGGTCACGATCCTGTTGTTCGCTCTGGTGCTGACGGCCGCGGCGACCGACCTGGCCAGGCACAAAATATACAACTGGACCACGTACACGGGCATCATTGCGGCCTTGACGCTCAGCGCGGCAGGCTCTTTGCTCGTTGCCGGACGGTGGGTCGGCCAGGAACATTTGCGGCAGACGCTCGGTTGGATCCCACTTTCGGAAAGCCTGTTGGGATTTGCCGCCTGCGGACTGCTGATGCTGGTCTGCTTCGTGTTGTTTCGGATCGGGGGCGGAGACGTAAAACTGATCGCCATGCTGGGGGCCTTCATGGGACCGGAACAAGGGATCGAGGCGATGCTTTGGACGTTCGCCATCGGCGGCTGCGCGGGCCTGATCGTGCTGATCTGGCGAGTCGGGCCGCTGCGGCTTTGCCTCCGGACGTTCCGCCAGTTGCTTTGGTCGTTGCGGCTTGGGCACTGGGAGCCGTTGACCGAAGCCGAACGCGCGCAGCTTCAGCCGCCGTTGTATCTGGCCCCTTGCGCCCTGGCGGGAGTGGCGATCGTGCGGCTCGGATTAAGTAATTTTATAGCCTGAACATTTTAATAATCTTCCCTCTCCCTTTGGGAGAGGGGCCGGGGGCGAGGGCCGAACGGCGAATACAACATATAAAATTATTGTGTTCCGCACGCAGCCCTCACCCTAACCCTCTCCCGGCGGGAGAGGGGACCAATGTGGAGGCGCCGTCATGGTCCGCTCGACGTTGCTCGCGTGCCTGCCGTGGTTGGCGATCCTCCTTGCGTCGCTTTTTGTATTGCTCGTTCTCGCCAAATTGAATCGTGCCCGCCCTCGGATCGGCCGGCTGCGCCGCTTGCACGCCGACCAGCGCGGCAGCTCGCAAAGCCTGGCGTTCGTCCTCACGTTGCCGTTGTTCGTCATGGTGCTGCTGTTGATCGTGCAGGTCGGCCAGTTGATGATCGCCCAGATGGTGGTCGAATACGCGGCCTTCGCGGCGGCCAGGGCGGCCGCCGTCTGGATACCCGCCGACCTCTCCATGCACAGCGTCGAGGAAGGGCCGAATCGGGTCGGCGGATACGATTTAGTCCCTGCCGAGGCGGACGCCGCGACGGTCGCCGCCGGATCGGTTTATCGGTTGTGGGAGTACGGTCTGAAATACGGGAAGATACGCCGTGCGGCGCTGTTGGGTTGCATGTCGATCTGCCCTTCGCGCGATTTGGGCATCGCGTTGTCCGGCGACGCCGCCGCGTCGGCCGATTCGCTCGCTAACGCCTACAACGCATTGACGCAAACCTCCGACGCCGCCGCGGCGAGGCGGCTGAGAAACAAGTTTGCCTACGCCGCCGCAAACACCAAGGTGGAGGTCGAGTTCTTCCATAGCGACGATGAGCCGCCGCCAAACGCGGCCGCGCCGACGAAACCTGTCAATCTGATCGGCGCGATGTCCTACGACTGTTATATCATCATGGACGACGAGACATACGATCTCTGTTTTCGTTGCAACGAGGTCGGCTGGCGCGATCCGATCACCGTTCGGATAACGCACAATTTGGCCTTGCTTCCCGGCCCCGGGCGATTGCTGGCCCGCTCGACCGGCGCGGCCGACCGGGTGAGTTCCGGCATTGAGAATCGAGGCGACGTCTACACGTATCCCCTTTCGGCCTCGGCCACCATCGGCAACGAGGGGGAGGTATCGAGGAGGCCGTATGTTTATTGAACGAAGTAAATGTCGTTTAGCAGTTTTGTGTGCCATTGCCGGCTTGTGCAGCAGTGCCGGAAACACTGCTGGACAAGCCGGCAGCGGCGCACAGCGGCGCAAGAACCTCCATCGAAACGAAGACGGCGTTATCAGCATCCTCGCGGTATTTACCGTGCTCGCGCTTACGGTGCTGCTGGGCATGGTGATGAACGTTGGTCGGCAGGCGGACGGCAAAATCCGCATGCAGAACGCCGCCGACGCGGCCGCCTACTCAGGCGCTATGGAGTTGACTCGAGGGATGAACACACTCTCGTTCACCAATCGGCTGCTCTGCGAGGTATTCGCGCTGACGGCGATCCTCCGCGAGGGGCGGGACCGAAACGTCGAAAGTTATCTCCCTCGAATTCTCGACGCCTGGAACAACGCGGCCGATAAATTCGCCGAGGCCGACTTGCCGATGTTCGCCGACCTGGCCCGGGCGATCGACGAAAAGACGCCCGATGAGCAGGAATTGGCCGACCGCTATCTGGCCTGGATCGAGGGGGTCAGCGTGTTGCAGCTTCCCGCGTTCGAGTCGGTGTTGAGCGGGGAATTGATACCCAAATTCCAGAGGGCCTTGCTGCAATACTACCCGGACGTGGCCCAGGAGGCGGCCGATCGGGCCGCTCGGCTCAACGGCACGCCCGACTTCGGACGCGGAGCGATGCGCGCCGCCCTGTGGCGAACGACCGGCGAGTTGGTCGCCTGTCCCGCGCTGCCGGTCGTCGATCCGACCGTTGACGCGTCGTATCTCGACGCGGCCCGAGAACAACGCAACAACTGGGCGCACAATTATCTGAATCAGTGGAACGCGGAGACAATGGCGTTTTTCGACCGCTTCGGCGGAAAGATGAGCCGCTTCGGCGAACTGTGGCGTGGATTCACCTGCGGACAGTTGGAAAAATTGATCGACGAATATCCCAACTCCAACCTGCCCATGCAGATAGTCGTCAGCACGGACTCGCAAAACGAGTATATCGAAACCAATTTCACGTTCATCGCCACGGCCTACTGGTCGAAAACGCGGGTCACGGCGCCGAACCTGTTCGGCAATCCGATCCGCGGCGACGTGCTCGTGACCTATGCCCAGGCGCGGGTTTTCGTGCCCGAGCGGCATTTGACTTACTATTGGTGGTCCCCGTCGTCCAGCGGCGTGTCGGTCAGCCTTGGCGGAGTGCCCGGCGAGGGGCCTTCGCTTTCGCTCTCCGCCGGTTCCTCGGCGCCCGGTGGAGGAATATCCCAACGCTACGTCGGATACGAGTCCGTGCCGACCGATTGGACGCTGTTCAATCAGCACTGGACCTGCCAGTTGACGCCCGCCACGGCCGAGATGTTGCCGGCGATTTTGCAGACCACGCCGACGACCATTCCCGAGCTGGGCGATAAACAGTTGCCGAGTTTGGGGAGCATGAGTTTGGAGGAGATTCAAGAGATTAGTTTGCATTGAAAGGGGAGAGATGAGAGAGGAGAGGGGAGAGGGAAAAATGCATGGAGTGGTGATATGTGGATAAGATATTTCAATTTACAATCAAAAAATCTCCCCTCTCCCGCAAGCGGGAGAGCGCGATCACTTAATCTCCCCTCTCCCGCAAGCGGGAGAGCGCGATCACTTAATCTCCCCTCTCCCGCAAGCGGGAGAGGGGCCGGGGGTGAGGGCAGCCCGCTATTCTCTATCCGCTATCCACAACCCACTCTCCACATCCAACTATATCCCGCGCCCCTCGTTCCTTGCCCCGCGTCCCTCGTTTCCCGCCGCGGCCTGGCCATGCTCGAACTGGTCCTTGCCCTGCCGATCCTGCTGATGATAATGGCCCTGATGGTCAACTTCGGCGCAGTGGCCTCGTGGAAGATTCGCGGTCTGTCCGTCTCGCGGTTCGAGGCCTGGCGGGCGCGGCACGAGCGCTCGGCCTACAATTATCCGCCCGACGAAGCCTGGTGGCCGGCTGCCGCAAACCGCGGACACGTCGCGGCGGGCAACATCGAAGTATCCGCCTCGCTGACCGGCGCGGTCGATCCGAGGAGTCTTGCCCCGAGCGGGCACGTCGTCGTCAACGAAGAGTTGTTCGACGTTGCCCGGGGCCTTGTCCGCGGCTACGCCACGCTTGATCGCGGATACGCCATGCTCGGCGGAATGGGCCGCTATCGAATCACGGCCAACACGTATCTGATCGACGACAAATGGCAGTATCACGAGATGGGGATCGCAAACAACAACGACCGCCGAAGCACGATAATTTACGACTTGCCAACCGCCGACAGCGCCTCTTATGTGCAATGCGCCACCGACTTGTTCTATAAGTATTATTACAATCGACCTTGGGCCGACCGGCTGGCCCCGCTGCACGAGTATTACCTGTCCGCGTTCGCCGGACGGATAATCGAAGACGGCTATTTGTATTTTGGGCGCGGCGGGCCCGATTTTCACCCCGGCCTGGGCGGCTTTTGCAGCCTGGACACGGCCGTTGTAGACAGGCTCGTCTACGGACGGGGAGACGATCCGGGGCTGATCGACCGCATCGAGGGCAACGAGGAACGCCGCGCGGAGGGAGTCGCCGAACGGGTGGCCCGCGCGTTCGTCGGACTGTACGAATCCGTTATCGGGGAATATGAAACCCTGCTGGACGCCGAACCGCCCCCGTCCGCCGCCCAGCAAGCGGCCATGCGCGCGGTAATCAACCGGCTCCAACCGAAGATCGATAAGCTCAATCGGTTTCTGCAAACGCTCGAAGACGATGACTGATTCGTAGGTCAGGCGCCCCGTACCTGACGTGATTTGTGAAATCTTTTTTTATCAGGTACGGAGTACCTGACCTACGGATTTCGTAATGATAGACAGCGTCGAAATCTTGCCGAAAGGGCCGATCGCGGCCTCGATCCGACCGCCGGGGTCGAAAAGCATAACCAACCGGGCGCTCGTCTGCGCCGCGCTGGCTGAAGGGAAATCGGTCCTCGTCGGGGCGTCGGACTGCGACGACGCCCGGGCAATGTGCGAGGCACTCGGCCGCCTGGACGCCGTTGTCGAACATGACGCAAACACGGCAACCGTTCGCGTCACGGGCAACGGCGGAGAACTGCCGGCCGGCGACGTGGAATTGTACGCGGCCGGCAGCGGCGCCACGGCCCGCTTCCTTGCGGCCGTCGCCGCGTTGGGACGCGGGACATATCGGATCGACGGGTCATCGCGGATGCGCCGTCGTCCGATGAAAGATTTGTTGAATGCACTGGACCAATTTGGCGTCGATGTCGCCGCAGAAACCGGAAACGAATGCCTGCCCGTGACGGTGCACGGCCGAGGATTGCGCGGCGGTCGGGCAACCATCGCCGGCGACGTCTCCAGCCAGTTCCTCAGCGGATTGTTGATGGCCGCGCCGTATGCCGCGCGCGACGTGGAATTGGAAGTCGTCGGACCGCTGGTTTCGCGGCCGTTCGTCGATATGACCAAGGGCGTGATGGGATCGTTCGGCGTTGTTGCGGAGGAACCGGAGCCGGGGCGATTCGCGGTCGCCGCCGGACAGCGTTATCGGCCGCAAAGATACGAGATCGAACCGGACGCGACCGCCGCCGGATATTTTCTCGCCGCCGCTGCGGTTACGCGGGGGACGGCGACAGTCAAAGGGCTTACACATGACAGCATCCAAGGCGACATGGAGTTTTGCGAATGTCTGCGGCGGATGGGCTGCGATGTTCGTTACGGCCCGGATGGCGTAACGGTCGTCGGCCGACAATTGCGGGGCATCGAGATAGATATGGGCCGGTTCAGCGACGCCGTGCCGACGTTGGCCGCCGCGGCTTTGTTCGCCTCGGGTCAGACGACGATACGGGGCGTCGCCCACGTCCGCCGCAAGGAGTCGGACCGGATCGGCGACCTGGCGGCGGAGCTGCGCAAGTTCGGCGCAGATGTCGTCGAGCGCGAGGACGGACTCACAATCGCGCCCGGCCCGCTCCGCGGCGCCCAAATCGACCCCCACGACGATCATCGGCTGGCGATGGCGCTTTCGCTGGTCGGGTTGGCCGTGCCGGGCGTTATCGTGCGAAACCCCGGCTGCGTGCGAAAGACCTATCCGGATTTTTTCCGCGACCTGGAAGAAATATAGAAATTAGACGGCCCTAGTGGTTGCGTCTGGCGACGGTTTCGAGCAACTCGTTCGCCCGATGCAGCAAGTCGTTGTTCGACTCGGCGGAATCCCGACGAAGGTTCGTCCGATCAGTCGCGATCATCTCGCCTTGACAGTGCTGACAGACGAGCTTCCTGCCCAGGTATTCCACGCGAATCTGGAGGCGGCGTCCGCACGTGGGACATTCTTGGATAAAATAAGCTGGGTTCGCCATGATTGAACCTCCTCCTGCCTGAAGGCAATCCAACTTGCCGAAGATTAATTATCCCAAAACGCTGTTTTTTGTCAATCGGGCGGTGAAGGGGACAGGCACATTTTTCGCCCTTGAAAGGGCGAAAAAACGAGCCAGTCCCCGGCCCGTGAACGGTTACGCACGAGAAGCATATGTAATATAAACATATAAGGAAACCGAAAACATGATAAGGATTGGAATTCCCTACCCAATAATCGGCGCCAGCGTACGCCTCCTGTAGGGTATACTTGGATGGAATGTTTATCGCGATTGTGCCATTGGTAAAACTCTACCGGATAAGGCCGCCATGCGCCAAATACACATACCCAATCGAGCTATCTTGCCGCTTGTTTTATCAATAGCCGCGACGTTTGCCACGACGCGCGAATCTCGGGGGGCGGACCCGTCCATCCCCCCTTTCGATGCGATCGAGAAAACGGCGCTGGCGTACTTCGAGGAATTGCCCGACTATCTGCCGGGAGACCTGATTACTCGAACGCAAGTCGAGCCGCTCTTGGATCAACTCAAGAAGATGGGTTTGCCGCTGCCGGACGAAGCAGAGATTCTCGAATCTGTTCCAGATAAAAACTCATTTATTGTCAAGCAGTTAAGCACCCCGGCCGGGCGAAAGTTCATGCGCAGCATCGCCCGCTTCCCCGACGCCTACGACCGCGTCGATCGTCTCAGCCGCCTTCCCCGCGGCAAGCAGACCGTCCGCGACTTGATCCGCGGACCCG
>JAFGLH010000213.1 GCA_016928165.1 Pirellulales bacterium | reverse complement strand
CGCTGCTGGGTGCCGACCTGGGTGACGCGATTGAACTTCCGGGCGGCGTCGCCCATCGCGCGGCCCTCGGCAATCGTCAGGCACATCGGCTTCTCGATGTAAACGTCCATGCCCGCCCGCATGGCGAGAATCGCGATCCACGCCCGCGCGTGGGTGGTGGTCTCGATCATCACGCCGTCGAGATTTTCCTTGTCGATCATCTTGCGGAAGTCGCGGTAGAGGCCCCATTTCGCGCCTCCCGAGAGCAGCTTGGCGTATTGTTCAGCGCGGGGGAACATGCAGTCGCAGACGGCCGCCACGCGGAACGCCTTCACGTCGGGACATTCCTTGTAGACCCCTCGGGCGCGGCCGCCGCAGCCGATCACGCCGACGTTGACCATCTCGTTGGCCCCGGCCTTGTCCGGCCCGCCGAAAACGCTGGAAGGAATAATCGTCGGCAGCGAAATCGCGGCGGCGGCGGCAGCGGACGTTTTCAGAAAATTCCGCCGTTCAATATGCGTCTGTTTCATTGATTTATTCTCCGGATTGGTCGCTTTCGCCGCGAGACGGCGCATCTATTGATTTTACACGGATATTTTTGAATTGCACCTTCATCGGCGGGCCGGGGTGGAGTTGCAGGGCGATCAGTCCTTTCGAGGCGGACTTGCCCCGCTCCCGGTCGATGACGTGCACGGTCTTCACGCCGTTGATCTTGAAAATCATCTCCGGCCCTCGGGCGATGACCTCGTAATCGTTCCAGTCGCCGGCTTTGATGTGCTTTTGCATCTCGGCCGGATCGGCGAACTTGGCGACGATCCGGCGGCCGTTCTCGTCGATTTCGAGTTTTTGACCGCGGAGGGCCATGATGCCCCGCCCGCTGCATTCGTAAAATATGCCCGTGTAATTCGGGCCGGTTTCCATGTCGGCCTGATAGCCGAGGATATCCTTGCCGGGCTGCTCGGCGCTGCGGAAGTTTATGCCCGAGTTGCCGGTTGGAGAGAGAAAGCGATAGGAAAGACGCAGGATGAAATCATCCGGCCGACCGCCTCGATAATAAATATATAGCGGATACCCAAGCGGTTTCTCGGCGGAGGTTTCTCCGGTGACGGCGCCGTCCTCGACCGACCAGAGGCCCTCTTTGTCTTCCCAGCCGGTCAGGTCCTTGCCGTTGAAGATCGGTTTGAAACCGGTATCATCGACGGATTCATCGGCCGCTCGGATTCGGACCAACACAACGCCGTGTCGCGGGACCGCGGCGGAAAACTCGTTCTCGAACGCGCCGAGGTCTTTTTGTCGCCAGAGGTCGCGGACTATTTGCTTCCCTTCGAGTCCCAGGTCGGACCATTTGGCGGTCACGTTTTGGATGCCCTCGCCGCGGTTGAACAGCCCGACGGCCTTCGATCCGTCTTCCATGTCCTTGGCCCAGACTTCGAGGTCGCCCTGTTTGGCGACGCGCAAGGCGGCCTTGCCCAACGGGTCTTGATCGACCTCGATCACTTCGTCGTTGCAGAGCAGGCCGAGTGTGAAATCGTCGAGCCGGGCAATGTCTCCGCTAAGGATCAGCGGCGCGGAAAGCAGGCACCAGAGCGAGACGTGCGTGTATTGCTCGTTGGGTGTGAAGGGTGTCGGCGCCGAACCTCCCTTCCAATTCGAGAGATGTCCCAGCAGTAGATAGTCGGGATCGTTCCAACCGCCCGGCCCGCTGAATTTTTGCAGTTCGTTGCGGCCGAAGAGATTAAAGACGTCGCGGAACATGGCGGCGGGGATGCCGTCGAATGAGCCGCCCAAGTCGCCGGCGGTGCGCCAACTGTGCCCGCCGACCTCGCGTCCCCACTTCCAAACGCCTCCCCACCCGTATTGACACAAATTGAACACGATGTCCCGGTCCTGCTTTTTAAGAATGTCGCCCATTTGGCGATACGGTTTTTGCAGTTTTTCCAGATCGGGATTCTCGATGTCTCCCCAGACTTGAACGGCGTTGCCGTACGAGCACCAATCGTATTTGAGGAAGTCGAATCCCCACTCGGCGAATTGCCGGGCGTCCTGCTCCTCGTGTTGATACGCGCCCTCGTAATTGCCGCCGCAAGTGGTCGGGCCGGGCGAGGTGTACAGCCCGGCCTTCAATCCCTTGCCGTGGATATAGTCGGCCAGGGCCTTCATGTCGGGGAATTTCTTGTTGGATTTCAAGTTTCCCTGGTCGTCTCGGGCGGGTCCGCCGAGTATCGGGTCGTCCGAACCGCGCTTTACCTGCCAGCAGGCGTCGATGTTGACGTATTGATAGCCGTGGTTGATCATGCCGTTGGCGACCATGGCGTCGGCTGCTTCGCGCATGATCTTGTCGCTGACGCGGCCTTCCCAGACGTACCAACTATTCCAGCCCATGTGCGGCGTCAAAGCCAGGGTGTCGCCGCAGACAATCTTGAACTTTCGCAAGTCTTCGCCCAATGCGTTCCTCGACCGCAACGCGACGACGTACTCGCCAGGCTCCGCGATCGTGCCGGTGATTTGTCCGCTTTGCGGATCGACTTTCAACCCCTCGGGCAGATTATCGACGGCGAAGGTCATCGGCCGACGGCCGGTCGCCGGGATGGTGAAAAGGAACGGGTGGCCCGGCCGGACGCCGAAGACCCGCGCCCCGTTGATTCGCGGTCTCTCGGGCGGCTTAGGCGTCAGGATTGCCGCCTCATCGGTCGGCGAGGACGCAAGGCAAGCAGACTGGCCCATTGGCGACGCTATTACAGTTAAGACTAATATCGCGGGAATGAAACTTGCATAAACGCGAAGAACAGTTTGCATGGTGCAACTCCAACTACAAGGTATTCAGGAGGGTTGAAAGGTAGGCAAGGCATCGCCATACGACGATACAATAAAAATGCAACCGTTCACGGGCCGGGGACTGGCTCATTTTTTGCCCTTTCAAGGGCGAAAAATCCGCCTGTCCCCTTCACCGCCGAGGGGGACAGTCCCATTTTCGCGGTGAACCGCGAAAATCGGGACAGTCCCCTGTGAACGGTTACATAAAGCAGTATATCGGCTAGGCGTGAAAATTCAATCGTTGGGCGGCTACTCGTTTTTCTTCGTCGCCGCCAGCATGGGCCGCAATTCCTCGACGAAATCCCGCACGTCTTTGAACCGCCGATAGACGCTGGCGAAGCGGACGTACGCCACCTCGTCCAGCTTGCGCAACTGCTTCATGACCAATTCGCCGACCTGCCGGCTTTCCACCTCCGACTCGAAATTCGCCTCCAGTTCGTTTTCCACGGCGGCGATGACGCCTTCGAGCTGCTCGTCGCTTATCGGACGTTTCCAGCAGGCCTTCTCCAACCCCTGCTTGATTTTTGCGTGGTCGAAGGCCTCGCGCGAGCCGTCGTTCTTGACGATTTTGACCGTCGTGGCCTCGATTCGCTCGTAGGTCGTGTACCTTTTTCGACAGCCCAAACACTCGCGCCGGCGGCGGATGGTGAATCCATCCTGACTGGCACGCGAATCGAGTACTCGATCGTTGTCCTCAAGGCAATATGGGCATTTCATGGTCGATCTCGGCCGAACTGTTCATCACGGCTACTTTACACCAGGACGGGGGAGGTGAAAAGGGGGCCGCAACCCTCTTCTCCGCCGTGCCTCGCGGATTTATAATACGGACGATTTTTCCGACCATGCCTGCAAGAAAGGGGGTGGCTTCATGCAATGCCCGACATGCGGCGCGGACGTGGTGAAAGAGGCCGTTTATTGCCATAAATGCGGCCAGCGGATAGATTCGACCGACGAAGGTTTTTCGGCGAATCAGGACGCCGCCACCGCTCCGGCGCCGACCGCGATGGACTCTTTCCGGGAATCGGTCGCCCAACGCGGAGGCGACGACGAGCCGGAAAAAGAGCTTTGGCGAGGCGGCTATTCCTCCAAGGCGATGATCGGCGGCTGGGTCGTTAGCGGTCTGGTTTCGCTGCTCCTGCTGATCGTCGGCGTCCTCTGGGTCCGCAACGCCGCCTGGTGGCTTGCCTTGCTGGCCGTTGTTGCGCTCGTATGGCTCTATCACGCCGCGGTGCTTTGCTATCGGCGGATGAGCGTCCGCTACGTGCTCACCACGCAGCGGTTGATGCACGAGTCGGGCATCCTGCGGCGTGAGACCGACCGGATCGAGGTGCTCGACATGGACGACATCACCTTCGTGCAGGGGCCGCTGGAACGGCTGGTCGGGGTGGGCACGATCCACATCGTCTCCAGCGACCGCAGCCATCCCGATTTCTACCTGCCGGGAATCGACGGCGCTCGGCGGGTGGCCGAACAGTTCGACAACGCCCGACGCGACGAGCGCCGCCGCCGCGGACTACACATCGAGCATATTTGAGGGCAGCGGGAACAACTCGCCGGCGAACGCCACGCCCGTTTTAGCCTCGGCCACGGGCAAAGCGGTCGGGTTCAAAGACAACTCTTTCAGCTTTCCATGAATGCGTTCCACATCTTGCGCGAGATCGTCGGGAACGGCTGAAAGGTCCACGTCGTGCGGCTGCGGTGCGCGGATCCCGGCCGCCTCGGCAAGCAACCTGTCCGGCTCGGCGGCGCCGACGGCTCCGGCCAACGCCTTCAATCCGCTTTGTGGATGTTCGCAGAGCGCATCGAACCCGATAAACCGCACGGCGGCGGCGTTTTCGCGGACCAGGTGCTCGTAACCCGCCGCCCAATACTCCAGCCAAAAGGCGATGCTTTCGGGATCCTTCGAGCGGCGATTGTCGAACCATCCGCCGAAATCGACGGGGCGAAGATTTTCGCCGAAGTCGAAGTGGCCGATTGCCCGCATGTACCGAGAAGCGAATTTATCCTCCGCGTGAATGTGGAGGAAATTGCGGTGTTGTTTCAGCAACGAAGCGGCGTGTTGCACCGGGTCTCGAAAGGGAACGACGATTATCGAATCGGGAAATATCCGCCGCAACAAGGGGATGCGGGCGACGTTGAGGTTGTTTTTCGAGAGGTATCTGGCCCGCGGCACGCCCTCTCCGCGGCGGAGATGGATGATCTTTCGCATGTGTGAACGGAAGAAATCCTCGAACTCTTCGTTGCTTTCGTTTCTCCAGGGAATGATCCTGTCGTTGCCGTACTGCCGTCGCCAAAATGCCTTCCAGACTACTTCCTCCAGTGCCTCGGGGCTGTCGAAATTGATGAGCATTCCGTCGCCATGAGCCCGCTGGCGGAGCCGTCCCTCCTTGCGGAACTTCGCTGAGAAACGGCCCCAGAGCACGGGAATCAAAACGAAAGGCATGTCGCGATAGCAATGCGCGGCGAACTCCGGCATTTTCGCGCAACACTCCAGCAGCAAGGTCGTGCCGGCCCTCGGCAGGGCGGTGATGAACACCGGGCGGTCGAGCTTGCATCGCGCAAGCTGTTTGGAAAACATCTTGTCTTCCACGTCGGCCGCCGCCACCTGCGCCGCGGTCGTCCGAAACGCTATCCGATGCAATATCCGATCGAGGGTCGGGTAGTCGTCGGCCGAGGGAACTCGCTTCGATCCGCGGAACAGCGCAAGGCACGCGAAGACGGTGCTAAGCACAAGAAACAGCGGGGAAACGGCGACGCCGAACACCGCGTCCAGCGAGAGCCAGCCCATCCACTGCCCCAACCACAACACTCCGACCGGCAATAGCAAGGCCGCTGCGCCGGCGAAGGAGAGAGCGAAGAACAATCGAAAGAGACGGAGCGAGTTTTTCTGGAGCGTCTTCTCCTTGACGTCGTCGCCGAGAGCGGGATCGCGGATCACGTTCAGCGAGCGGCGCGTTACGTCGATCGCCTCCTTGCTCTTTTCCACCATTCCCAGCAGTTTGGCCAAGACGATGAAACCGACGACCAGAAAAACGGCGCCTACCCAGGAAATCATGGGGTTTCCTCGCAATTATTGTCGTTTATGCTCGAATGTTTGTACTTTCGTCGCAGCCGTTTGATCGGATACCAGAAAAATCCGAACAGGGCGATGAGCACGCCCGCCACCACCGCAATGAACGCGCCGATGGCCGACAGCCCTCCCCCCGGTCCGATGTAGGCCGCGGCCGGACGGGGAAAAAAGCAGATCAGCAACAGCGCAAACGCGACAAACACGATTCGTTGGTGATTTTTCATCCGTACGTTCTCCACTTGCTCGGTGTTACTGGACGGAGCGACGAGTTTGTTTCAGGGAAACTCGTCGCCGCGGTTGGGGGCGGTCGGAACCCGATCCGTCATACAAACGCGCGTATTCCAGCGGCAGGCGTTGCACCTCCTCTATCAGACCGCACATCCCGTCGTTGAGCTGATGTATATACTCCCAAACGATTTTTTTCTCGGGGTCAAGCTCGAAGGCCCTTGCATGTCTCGATTCGGTTATGAGTAAATTGCCGTTGGGGAGCCATTGGTGTTTGCCCATGATGTCGGAATAAAAAGGGCGGTCGTCGCTTCCCTGGTAATACACTTGCGGATTTCCGCCCGCCGCCGAGAAGATCGTGATGCGGCTGAAACGCTTGAATTTCTGGGTTTTCACCGCGTAGTTGTCGAACACGGAAAACCTGTTCCCGTCGATGAAATCCGGATCGTGCTGCCAGACGGAGCGGCCGGTGGCGATATGCTTTATCTTGTCGGTCTCGCAATTAAAAACGAAGATCGTATTGACGTTGCGCAGCGATACCAGCACGTCGCCCCTGTTGAAAAACGCCTCTTCCATCGCATCAGGAAACGGTTCGGCGTCGTTCAGGTGCAACAGATCGTCCCGCACCGCTATGCACGCGCTCTCCGTTTTGCCGAGATAACACAAACCATCGTAGCCGTTCTTTTCCAGCAGTTCCTGAACCGACCATTCACGCAAAATCTTCCCGCCGGGCGATACTTCCAGTATGGTGTACTCGTCGAAGGGTGGTATGCGATTTGGAAATCGCTCGTTCCGTTCGACGTGTTCCTTTTGCCCGCAAACCCAAAGGTTGCCGTCGTTGTGCCGGTGAATGGAATGGTGGGTTTGATAGGGTAAACGCCACACCACGTTGCCGTCGGGGGCAATTCGCACCAGCCCGATGTGTTCGTAGTTGAATATCAAGTCGCCGTTTTCCATGACGACGGCCCCGTGAACGTGGGTTCCCGGCCGCAGCACCGGCGTGCGACGACCGGACAAATGCGTCGCGTTCGGCCACACCCTGAACCAGTCGAGGTCCCATTCGTGGAGCGTATTGCCGTCCATGTCGATGATCCTGGCGAACAACATCCGCTCCCCTCTGATGCCGGTCACCAGGTTAATGCCCGGATAACCCCGGCCGGTGTTGAATATCGGAGGTCGATCCGGATATTGCGAACTCCAGTAATACAAGGAGGGCAGCTTCTGGTCTATTGTGTCGACCTTGCTGCGGAAATAATCGAAGCCCGAGCAGGCCTGCTTGATGTAGCCATAGGGAAAAAACTTATACGCCCCGACTGCCATCCCCCCGAAAAACACCAACGTTGCGCAGGACATTACGAACAAGCAAAAGGCTATCCTTTCGGAATTCCATTTTCTCGTTGTCGAAGCGGCCTTTCCTCTTTCCTCGTTATGTTTCATCATCATTCTGGATAAGACCATGCGTGCAAATGTTGAAAACGTTGAGTTATGGACTCGATGCGCACAACACACTCCGCGAGCATCCATGCCTGGAAGTCGGGGGGGGGTGGGCAATTATAGGGTAAACGTATCACACATCACCAGAGCGATTCCATTGCGCGACGACGCCTGGCAGAGAGGATAGGCAAGAAAGGAAACTTAGGTCTGAAATTATGCAAATTTGAAAATAAAAGTCCCCTCTCCCTCCGGGAGAGGGGACTTTCGTTTTCAGTAACCGTTCACAGGCCGGGGGACTGGCGCATTTTTTGCCCTTTCAAGGGCGAAAAATGTGCCTGCCCCTGGCGCGATGAAAACGGGGACTGGCTCCGCAATCCCTTGTATTGTTGCGCAACGAAAACCACTACTGATAGCGGTGCCTGTCCCCGTTTTCAT
>JAFGLH010000212.1 GCA_016928165.1 Pirellulales bacterium | reverse complement strand
TGCCTGTCCCCTTCACCGCCGAGGGGGACAGTCCCATTTTCGCGGTGAACCGCGAAAATCGGGACAGTCCCCTGTGAACGATTACCGTATCGCGATCCCTGCGCCTGGTCCGAAGATCAGTTTAGCAAAGCGTGCGCTGCCTCACGCCATAAGACCATTTAGAATAGAGGGATGCGCCTAACGACGTTTGCCGTTTTGACGACAACAAAAAATATAGCCGAACGTTACGGCGGGTACAACCCCCACTGCTTGCATTGTTTTTATAGCACGACGCTGATCTTTTCTTCGTCCGTAGCGGCCGGTTTGACGTGATCGAGCGATTTCAGTCTCTCCGTGCCCGGCTCGCCGACTTCGATTCTATAGCTGCCGCCGGCCTTGAATACCTTCGGCCGATGAAAGGCGCCGCGAATCCGCAAGGCATAGACCAACGAGCCGTCCAATTCGTCATGGATTCGCAGCACCGGGTTCTTCATGCCGGAGACCTCGATAATCGGCAGATAGGCGGTCGGCCGCCGGCCGTAGTTCTCCTGCATGGATATTGTCCTCGGCCAACCGGGATATTGCCCGCCGGAGGCGGGATCGCTCGGATCGGCGTAGATTGGCCAGCTCTCGATCGTGTACGTGCCGTCGGCCTTGTTCATCTTCACGATGCCGTATCCTGCCGCCTTTTCGTACAAGAGCGAGAAGGGATTCTTGCGATCGGTCGGTCCCGGGTTGGCGACCGCCAGCATGGCGATCTTGTTGCCAAGTCCGTCGATGAACTCGCCAGTGTATTCCGGCGCGTCGGGTGAACGATTTTTTCCGGGTTCTTCGGGCCGCCACCAGCGTTGATATCCGGTGGCCGCCGCTGGAGCGGTGAAGGAATGGCAAGCGTCGTTGAACTCCTCGATCCCGTGACGGACCAGCGTGGAGAGGTGTTGATCGCCGGCGATGTGCAGGGCGAAGCAGCGGCGAAGGATGTCGTAGGCCCGGTTGCGTCCGCTCTGCGGCCAGCCGTTGCAGTCCAGATCGGCCACCAGGTAATTGTCAAATTTGCCGTGATGCGTGGCCAGCCCGGCGAAAGGCGACTGGGAAAGGAGCACTTTCATGTCGGCCCCGCGCCAGTCGGCTGCCCAACGGCGAAGGAATTCTTCTTGCCGTTCGCCCAGCAGATGAAACTCCGGCCGGTCGATTGATTTCGGATCGAAGTTCGCGTCGGTAATGTGGTCCGGCCGTCCCTTCGCGCCCGGCGCTACGCTCGCCGGGCCGGGCTTGAACTTGCGGTCCTCGACCACGGCGAAACTCACCCGACCGTAGACGAAATCGCAGTAATAAACCCCAATGTCCTGCGAGACCGGCTTGGGGTCGAACGGGTCGGGCAAGTGACTGGTCTGCGTCCGCTGGACCATGTTGACCCATTCGGCGGGCATGATGTATCCACCCGAGTCGCCGACGCCTTCCCCTTTCCTGCCGCCGTCGCCCCACAGGTTGCCTTGATAAACGTCGTGGTCGTCGGGGATGGTGATCGTCGGCCGGTCGCGCATCAGTTCGCCGAAGACCCAGCCGTGTTGATAGTATTTCCGCAAATAATCGAGTGTCGCCTTTTGCAGCGGACCGCGCTGCGTGCCGAAGCCCTCGTTCGGCTCGTAAAGCTGGTCGCCGTAGAAGAACAACATGTCCGGGTCTTGGGCCTTCAGGCGCTCAACGATCTCCAAGTCGGGAAAGGCGTAGTCCATCCGGCAGCCCACCGCCGCCAGTTTTAGCGGATCCTCGTCGACCGGGTCGCGTCGAATCGTGCCGGTCCAATGGTGGGTGCGCCGCCGGCCGTCCGTGCCCGTGAAAGGATAGACCAACCTATAAGGCACGTCGCGCGACGAATCCCACCGTTCGACGCGGATGGCGGCGGTCCGCGCCAGTGGGTCGATGGCCGCCTCGCCGGCCGGTTGCCAAGCGCCGTCGGTCCCTTGGACTTCCAGCCGCACCGTCTGGCAGTCGTTTCGGCCGATCGGCGGCATCTGCGCCGTTATCTTCAGCACGCCGCGGTTGAGCGAGTATTGCGAAAAAAGGATCGGTCCAAAAACATATTCCGGATTCACGCTTACGTTTCCGCCGCTGAGTTTCCAATCGGAGAACCGAAATCTCAGGGCGTTTTCCCGGTTGCCGGTTTTCGGGTCGCGTTGCAAGTCGCCGCTGGAGGTGCTGCATACCAGCGCGACGCTGCCGACCAGTTGTCCGGCGGGAACGTTTTCGCGCTTGATCTGGCCTAGAACTTTGCCGGTCTTCGGATCGACGGCGGCCAACGCGAGCTGCCGATATGTTTTTCTGTCGAAAGCAAGCACGGCGGAAAAAAGCAAAGTCAGATCGTCCAGATCGAGCGGTTTTCCCTCTGAGGTGCGATCGGAGTGATACTTTCCGATGAATAATCTTCCCTGCGCGTCGACGCCGGCCTCGACGCCGGTCCGGCCATGCCGGACGTTGTGTCGATATTCGTTGACCGCGCCGCGGATGCCGATGCGGAATCCGGCCCAGCCTTTGGTTTGGTCGGTCGATTTCGGGGCCAGTTTTCCCAAGCGGACGCTGATATGGAATGGAGAGGGGGCATCGTCGAGTTGAGTGTTCAGCAGATATACGGCCCGCCCTTGCCCGCCGCTGACGCATTCGATCCGGCCCTGGCGGAGCCGCCAATCCTGCATCGGGCGTGCCCAGTATTCCGGCCCGATCCAGACCCGCTCGGCATCGGCGGGAAACGAGCCGACGTACTCGGCCGCGGAGACCGTAGTGCCCCCGATTGTCAGCCCCAACCCAGTCGCGGCGGTGGTTTTCGCAAATTGACGCCGATTCATGCGGTTTTCCACAAAAAACTCCTCCGCGATGCCGAGATCCGAGTCGCCCCCCCCATTTATACACGATTTTTACGGACTTATCCACACGCGGTCCGTGCGGGCGTGGTAATGCGCATTTCTCATCAAAATGTGGGTGGGTCAAGCAAACCTTTATCCTGGCGGGGCTTCGGTAGCGACGACTCGGCGCGACTAACCACAATACGTTGCACGACGGTTGAATGGTATGCGCTACCCCACCAATGTTTTGCGCGACCTCGACCCACCCTACGGTGAGAAATGCGGGGCAACTCCTTTGGCGGGCAAAATTTTTTTCTAGTTAAGATTAAGGTTGTCTTCTGGAATATGACAAACACGGGGGCGAAAGCGCGCGATACCGCGGAGTCTGGACGATGAAGCCCAAGGACCAACAAGAGCAGTTCGTCAACAACCTGATCAACTGCCAGCCCGCTCTATACGCATACATCCTCTCTCTACTGCCGAACCGCGACGAGGCCGGCGACGTTCTTCAAGACGTCAACCTGGTGATGTGGCGTCGCTCGGACGAGTACGCGGAGGGAACGAACTTCATTGCCTGGGCGTACAAGATCGCCCGCTTCAAAGTCCTGGCCCGCCACCGCGACCGCCACCGCGACCGGCACATATTCGATCAGCGTCTTTTCGCCGCGCTGGCCGACCAGGCGGAGCGGCGCGCCTCGGACCCGCGCGGCTTGGCCTCGCTGCTGGACGATTGCCTGGAGGAATTGCCGGCCAACCAACGCGAATTGATCGAGGAGCGATATTCTCCGGGCGGATCGGTCGGCGAGATGGCCCGACGGCTCGGCCGCTCCGCCGCGGCGCTTTCGGTTGCCCTGTCGCGCATCCGCAACTCCCTCTTGCAGTGCATACATCGAAAAATGTCCGGAGGCCGGTGGCCGCGATGACGCCTTACGACACATCCGCCGAACTACTGCAATTGCTGGGCCGACTGGCCGACGGGCAATTATCCGGCCGGGACCACGACAAGCTGCTGGAAATTCTGCGCGAAAACGGCGACGCACGCGCGTTTTATCTCGATTACATGGAGGTCCACGCGCTGCTGGAGTGGAAGAACATCGGCGACCGGCGCTCGGCCATCGATGTCATTCCAGATTTGGAGGCTCGCGGGTGTGGAGATTATGAGGTTTCCGCTCCGCCTGCCCTCTTTCCTCTACCCTCTCCTCTCTCCTCTTCATTCGTCGGCGGTCCGGTCTTCTCCTACATGGTCGCCTCCGTTGTTTTATGCTTGATGTTGCTGGGGGCCTGG
>JAFGLH010000211.1 GCA_016928165.1 Pirellulales bacterium | reverse complement strand
TGCCTGTCCCCTTCACCGCCGAGGGGGACAGTCCCATTTTCGCGGTGAACCGCGAAAATCGGGACAGTCCCCTGTGAACGATTACGGCACGGCCCAACCTATCCGTTCTTGTTTTCTTCTCCTTCGCCGTCGGCGGCGGTGAACTTGGACAATGCCTCCTGAAGCCCGCCCGGCAAGGGGATCCCCCCGGTTATCTCGCGCATCGCCTCGGCGTGCATCCCTTTGCCCTTGGCGATGGCCTGATTGACGGCCGCCACCACCAGGTCCTCGATCAACTCCCGGTCGTTTTGGGCGAACAACTGCGGATCGATGCGGCAGCCGAGGGCCTCCATTACTCCGTTCATCTCTATTTCGACCATTCCGCCACCGGCGGCGCCGGTCACGCGGCGTTTTTTCATCTCCTCGGTCAGTCGATTCATCTGGCCGCCGATCTGTTGGGCCTGCTTCAGTATCGAACCGAGACTGGCTATTCCCTTGAACACGATAATCATTCCTTGAGTTGTTTGCCGGAGGGGTTGTCTACTCTTACGGGCTGGGCGTCGAACAGTTCGCCCGCACGGCTGACAAGCGGATGCTTGGCCGCTTCGAGCAATCTCTGGTGGTTCGGCACGACCCTTGCCGTCCGGTCGTCATCGGCCGGGTCGTTCCCGCTCAGGGCAAACTCGACGCGGACCCGCCGACCCGTCGCCGCGGCCAGGGCTTGCTCGAAGCGGGTAATTTGTTCGGGCCGCTCGCAGACGCTCTTCGAAACGGCGTAACGCGGCTTGAACGATACGACCATCCGATCGGCCTCGGGCAGGGCGATCGAATCGAACTGCCTGGCCTGCTCGACGATCATTCCGGAAAGTTGCCCAACGGCCCGATTCCAAACCTCCACGGCCGTCTCGGGTTTTAAGTCGAGGGTCGCCGCGGGGGCATGCGACTCCGCCGCTGCTCGCGGGAGGACGTCGGGGTCAGCTTTTTTTTTTGCCGCGACGGCCGGACGCGGCGCCGCCCCGGAAACCGCTCCCCCAGACGCCCCGGACCGCAACTGCTCGATCGCCTCGGAAAGCTCGTCGAGGTTTTCCAGTTGACTGATCCCGACCAGGGCCAATTCGGCAATAATCCGCTCCTGCGCGCTATATCTCATGCGGGCCAGCGCCTGGTCGAGAATTTGCATGACCGCCAAGAGCGTGGTTAACCCCCAGCGTTTTCCCAATTCCGTTACGCGCTCGGCCGACGAGAGCGACGTATACAGAAACGATTCCGGCTTGCACCCGACGGCCGCCGCCATGCAATCGCGGAGATAGCCGAACAGTTGCTCGATCAGACCGCCGGGGTCGATGCCCGCGGCGGCCGCGGCGTCCAGGTCGGCCAGCGCGGCGGCTGCGTCGCGGTCGGCCAGGTGCCCGACAACCGCTTCCAATCGCTCCTCGCCGGCGGCGCCGAGCATCCCGTTGACCTCATCGACCGTTATCCGGCCGGAGGAAAAGGCCAGCAACTGCTCCAACAGCGACTGGCTGTCGCGCATCGAGCCGCCCGCCCGCCGGGCAAGCATCTCCAGGGCCTCGTCGTCCGCCTCCACCCCCTCGGCCGCCACGATCTGCTCCAAGCGGCGATGGATCGAGCGGGTCAGGATGCCGGCGAAATCGAACCGCTGACAACGCGAGAGGATTGTCACCGGGATTTTCGTCGGCTCGGTTGTGCAGAAGATGAACTTGACGTGTTCGGGCGGCTCTTCGAGCGTCTTCAACAGGGCATTGAAGGCCTCGCGGGTGAGCATGTGAACTTCGTCGATGATGTAGATTTTGTTCCGCGAACGGCTGGGACGCACGCCGGCGTTCTGCCGCAACTGGCGGATCTCGTCGATGCCGCGGTTGCTCGCCCCGTCGATCTCCAATACGTCGACGTCCTCGCCGGCCGAGATGCTTTGGCAGATGTCGCATTGGTTGCACGGGACCGGCGCGGGGCCTTTTTCGCAGTTCAACGCCTTCGCCAAAATCCGCGCCGCCGAGGTTTTTCCTACGCCCCGCGCGCCCGTGAACAGATAGGCGTGGCCCACTCGATTCGTGGAAATGGCGTTCGACAGCGCCTGGGCGACGTGTTCCTGGCCGATCAACTCCTCAAAGGTCTGCGGCCGATAGCGGCGCGCAACGACCACGTAGCGGCGCGGGTCGGCGGCTCTGGACGTTTCGGCGTTTGTCGGGGTAGAGGACATAGGGTTCAGGGTTCGGGGTTCAGACCGTTGAAATCGCGTCTGATCCCGGTCTTTTCCCTGAACCCTGAACCCTGAACCCTGAACCCTTGCCGCGGTCTCCGATGAGAGGTCCGCCGCACCTGGAGGTGACCGCTTATGGCTGCTGACTTTCGTCCCTGACCAGGTTTGCAGGCCCCCATTGCGGGGACCCCTCATCGAAGACCGTGAAGGATCGGCCTTCAAGTATATTTGTACGCTTTAACGAGTGAATCGTCAAAGGGGGGCAATCGGAATAAACATAAAACAAAACGCCCCGCAACTGTGGTCGTGGAGGATATGTTGCGGCGGCAATGGTGCGTTTCACGCACTCTACGATTATCGGCGTAGTCCGCCGAAGATGCCGGTGGCGTACCATATTCCGTTGCGGCCGCGCCGCATGTCGTAGCCGAAGAAACGGTGGCGCGCGCTGACCGCGCTCCAATGCCCCTCGGAATAGCGCCAGCAGCGGACGCACTCGATGGCCGCCTCGACCAGGCTCTCGCCCGGCCAACTCTCCGCGCACACCTCGCTAGCCGTGAGGCCGCCCGGCAGCCGGGCGACAATCCGCCGAAAGCGAGTGCCCCAGCGGTGATGTCCTTGCACGCGAATATCGGCCTGATACTGCGAATGGTTCCGGGCC
>JAFGLH010000210.1 GCA_016928165.1 Pirellulales bacterium | reverse complement strand
TGCCTGTCCCCTTCGCCGCCGAGGGGGACAGTCCCATTTTCGCGGTGAACCGCGAAAATCGGGACAGTCCCCTGTGAACGATTACGACTAATTTTTCAATTTCAAAACACGTTCTTAGAGCGGCGGCGACGTCAACATGAAAAACACCACGGGAAAAACAAAAGGCTTCGCGAACAATGCGGCCATGTTCATGTTCGTGTTTTCCGTCGCTCTGGCGATTTACGTCTGCGGCATGATCGCGGAAAAGCACCATCGCTATCCCGCGCGGTGCCTCTCCCTGGCCAACGAGGCGCTGAATTATTTCCGCGTAATGACGGGCAATGCCTTTCCCTTTTATTATCGATGCGCGAGAGACCCGACCCAGCCGCCAGTCCGCAATAGCGAACGGTCTTACGAGGGAATCAACCTCGTCACCGGTGTCAAGGCCGATCATCGGCTGTTCGCCAAAATCGTGGACATGGACGGCCGCACGCTGCACGAGTGGAGCATCGACTGGTTCGAGATGTGGCCCGACGCCGAGCACCTGCCCGAGAGGTTCGTGCCCCGTTGGGCGCCGGGGACCAACGTACACGGCGCGGCGGTCATGGACAACGGCGACCTGGTCTTCAATTTCATTCACTTGGGACTGGTCCGCGTCGATCGCGCCGGGAAAATCGTTTGGCGGCTTCCCTATCAAACGCACCACTCCGTCCACCTGCACGACGACGGCAACCTTTGGGTCTCCGGCCAGAAGGAACACGAGCGGCCGAGCGAGCGGTTTCCCAACCGCGTCCCGCCGTTCGAGGAATACACCATTTTGGTCGTCTCGCCGGAGGGAGAAATCCTCCGCCAGTGGTCGGTCGCCGAACTGCTGCGGAAAAACGGACTCGAAGGGCTGCTCTATCTCGGCTCGCTGGACAACACGTCCACGCAAGTCCGAGGCGACGTGCTCCACATGAACGACGTCGAGCCGTTTCCCGAGACAATGCGAGAAGGTTTCTTCAAGAAAGGGGACGTCGCCGTATCGCTGCGGAACATCAACACCGTCTTCGTCTTCGACAGCCGGACCGATAAGATCAAGTTCATCGCCGCGGGCCGCTTCATACGACAGCACGATCCCGACTTCATCGACGGCGAGCGGATTTCAGTGTTCGACAACAACAACGCCGCTCCCGAAGAGCAGGGGCCGCAAAGCCGGATCGTCATCCTCAACGCCCCGGACGATACGCTGGAGGTCTACTACGAAGGGACCGAGGAGCATCCCTTCTACACCGACATACTCGGCAAGCACCAATGGCTCCCCAACGGCAACCTGCTGATTACCGAGTCGAAGCAGGGCCGGGCCTTCGAGATCGACAACCACGGCGAGATCGTTTGGGAATACATGAATTACGTCGGCGAGGGGGTGGTCGGGATGATCGAGGAGGTCCAACGCCTCCCGCCCGAATACGCCCGATTCTACAAGTAGGGTAGGGTGGGCAAGCCGGCAGCGGCGCCAATTCTCATCATGCGGGCGATTCCGTGGCGGGCTTGTTCAGCGAGGGGCCGATGAGCTTCTCGATTTCCGTGTCGTCGAGGGTCTCGATCTCTTTGAGTCGATGGGCCATCGCGTCGAGTTTCTCGCGGTGTTCCTTGAGCATCGCGGTGGCGCGGTCCGAGGCCTCGCGCAACAGCCGCGAGACCTCCTCGTCGATCACCTGCGCGGTGTGTTCGCTGAAGCGGCGCGGCTCGGCCATCTCCCGGCCCAGGAAGGGATGGTCTTCGACGTCGCGGAAGGCGACCGGGCCAAGCCGCTCGCTCATGCCCCAATGAGTGACCATCCGCCGGGCCAACTGGGTGGCCTTGTTCAGGTCGTCCTCGGCCCCGGCGCTGTACTGGTCGAAGACCAACTTTTCGGCCGCCCGGCCGCCGAGCAAGAACAACAGCCGGGTGTGCAGCTCGCTCTCGCTGATGTTCACGCGGTCCTCGTCGGGCAACAACTGCGTGGCCCCCAGCGAGCGGCCGCGGGGGACGATCGAGACCTTGTGCAGCCGGTCGATGCCGGGCACGATCCAGGCCAAAAGCGCGTGGCCCGACTCGTGATAGGCCGTCATCGCCTTCTCTTGCTCGGAAAGGACCTCCTCGCGTTTCGAGCCCATCAGCAGCTTGTCGCGGGCGTAGTCGAAGTCGGACATGTCGACGTAGTCCTTGTCGTGCCGGCTGGCCCACAAGGCCGCCTCGTTGACCAGGTTGCTGATGTCCGCGCCTGTCAGGCCGACGGTGCCCGCGGCCAACTGCTCGAGATCGACGTCGATGTCCAGCGGCACCTCTTGGGTGTGGACCTCGAAGATCGCCAACCGGCCCTTGTAGCTGGGCCGGTCGACGGTGATGTGGCGGTCGAACCGTCCGGGCCGCAGCAGGGCGGGATCGAGGACGTCGGGGCGGTTCGTGGCGGCCATAACGATCACCGACTCGCTTTGCGTGAAGCCGTCCATTTCGCTGAGTATTTGATTCAACGTCTGCTCCCGTTCGTCGTGACCGCCGCCGACGCCCGTGCCGCGGTGCCGGCCCACCGCGTCGATCTCGTCGATGAACAGGATCGCCGGGGCGTTTTCCTTGGCCGTGTTGAACAGGTCGCGCACCCGGCCGGCGCCGACGCCGACGAACATTTGGATGAACTCGGAGCCGTTGATGGAGAAGAAGGGCACGCCCGCCTCGCCGGCCACGGCGCGGGCCAGCAGTGTCTTGCCCGTGCCGGGGGCGCCCATCAAGAGGATTCCCTTCGGCACCCGCGCGCCGAGCCGCCGGAACTTGGCCGGGTTGCGGAGGAACTCGACGATCTCCTGTAAATCGTGTTTCACCCCCTCCAGCCCGGCAACGTTCTCGAAGGTGATCGGTTTATCGCCCCCCTCGTAGCGCCGCGCGCCGCTCTTGGCGAACCCGCTGGTCAGTCCGCCGGCGAAGAACGAATCGCGGGCCTTGCGAAACAGGACCCAAAGTCCGACGAACAGGCCGACCGTAATCAGCATGTAGACCATCAGGATCAGGAACGTGTTGTCGCGAGGCTCCGACGCCCGATAGTTCCGACCGAGTTGTTTGCGCAAGACCTCGTCCAATTTGGGGTCGTTCAGGGCCATTTCCGGGAGGACGAGGGTAAACTTTTTGTTCAAGCGGGGAGAAACCCCGTCCGCGTTCGGGTCGGCTTCGGGATCGATCGGGGCTATCTTGAACTCGCCGAATACTTGAGCCCCTTGGACCTCCGCCTTTGCGATGTTTTCGTCCTCCTGCAACTGTCGTCGGAAGAAGCCGTAGCTGATCTCCGAGCGGCCGTTCTTACTGTTTGTGTAATAGATAAACACCACAACCAGCGCCAAGGCCAGCAAAAACCACCAGGTGGACGCCCCGGCCATCGGACTAGGATGCGGCCGTTTGGTCGGCGGCGATTTTTTGGCGTTTTTTTCGGACGTATCAGGCATGGGGTTCCTCTTTGCCGACACCTGTCCCACCCTGGCGGCGGGATGGCACGGTCTTCCATCCCACAATTATATCTGACGCCGACGAGTTTGGCGACCGTTGACGAGATCGGAGGCGTTTTGGCGCCGTCAATCTCCCCAACCTCGACATAACCGGCACAGGCGCGCCAAGCCTCCGCCGCTTCCGGAGGCCGCGGCCTGTTGCCGGCTTTTTTTGGTCTTGCCAAAAACTTCAATACGTGTTCAGGTAGATTTCCATGAGAGCTAGCAAACCGAGCACCGCCCAACGGCTGGGCAGCGTGGCGACGCGCTATCGACACCCGATCGCGTCCGGCGGGTGTTTACATTGGCGAAACAGCGGCGTCCGAATCGGTTTGCCGGCCTGTTTGCCCCTCCGTGATGGGGGTATCGCGTCGATCGCCAATCAACTTTCACGCTTGGAAGCGATTCTTTTTCTTTCGCGTGGACCGCAAACCAGCCGAAAATTAGCTCAGTCGGCCGGCTTGGCAGACGGCACGAAAGCGCGTACACTTATTCGGAACTTAAACCGAAGATATGAAGCGGAGGGAAGGGCGTTTGTCGTCGAGGAAGTAGCCGGCGGCTTCCAACTACTGACCCGGCCGAAGTTCGCGCCGTGGCTCAGGAGGCTGCACCGCGAGGCGGTGGAAACCCGCCTTTCCGCGGCCCTCTTGGAGACCCTGGCGGTGGTGGCGTATCGTCAGCCGGTCCTGAGGGCGGAAATCGAGGCCATTCGAGGAGTACAATCGGGCGAAGTCTTGCGGCAACTGGTCGAGCGCGATTTGGTGCGGATCGCGGGGCGATCCGAGGAACTCGGCCGACCATACCTTTACGGCACCACCAAACAATTCCTGCAAATTTTCGGCCTCCGACATCTTGACGAACTGCCTAGGGCCGAGATACTACGAAATCGTGAATCGGCGCCGGTCGATACATTAGAAGTCCAAACCTTAACCCATTCCAATACCTCAAACCAATCGAAGCAACCCCAAGCAGCGGAGGAGGAGGAGAACGTGAAAACCCTCATCGCCAGAAAATCGCAACACGCCCTTGCCGACGGCGCCGACGCTTCCCTTGTCGAGCACCAATACGACGAGCGGACCAACCATCAAACCGTCCTCGCCCAACTCGAAGACGAGGATGACGATCAGGAGGACGAGTTCCTCGACGACGATGAGGACGACGACCTCGACGACGACGAATTCGACGACTTCGACGACGAAGACGACGACGAAGACGATGAAGACGATGAAGACCTCGACGACGAACCGTGGGAGGAGGTCGAGGACGACGACGAGGATTGGGAAGAGGACGACGACGAGGAGGATTGGGACGACGACGATTGGGAAGATGATGAAGAAGAGGAAGACGAGGAAAAGAAAGTAGACTAACCCGCATTTCTCAGCGGTCAAACACTAGCCCGAAGCGCAAGCAAGGAACGCACAACGGATTGTCCTCGCTTGCGCTTCGGGCTAGTAGTTTGACGCAGTTAAGCTGTGGGGTGCCACGGGTGGCTTGTCCACCCGTGTTTCCCGCACTGTTGGACAAGCCAGTAGCGGCGCCCTACCTGACACCGCGCACTAAATTGTAATACCGCTCTGTGTCGCGCCGCGATTCTAGCGCGCGGCCATCGCCTCGCGTCGTCGCTCGGCGATCAGTGTTTCTTCCAGATTGCGCGGCAGCCGTTTGTAGCGGGCGAATTCGAGCGTGAACGTGCCTTGGCCCTGCGTCATGCTCCGCAGGTCGGTCGAGTAGCCGAAGGTTTCGGCCAGCGGTACTTCGCCTTCGATGCGAACGTCCGGCCCCGAAACCTCCGCGCCGAGGACGATGCCCCGCCGCGACGTGAGGTTGCCCACCACGGCGCCTTGAAACTGACTGGGGCACTCGATCTCGATCTTCATCACCGGCTCGAGCAGCACCGGCCCGGTCCGTGGAAACGCCTCGCGCATCGCGGTCCGGGCGGCCGTCTGGAACGCCAGATCGGAACTGTCCACCTCGTGATACGAACCGTCGTCGAGATGCACGGCCAGATTGACCACCGGATATTTGGCGATCGGACCCTTGGCGAGCATCGAGCGGAACCCCTTCTCCACGGCCGGGATGAATTGCTTGGGAATCCGCCCGCCGACCACATGCTCCTCAAAGATAAAATTCTCCGGTGCGTCCTCGGGCAGCACGTCGAGCCGGCCGACGACGTGGGCGTACTGGCCCGAGCCGCCGGTCTGCTTGCGGTGCTTGACGTTGAACTCGGCGGGCCGGGTGGGGGCCTCGCGGTAGTTCACCTTGGGCGGGCCGACCTCGACCGCCACGCCGTACTCGCGGCGGATCCGCTCGACGTAAACCTCCAGGTGCAGCTCGCCCATGCCGGCGATCAGCGTCTCGCCCGTCTCCTCGTCGGTGCTCACCCGCAGCGTCGGGTCCTCGCGGCGGAAGCGGTGCAAGGCCTTGCTCAGCCGGTCGGCGCCGTCCCGGGCGGCCGGGGCAATGGCCATGCGGATCACCGGCTCGGGCACGTACATGCTCTCCAACGTGCAATAGTTCGGCTCGGATGCGTAGGTGTCGCCGCTGGCGCAATCGAGTCCCAGTACCGCCACGATGTCTCCGCCCCGGGCCTCCTCAACCTCCTCGCGCTGATCGGCGTGCATCCGCACGATCCGCCCCATGCGCTCACGGCGTCCGGTGCGTTGGTTGACGTACGCCCCGCCCTTGACGAGGCGGCCCTGGTACAACCGCATGAAGGTCAGCGCGCCGTAGGCGTCCTCGACGATCTTGAAGGCCATCGCCACGGCCGGCTTTTGCGGATCGGGGACGAGTTGCATCTCATTGCGTCCGCCCTCCTTGTCCAAAACAATCGCCTTCGCTCGCCGGTCCAAGGGCGAAGGCATCAACCGGACCACCGCGTCCAGCAGCGGCTGCACGCCCTTGTTGCGATAGGCCGAACCGAGGAACACCGGGGTAAACTCCAACTGGGCCACGGCCGAGCGAATCACGTCGTAAATCAATTCCGGCGGCACTTCCTCTTCGGACAGCAATAGCTCCATCAGCTCGTCGCTGTACATCGAGAGGGCCTCGAGCAACTGTTGCCGGGCGCGGCGGGATTGGTCGGCCATCTCGCTCGGAATTTCCTCGCCGCGGACCCGCTCGCCGCCGGGGCCGTCGAAATATAGGGCGCGCTCGGCAATCAGGTCGATCACACCCTGGAAATCCGCCTCCCGCCCGATGGGTAGTTGCATCAACACGGCGTCGCAGTTGAGCTTCGTCCGCAACTGCTCGACGACCTTTTCGGGGTTGGCCCCGACGCGGTCCATCTTATTGATGAACGCCAGCCGGGGGACGTGGTAGCGGCGCATCTGGCGGTCGATCGTCAGCGACTGGGCCTGCACGCCGCCGACGGCGCAGAGAACGAGGATCGCCCCATCCAAGACCCGCAGGCTCCGTTCCACCTCGACGGTGAAATCGACGTGGCCGGGCGTGTCGATCAGGTTTATCGTGGCCTCTCCCCAGCGGACTTGCGTGGCCGCGCTGGTGATCGTGATGCCCCGTTCTTTTTCCAGTTCCATGTGGTCCATCGTGGCCCCGCCGCCGTCGTGGACCTCGCGCAGCCGGTGGATGCGGCCGGCGTAGTAGAGAATCCGCTCGCTCAGGGTGGTTTTACCCGAGTCGATATGGGCGGAGACGCCGATATTGCGCAATTTTGACGGGTCCATGATTGACGGAACGATACGATGGAATATCCCCTGGAAAATCCGAGCCTTGTAGTATACCCAATTTAACGGAGTGGGGCAAGTGGGCAAAAATCGGTTCATTGCCTTATGCGGCGATCCGGAGTATGTTGTCGAGTGGCGCGGAGGCGCGCGGCAGTCGTTTTCTGGAAACGATGCTGACGGCGGTGGAAAGCGGTCAAGGGGAATGTTGTTGGAACGTGTTTTGAAAATCTCCCCTCTCCTTTTGGGAGAGGGGCCGAGGGTGAGGGCTGCTTGGATTGCGTCGTCAACTTCCGATGTTTTTCAGCTCACCCTAACACTCTCCCAAATGGAGAGGGAGCTAATTTTTCAATTTCAAAACACGTTCTTAGTTACTGTTGCGGAAAGCTCCAAATCCGTAGGGTGCGTGCTTGCACGCACCTTATT
>JAFGLH010000209.1 GCA_016928165.1 Pirellulales bacterium | reverse complement strand
GCCAGCAAAACTCTCGGACTCGATCGTCGTACCTATGAACGACTTACGGCACATTGTCACACATAGCCAAATTTGGAACTACTGAATTTTGCTTGGAGCCAACGACGCACGCGATGCAGTCGACGAACCCAACCGGGCAAAGGAAGCAAACCTGTGGCGTGGTTCGTCAACCAACCGAACTTCCGTTCAATGTCGTCTCGGCAATGATACAACGCTTGACCGAACTTGTTTTGCAGCAATGCCATGGAACGCATGCGTCCGGGGCTGTGCGGTCGGTGTCCCAGACCGGCTCGCGGCCGCTTGCGTTCGGCCACCAGTTGATAACCGGCGCGGAGGGCCGCGTCATGCAGAGGATTGCTGTCGTATTGTTTATCGCCCAGAAGGTATCCGCCCCCTTTAGAAGCCGGGAGCAAACGAGCGGCCGTGTCGGGTTCGCCGACGTTCATCGGCGCGATTTCCCAAGATTGAGGCAGCGGCGCCGAACCGTAAATTGCGTGGAGCTTATACCCTTTGGCTTGTCCGCGGCCTGCTCGGCCCCATGCACAGTCGGGGTCTTTGCTGTGGCTACCGACCACCAAGGGTTTGCCGTCTACCACGCTGACGAAGCCGCCTTGCCGCAACTGAAGCAGATGTTGTTCCATAAGTGCAAGCAATCGTTGAACTTCCGTTGTTCCCAGTCGTCGGCTCATGGTTGGTGGCGAAGGCAAGCGTTGATGCGGCCACAGGCCTGGCGGCCAGTTTTCCGACCGGCAAGCCCACGATGTAGGACGTTCATGGAGCACCGCCCAGAAGAAAACCGCGGCGATCTCGTGGTCAAGATAGTTCCCCAATTTTCCAAGTCCCCAGGGATCCAAAGTGGCGCCAAAATGATACAATATTAACCAGAGTTCGCGTTCCATGTCTTGTCTCCTTGAAAAAGGTTTCAAGTTCAACAAGACAAGCATGTGCGCGAACTCGCTATTTTTCCAGCCTTCCCTCCACCAATGCTAGCTGATGAAATATGCTGCGAAGGGAGAGGGGAGATTCTTATAACACGTTCTAATCCTCCGTCGCTGTTGGTTCCGGGTTAAACGAGGATTTACGTTCCATCCGTTGCCGCGCCGCCCAAAGCCCCAGGGCGGGGTTGCCGATGAAATAGACCCGCTCGCCGTCGGGCAACTCGTTCCAGCCGTCGCGTAAAGTCTTGGGGTCGTAGCGCTGCAGCATCGGCCCCAACTCGGCAAAGTTGTAGCCGACCGAGAGAATTTCCTCGCGGGTGAGTTTGCCGGGACAATAGGTCACTGTAAAGCGGTTTTCCGGCGAGCCGTGGATCAGGTGGGCGGCCGCCGAAAGGTTTTGCCGCAGGTCGTCCTCTTGCTCGACGAACTGCATGATCTCGGGCGTCGTGCGGTATCCATATTTGCGGATCAGCCGGTCGATTTCCGGGTCTTCGCCGAATCCGCCCACGCCGGGGGCGAGGACGACCAGTTCGCCGCCGTCGGCAATCGCCATTCGCGTGCGATAGATCGCCTTGTTGCCCAGCCAGGTGGTGTGGAACTCTTCGCCGTCGAGAAAGGCGACGATCTTTCGCGGCGGCTCGTCAAGCACGGTGAAGTTGACTTGCAGCGAGAGCGCGGCCGCGCGATGAAAACACTCCGCGTCGTCGCCGATGAACAGTCCGCGCATGGCGAGCGTTCCGTTGTCGCGCGGGCCGACGACAGTGAGCACGAAGACCACCGGCAGGCGCGAGCAGAAGTTTTCTTGGGCGTAGTTCAGGATACGCCGCAGGGGCGTGTCGGCCCGGCCCATCATCCGCTCCATGCCGTAGGCCGCGCCAATGAAGTGGCTTTCGTTGATCCCTTCCTGACCGCCGGCGCCGACGAAGAGGTTTTTATTGTAGCCGGCCATGCCGACCACCTCGTGGGGAACGATCTGTCCGATCGAGAGGATCAGGTCGTGCCCCCCTTCCCAGATCAGTCTGTTCAACTGGGCGGGCCAAGGCTTGCGGTAGACGCCCTCGGTCGCTTCGGCGACGAACTCGGCCGGCACCGTGCCGACGGTGACCACGTCGCGGCGCCAGTCGTGGACGCGGAACAGTCGCGGCGGCATGCCGGGAAACATCCGCTGTAGTTGCCGATCGGTCATCGGGACATGGGTGCCGAGGGTCGGCATAACGTCGCTGAGCCGGTCGCCGAAATAGTCGTAGGCCAAACGGCAGAGCGGGCCGGACATGCTGTTTGCGCGGGTGTGGTCGGGCGGCAGCGCGAGGACCTTGCCCCGCGGTTCGAGACCTCGCAGCGCGTCGAACAGCGCCGCGCGCATCTCGTCGAGCGGCAGATCGGTTTTCGGCGAGCCGTTGGCGTAGTAGAGTGACATGGAACGATTCGGAGCAAAACCCGACTCGGACGCCTTCCATCATCCTACCACGACCGCCGGACGTCCTCCAGCCCCGACAAACGGAGCGCGGCCGCGCGGCCGCGCCGGATTTGCCGTTGCACCTCCGCGTGACCCTTGGGCGTCCGCGTCTATTGCCGCATTACCCGGCGCTTTAGGCCTTGTATCCGATTTCTGTTCGTCGAGTCCGAGTTTTGGCGTCGGCTCCCTTCAGATTCCGCCACGCGGCGGACATCCTGGCCCAGCCTCGCGGTTCCGGTCACTACGGCCCGCAAAGGCTTTCCACCTTCAAGGCTCAAAACATGCCTGGCAACCACAAGCTGGGGCGGCAGTTGAACCGCCGCCCCAGCCGCAACACGTTTGCAATTTACTTCCTTTTTCTCCAGGAGCAGGCCGCCAGGCCGGCCAAGGCGCTAAACAGCAAAGCCACGGCGCCCGGCTTGGGAATGGGATTAAGCGGCAAAGACATCGACTGATACATGCCCCAGTTATTGTCCATGATGGCCTCGTCCGCGGCGTTCACCCAACCGTCGTAGTTGAAGTCGCCATGGCACCAGCTCATGCCGTTTTGGCCGTAGTACGTGTCGAGGATGTCCTCGTCGACCGCGTTGACGTATCCGTCGAGGTTGGCGTCGCCGTAGACCGTGCAAGCGGACCGTAACGTCGCTGCTTCCGTCGTCGAACCAGGCGTCTATCGGCTTGAGTTCGTCGTGGTTCATAGGCTGTCGTGCGATTCTTTAGTCCGGCGTTCGATGCACTCGCGGAGGGCGGATCGGGCGCGAAACAACAAAACCCTCACTGCACCCGAGGTCATGCTCATGCGTTCCGCCATGTCGGCCGGTTTGAGGCCCCCGACGTATCGCAGGTCAAACGCCTTTCTGGCACGGTGGTCCATTTCTTCGAGACACTCTCCGAGCGTCGGGGTATAGGCGTCGAAACGGCCGGCCATCTTTTCGTAGACCTGGCCAATTTTCTCGGCCAAATCATTGCTGAACACATGCCGGCCGCGGGCTTGTCGGCGCAGTTCCTTGAGTGTTTCCCGCCGAGCGATGCCGAGTGCCCAAGAGAGAAACGGCTGACGCGAATCGTATTCCTTGAACTTGCGGACCAGGACGACGGCAACTTGTTGAAGTACGTCGTCGGCGCGATGGAAGTCGTGCAGCAGCGACGTAATATACGCAGCTATGTAAGGCTGCGCTTTAGTCTAGTGCATCGCTAGTTGCTCGGCGGGTTCCACTGGTCGACAACCTGCCATAAGGGGGGTCAATAATGGTGGCGCACTGCTATCCTGCTTAATATCTCCCGGCGGCGGCGAATCGTTACAGCCGCCTTCTATCTTAATTGAAGCCGCGAAAGAATTGAGAAATTGGCAATCGCCACTCTACGGATGGGTAATGCCGCAAAATGGCCGCACGGCATACACTTTTCCGGCTATTGATAACGGATCGAAGCGGTCTTATACTCCTAGGTTCGATGGCTACACGGCTCGATTTCCGGGCCGGTGTTTTTTGCCGCAAGCATTGTCGCCCACTCGAATGAACCAACCCATCGCCGGCGTCGTACCGTCCGAACTGCGGGAAGTAACCTGCAAAGTGGTTTGGCCCACTATCGGGGCCAACCGTTTCGGCCGACTCGTGGGCCGGTTGTCCGCCGTTTCAACCGGGGTGGGCAGAGTATTCACGCTGGGCAATATGCTTGCCGCCGCCACGATCCCATTAAGTCTGGCCGTGTTTGCCTGGCAACTAATGCCCGTAGTCTGCCGTCGCTACGCCTTGACCAATCGACGGATAATCATCCGCAGAGGTCTAATGCCGGTCGATGAGCGTTGGCTTGGGCTTGATGAGTTCGACTCGATCGAAGTGGAGTCCTTGCCCGGCCAGAACTGGTTGCATGCCGGCGAGCTGATCTTCAAGCGTTCCGGCAAGGAAGCATTTCGCCTCTCCGGCGTCCCCCGTCCGGAGGTTTTTCGCCGCATCTGCTTGACGGCCCAAGAGGCTCTGTCCTGACAAATGGGCAGTAGGGAATAGATGAGGCTCTGTGCCATCCACCAGGAAGGTGGGATTGTTTTACGGGCTTCAGTTGCTAAGATAACGGTTGGCGGGACTTTTCTTTTTTCGCGGGTTTTCCGCAACGTTGAAGGAGAAACGTCATGTTGGCGGTCGCCACTGAATGCGATTTCGAGATTCAACGAGGTCCGGATTGGCTGCTTGTCAGGCTCAAGAATATCGAGCCGTCCCAGACGGATTCGCCCCCTCTGACGGAGCGTCTTTGGGCCCTCCTGGAACAACACTTTACCTACCGGCTAGTGTTGGAGTTGGATGAAGTGCCCCTGCTGAGCAGCGCCCTCGTCGAACAACTGTTTCTTTTGTATCACCGGATTAAAGAGAAAGACGGCGTGATGCGGTTGTGCGGTCTCTCGCCGTACAATCGCCGCGTGCTGCACGCCTGCCGCCTGGACGAACGATTACACCCCTACCGCGACCGACAAGAGGCCGTTCTCGGCCGACCGCGACAGCCGCGCTAGGGATTTTTGCTTACGTCCAGCACACTTCCAACTCGTTGGCGATTTCATCGACGCCTTCGATGCGTTTAATCGCCTCTTGGGCCATCTGTTTTTGGAAGTATGTGTTTACCACGCCCCGTAGCGTTACACGTCCGGAGCTGGTCTCGAAACGTAAATTGCGACGCTCAATATAGGGATTTCTCTCTAGGGCGGTCAGCACTCGATCATCCAATGGCATTTCGATCATTTTAGTTCGACCATGCTTCAGATTTGTGAAACAACTTATTCAGACGGACTTGATCGTCGGCGTGTTATTTCACCCATCATACGTACTTGTACTACCATCGGCACAATATCGCGTTTGGGCAATATACAAAGCATGGGTGCCCTCGGTAGTATTCATAATGTAGTTGGGTATTGCGGATTTTGCCGACTGTCGGAAGTGCCGTCGGCACCCCGTTTGACCTGCTGTTCAGGCTGGTTCGGTGGGCAGGGTGGATGCCTAAGTCACTAAACCCGTCGTTGAAAAGTTAGCTTACGCCGAGGGGAGACATCGGTTTTGGTAGAAAAAATCGAATCGGCGGCTGAAGAAACATGGGCTGGGCAGGTATAAAGCGGATTCAAGGCTCGTCCGCGTCATCCGGGCGAATGAAATTGTCGATGGCGAGAACCACCAGCAGGCAAGCGAGATCAATTATCCAAAGGATGCTTCCAGCCAGGGCGATTTTACGTATTACTTTCCCGCCAGCCAAATCACCCATCCCCGCCAATAGAGCGGCAACACCCAAAGTTACCAAGATGGCAATGGGCAAGAAGATGGCCCCGGCCGTTAATATGACGCCAAATTGACGTGGAATAAGTGGTTTTTGCATGCACTATCCCGCCTATTCTTCTAATTTTGTGGTTATTAATTTTTTTGTCAAGGCGGTAGCAAATTGACAACAGACACAGGTTAGGCTAAGTGTTAAAATCCGCAATGTCTATCTATTTTATGTAAACAGAAAAAGCGTTAAGTTTCGCGTCGTTTCACTCGATTATTGGTAGGAGCACCCCTGGGTGGAAGGTACGCATTAGGCGCTTAGGGTTTTGGAGATCCGCTTGCGTCGGTGGACGGTCAATGAGTGCCGAGCGGGTAGAGAAAGCTAAGTAATGCTGAGAAGCATGAGAAAGCACGAAAGGCTTTTCGCGGTTTTGAGCGCGCTGATATTTTGCGCGTTTCTCGGGGGATGCGTGCAGGGATTCGGCTCGCATAGGCGCGCATCCTTCCCTGTCGTAGAGGATTCGGCCGCCGATCGGCCATCGCCGGGCAATGACGACGCACCCGGGGATGCGGCCGGCGTGCGTTTCGCCAGCTATGAAGAGGACGGATCAATTCCCAAAGGCGCCCCGGCCAAGCTTCTTAAGCGGGCGTCGCAGTTGCTCGACGCGCCCATGCCCGAAGAGGTCCCCTTGCCCCAAGGCGCGCCGTCCGAGACATCGTCCGACGCGGTTGCCCCGGCGTACACCGTCCAGTCGCCGAAAACGTCCGGGGGCGAGAGGCTAATCACCATGCACGTGGACAACCTGGACGTTCGCAAGGCGCTTGAAATTCTCAGCCGCCAGGCGAACATGAGCATTCTTGTTTCTCCCGGGGTAAGCGGCAACGTCACGTTGGACCTGCGCGACAAGGCCGCCGACGAGATATTGCAGGCCATCGCCAAACTGTGCCGGCTGAAAATTCAGCGCGAGGACGACTTGATTTTCGTTTCCGCGCTGTCGGAAATGCCCGAGGGAGAAGACGGAAAATTGCCGGTGCGGGTTTATCACTTGAACTACGTTCGCAGCGGCGACGTGGAATTGATGATCACTCCGTTGTTGAGTCCACGCGGCACGATCAGCAGGTCGCCGGACAGCGAGGTGGGCATAAAAAGCGACGAGGAAAAAGCCGGCGGCAACGCGATGGCCGGCGGCGAGATCGTAATTGTGCAGGATTACGAGAACGTGTTGAAGTCCATCGACCGCGTGATTGCCCAAATTGACGTGCAGCCTTATCAGGTGCTGATCGAGGCCGTAATCGTCAACGTAACGCTGAAGAAGGAGATGGAATTGGGCGTGAATTACGCGCTGCTCGACGGCGCGCAAAACGCCCTGGGTTTGGTGGGCAGCGGTTCGGCGGTCAACGCGGCTGCCGGCTTCCCGCCGGCCGGCGTGATTACCGCGGCCGGAAAGCTCGCCGGCGGCGTCGGCTCGGGCTTTGCCGCGGACACCAACGGATTGAAGTTCGGTTTCGTCGCCGACAACACCACCGGATTCTTGAAGGCGTTGGAAACCCTGGGCGAGACGAAGGTGCTCGCTTGTCCCCGGCTGTTGGTGGTCAACAAGCAGCGCGCGGAAATCCAACTGGGAGACCGCTTGGGCTACAAGACGCTCACTCAAACGCAAACCAGCACGGTGGAAAAGGTCGAGTTCATGGACGTCGGCACGCTGTTGCGTTTACGTCCCTTTATCACTTCCGACGGGGTGGTCCGCATGGAAATTCATCCGGAACGCGCCTCGGGGCAAATCGACTCGAACCAGGTACCGCAGACCAACAGCGCGCAGGTGACGAGCAATGTAATGGTCCCCGACGGCATGACGATGGTGATCGGCGGATTGATGGACCACGAGGTCAACATGAAGTACGACGGGATACCATTTATCAGCCGGCTCCCCTGGATCGGGGCGTTTTTCCGGAGGACAAACCCCAACCGGACGAAAAAAGAGTTGATCATTATTTTGACGCCGCATATATGGCGTCCCGAAGCGCCGGGCATGTACAACAACCTTGGCAAGCCGAGGTCGTTGGGGCTGGACAGCCGCGTGAGCACGCTGCCGAAAGCGACCGGCGAGGATCCGCCGAGCCTGTTCGCCATTCCCCCGGACGCCTTGCCGAGCGACGTTACGCCTCCGCCCAAGACCCGCGTCGGCCAGTTGAAACCGAAGCGTCAAACGCCGTCCGATTTCTACGCATTGCCTCGTCCGCTTCCCGGAAGAGCAGTGGATCCAATCCCCCCCGAAGGCGACCTCATTCCGGATGCGCCGTGGCCGGATTCGCCCAGCCCCGACGACGCCGAAACAGAGCATTCCCCCCGCTAGTGGGCGGGGTCATAGGCGCTCTCTTCTAAACAGGACTGCGGGGCGCGTGCCGCGCGACGCCCCGCCTTTTCCGGCGCGTTTCACACATCCCATGGTCTTTATGGGTCTCTCCCAGGCAGGCGAATTAGGCGGTCCGATGCCCTACCCCCGGCGGAAAATTGCGATTTGACAAGCCGCCGAACGCGACCTAATCGTTTAATAAAGGGTTTTGGTGGCAAGAGCCACACGGCCATGCGGCTGGTGGGCGGCACACCGAAAAGCCCTAATTTTCAGAGGAGTATTTTCTCATTACCTCGTGCCGCCCACGGCACAAAACAAGGGAGACATGTAACATGTTACGGAAGTCTGACGCGGGAACCCGCAAGGGGTTCACACTGGTCGAGTTGGCCGTGGTCATCGTGATCATCGGCGTGTTGGCCGCCTTCGGCGTGCCGCGGTTCCTCAAGTCGGTCGAGCGGTCGAAGGCCGCCGAGGCGTTCCAGTATCTCTCTGCGGTTCGCGCCGCTCAAGAGCGATACCTCGCCAAAGAAGGCATTTACACCACCGACCTGACCGATCTGGACATTACCCAGTCGTTGCCCAAGTACTTCTCGTTGGGCACCATCACGGCCGCGCAAGCCGACGACGGCGAGCCGGTCTGGACGATGACGCTTACTCGTATCGCGGATACGAGCAGCTACGGCGCCTACACCGTAACCTTCACCAACGAAGGCTGGGACTCGACGACCGGGTCGCTCAACATATCCACCCTTCCCGACATCAACCCGATGGGCACGTAGCAACGGCTACCAGGCCAGTTGAGCGTTTAGGGCGGGCGGCCGACTCGTTGGCCGCCCGTTTTTTTAGGTCAAGGAGCGGCGCCGCAACACTTCGGCGGCATCGCGCGGTCATTCCGAGCGGGCGAACGATCTCCGGATAAGCGGGCTTTCCTTCGCCGCGCTCGGGATGACTAACGGAGAATTGCAACCGAGCCTGAAGGAACGACGACAAACCGCCATGAAATCGCTATTGTCAAAATTTTCTCTGCACAAGGCGGTGGGTATTTGTCTGGGGGACAGCAAGATCTCCATCTGCAAAGTCGCTTTCACGTCGTTCGGTCAACATGAAGTCGCCTCGGTCAGCGAATCGTACGACTCCGACGACCTGGCCGACATTTTGCAAAAACTGCTGGTCCCCTTACTGGGCAAATCGCGGCGTATTCCCGTCGTCGTCGGTCTTGCCCCCTCCCGGGTCTTCTTCGGTTCGCAAGTCGTACCCGGCAATAGTGCACCAACCCCCGAAGGATTGCTTCATAAATCGCTCCGCTCGCCCACCATCAACATCGAGGACCTCGTCGCCGACATGCTCTTCGGCACGCTGAAAAAAACACCCGTGGCAAGCATCGCGGCCGCCAAAAAAAATTACCTGGCCGGCGTCGTGGAGGCATTGCAGGACCTGGGAATCAGACCGCTTCGGGCGGAACCGGCGCCCTGCGCCCTGGTGAGCATGGCCATCAAGCAAAAAAATTATCCGCGCCACAAAAACACTCTCTGCGTTTTTTTGGGCGATACACATGGACTGGCCGCCTACGTCGTCTACGATCGGCCCATGGCCTGGAAGGTATTCCCACTGGAGCCCGGGGAAGAAGAAGGCGCCATTCTCTGCCAGGTGCGGACGATGCAAACCCGGGGAATCAACTATGGCGCCGATTCATCGCTCGAATACGTTGTCATACACGGGCGGCCCGACCTGCACGCTAAACTGCGAGAGAACGAATTGCCCTCGAAAATAGGCATTCGCGTTGTTTGGCAAAACGGTCCCAACTACGACGACGCAAAGCTGGCCTACTTATTGGCCGCCCGTTACAACAGGCCCGAGCATAAAACGTACGATCTCGCGCGGTCGTTGAAAGCGAGGGCATCCGTATGGGAGATATTTCCCTGGTGGGACTTTATTTACGCCTCGCTTTTGGTCGTATGGCTGGGAACGGTGCTCTTTGCACATTCCGTAAAACTCGATCAGTCGCTGGACGCCGTTCGCGCCCAGAGAAGCGGCCACGCATGTCTCTCGTCAAACCCGCAAGACCTTAATCAAGACGTTGCTGCAGTCGAGGAAAAAATCAAAACCGTATATAACTTTTTGGACAGCAGGATACTGTGGTCCGAATATGTCAACAACATAGCGGGCCAATTGCCCTACAACACCACGCTCGAGACATTCACCGGCGAATGGTCGCTGCCGCTCGGCAAAAGGCGGAGACCGAAAAATTCTCTCGTTATTCGGGCCACGGTGCCGCAAACCGAGGACGGCGTCACGCCGAAAGAAATTGACGATTACCTGGAAAAACTTCGCAACAATTCCCTCCTGGCCAAGCGATTTGGCGCCGTGGAATTGGCCGACATTAAAGGTTCGATTTCTCGCGGCGGGAAAAAAGCGCCGATTACTTTCACCATCGTTTGCCTACCCAAATGAAATAAGGGGCCGCCCATGCTCCCTCCCGAGAACGAAGAACGCCGTTCGGAAAAAATACTAAAGCGGCTGCTCGATCAGTTGCACGATCCCGTGCGTTTGCGCGTAGTTGTCATCGCCGTTGTGTTGGCAATCGGATATATCTCCGTCTTTCATTCCATGAACAGCAGCATCGCGGAAACAAACAAGAAACTCACGAACGACAAGCAAATGATCTCTTTGGCCTTCAAAATGGAAGGCTTGCAAAAACAATACGACGAGTTCAAGGACCGGATACCGAAAAAAACCGACAGCAAGGAATGGGGCCAATACATGCTCGACGGCATTAGGCATTTTCTCGTCACGCTGATCCAACTCGATTGCGAACCGCCGAAAAGGATCGGACCGTATAAAGTGATCGTGCTAAAAATCAGTTTGGAAGGCAAATTCAAGGAATTAAACAAGTTCCTGCATTGGTTGGAAGCGAACGAGCGCTTGCTGCGCATCGACGATATTTCGCTCTCACCGTTGCGCGGCGGCAAAAATGGCGCCGCCTTGCGAATAACCGTACTAGGACTGAGCGGTTGACATGGATATTCCCTTGGACAAAGCGGTTCCTCGGGCTATCGCCGCCGCCGTGGTGGTGTATTGCCTCTGGCCGATCTTGACGTCATTCTTCGCAAAGCCGAAGGCGAACACTCCCGAAAAGCTGCCGGAGCTGACCGCCGCCATGCTGTCCCCGAAATTGCCGCCCCATCCAGAGAGAAACCCTTTCGTCATACACGATTGCACATCCAATTCGGACTCGGCGGACCGGGAAACCAATTCGCAATATCCGGCGAGGGCCGCGGGTTCGACACAATCGACCCGAACCGCATATTCCGCACAACGCGCATCCGCCGGGGGCGGCCGTTCGGGAGGCAAGTTCTCGGTCGACTCCAATTCCGGCGGTAATCGAGACGGCAATCCCGTTCTGGAAGCCACTTTAATCGCGGGCAACCAGCGCGTGGCGGTTATCAATGGGCGCGTATACTCCAAAAACGACCGCCTGCATTTCCCGAGACTGTCGAACTCGCCATGCGTAATTGTAGGCGTCCAACCATACAAAGTGTTGTTGAAATGCGCAAACGGCAAAACCGCTACTTTGACGTATTCAAACGCAAACGAGGCGGGCGCAAACAATTCGAGGGCGGCCCCGACGAAATCAAAAGGCGAGTAAAAGGCGCTCGTTCACAGGGGACTGTCCCCCTCGCGGTGAAGGGCGGTGAAGGGGGCAGGCACATTTTTCGCCCTTGAAAAGGCGAAAAATGAGCCAGTCCCCGGCCCCGTAAAACCAACCCCCACACGGAATAAGCGCCAATTTTTGGCGAATATCGTAGGCTATGTTAGTAGTAGAACGGAACTTGTTCGACGATAAGACGTTGCGTTTCATAACGATACGCTTCCGGCTGGGAATCCGCTCCCATGAACAGCACCTGCGACTTGACCGACCAGATACCGCTGCTGGTTAAGCTCCTTCTGGCTAAAGATATATTCCCGCCTCAAAAACTTAAGGAAATCAACGATCCCAAAAATCCGGAAAACTGCTCGCTGGAAAGCCTCCTCATAAAAAAGGGTCTGGCGACCGATAAACAAATCGCCGAGGCGTACGCCGACTATTTGTTTATGCCGTTGTATGAGGGAACGGACGAAAAGCCGGACCTTCAGCTCACCACCATATTGCCCGAAAAGATTTGTCGGGATTACATGCTGGCCCCGGTGGCGATTCGCGAAGGCGAATTGGACGTGGCCTTCGCCAAGTTCGACGGCATCTCGATGGCCGACGAACTCCAACTGCTTACCGGCATGCCCATCCGTTGCATGTTCGCTCCGATCTCGGTTGTCGAGGGCCTGTTGGACGCCATGTTTTCCTCGGGTTCGGCAAACTTCATCAGCCAGTCCGACGACTATCACGCCGATTCGGAAGACTCGGACACGGGCGAAGTGGACGATTCGTTGTTGGAAATCGACAAGGCGCCGCCGCCGGGTCCGGACGGAAGAGTGATCCGCATGGTAAACCAAATATTGGAGCAGGCGATAAGAGTCGGGGCCAGCGACATCCACATCGAACCGTTCGAGGATTCGTGTGCGATCCGGCTGCGCGTCGACGGCACGCTCCGCGAACTCGCTCCGCCGCCGCGGTCCCTCTTCGTGCCGATCGTCTCTCGTTTCAAAATTCTCGCCAAGATGGACATCGCCGAGAAACGGGTGCCGCAAGACGGCGCCATCGCCTTGAAGGGGGGCGGAAAACGAATCGACCTCCGCGTCAACACCGTGCCCACCGTGTACGGCGAGAAAATGGTCATGCGGCTCTTGGACAAAGGCGCCATCCCGTTGGAGCTGACCGGGTTGGGATTCGACGAACGTCAATCGAAGGACCTGATCGAATCGATCGAAATGCCCCACGGGCTGATGCTGGTCACGGGACCGACCGGAAGCGGAAAAAGCACCACGCTTTACGCTTGTCTTAACAAGCTCAACAAACCGGACACCAATATCTGCACGGTGGAGGACCCCGTCGAATATAAATTCAAGGGCATGAATCAAGTGCAAGTCAAAGCGATGGTCGGGTTGACTTTCTCCAGCGCCCTGAGGGCCTTCCTGCGTCAAGACCCCGACGTGATCATGGTGGGCGAGGTCCGCGATCAGGAAACCGCCCAAATCTGTCTTCGCGCCGCCTTGACCGGCCACTTCGTACTATCGACGATCCACACGAACGACTCTCTTTCGGCGGTCAACCGACTGGTGGACATGGGCATTGAGCCTTTCCTGCTGGCCTCCACGCTGCGCGTGTTGGAAGCGCAGCGTTTGATTCGCAGGCTCTGCCCGGACTGTCGAGAACCGTACGACTGCAATGCCGAAACAGCCAAGGAATACGGACTCGAACCCGGTCAAACGCTCTATCGCCCCAAAGGATGCGAGATGTGTCGCGGCTCGGGATATCGAGGACGGATCGGGGTGTTCGAGGTGGTGCGGATCACCAACCGCATATCGACCATGATCCAAAACAGGGCCTCGCTGACCGAGTTGCGCAGTGCCACGCGCGAAGAAGGAATGAAGTTGCTTTTGGACAGCGGCCTGGACAAAGTCCGGCAAGGAATCGCCAGCCTCGAAGACGTATTAACCGTAGCCATGAGCGATGACGATTAGACGGCAAAGACCTTTATCAATACAACACGAGCGCGGGACACGTTAACATGACTCCGACAATAACGCAACGCACCGATAAAAAGCGGACTCGGATATTCAAGGGGTGGGGTATGGCGGGGCAGCGCCGATACGAACGCACTTCCTTTTTCACGCCGGTAAAACTCACCGTTTTACCGGACGGCCCTTCGATCGAGACAAACTCCTTCGACATCAGCCTGGGGGGCGTGGGACTGAACTCCACGGTGTTCATCGAACCGGGTAAAGACGTGATCTTGCGGTTCCACGTCGCCGACCGGCTGCCGGACTGCAAAGATGAAAAAATCTTCGGGAGAGTGGCGTATTCACGGGCCGACGAAGACGTCAATCGAATGGGCATTGAATTTCTGCAGCCGATTCACGATTCCACGCACCCGTCATTGACCGCAATACTAAATTCCCTCTAAACATCGAGCAAGCTAATACTACAGCGCTAACTTGAGTCCCATTTACATACAGGGGTTTCGGTCAGTTTGATGCCCATATTCCGTAGAATTCGGCGTTTT
>JAFGLH010000208.1 GCA_016928165.1 Pirellulales bacterium | reverse complement strand
CCTGGAGTGCCGCATCAACGCCGAGGACACGGAGAGAAATTTTCTGCCCACGCCGGGAACAATCACCCGCTTTCGCTCGCCCGGCGGCCCGGGCGTCCGCTTCGATTCTCACGTCCACCAGGGTTGCGTAGTTTCGCCATATTACGATTCGATGATCGCAAAGCTGATCGTTCATCGGCCCACTCGCGCCGAGGCCATCGCCTGCATGAAGCGCGCCCTGGCCGAACTGCACGTCGAGGGCGTGAAGACCACAATCCCCCTGCACCAGAAAATCCTCGACCACACCGCATTTCACGAATCTCTAGTGGATACCACCTTCATCGAGCGGACCTGGCCGAGTTGATCGGGCGAACGACGGAGGCGGGAGGCGGCGCGATGAAAACGGGGACTGGCTCCGCACCCACTTATATAGTTATGCAACGAAAACCACTACCGATTGCGGTGCCTGACCCCGTTTTCATCTGTCCAGGCGGGAGGCGAGGGACGATGAAATTGGGCCGCCGCTTGTGATATAATCTCGCTCGTGCAAAGGTTATTTCGCGGCCCGGAATACCATTCTTGAGAGGGGGAAATGGTGGGGTTAAATTGGAAATTCGCAATCTTGCTGACCAACGGACGATGAATCGCAATCTACTGGAATCGCTGGCCCGGAGGCTCTTGGCGGGCGAGGTCTCGATCGAGGCCTTTCTTGGCGAAGCAATGCGGCAGGGCGTCGCCGACCTGGGCGATGCGCAGCTCGATCTGGACCGCCCCCGCCGCTGCGGATTCCCTGAAGTAATCTTCGCCGAAGGGAAATCGATCGACTCGCTGGTAAAAATATTCGACGCCCTGCTCGCCAACGGGGCCGATGTGCTGGCCACCAGGGTTTCGCAAGACCAGGCGGCCGGATTGCTGCAAAAATATACCGCCGCAAGGCATAACGCCGTGGGAAGGACGGTGAGAGTTTTGTGTGAAGGGCGTGAAGGGTGTGAAGAGGGAGGAAAAGTTGCGATCGTCACCGCCGGGACGAGCGACTTGCCGGTCGCCGAGGAGGCCCGCGAAACGGCCCTCTGGACCGGCGCGGCGGTGACGATGATCCAAGACGTGGGCGTCGCCGGCCCGCACCGGCTGGCGGCCAACCTGCCGTTGCTGGAAAATTCCGACGCAGTGGTGGTCGTCGCCGGCATGGAGGGCGCGTTGCCCAGCGTGGTGGGCGGACACGTCGCCTGTCCGGTGATCGCCGTGCCGACCAGCGTCGGCTACGGGGCCAGCTTCGGCGGCGTGGCCGCACTGCTGGGGATGCTGAACAGTTGCGCGTCGAACGTAACCGTAGTAAACATCGACGCCGGTTTCAAGGCCGGATACGTCGCCGGACTGATCGCCCGCAACGCCCGTAAAGCCGCGACCGGCGGTCGCGCCTGAGCTACTGCGCCGCCGACTTCGTTCCCTCGGGCGATCCGCCGATCGGCGCGCCGGGCGGCAGCGGCCGGGCGGCGATCGAATAACCCAGCCGATAAAGCTCGTTGCGCACCTCGCGGAACGCCTCGAAGCCGTCCGGGTAGACCCAGATGGTGATCGTCGTCCGGCCGGGCAGAATTTTCGCCAGCTCGCGGCGGAAGTCCGATTCCCCCCCAAGCGCCAGCCGGACCGGCTCGCCCAACTCGTTGGAGACGGGAATCAGCGTCCACTTTCGCAACCGCACGTAGCTGCCGCCGCGGCCCGTCTGGCGGACGACCTCCATCGGAACGTCGTAGCGCTCGAGCGTGTAGCGGAGGCGAAAGCCACCGATCGGCCCGACCATGTCGGTGTACTCCTGCTGCTCGCGGAGCCGGTGGACCTGGCGCTTCGCCTGCGACTCGAAGTCCTTCAACAAAGGCTCCAACGGCACGAACGCGATCCGGCCGTTGGAGATCAGCAGGTGCGCCTCCGGTCCCTCCACGGTCCGGCTGAGCGGCGTGGGAAAGTGTTCCAGCACGACCCGCCGACGCGGTTGTTTTTCGACCTCTTCCCGCTGCCGGACGAGTCGTTCGAGTTCGAGCCGCGATTGCGACGTCCGTTCGTTCAGGTCGTACTCCGCCTGACGTTCCTGGTCCAGGGCGTCGCGCCGTCGTCGAATTTCGTGTTCCGCGGCCGAGACGGCCGTGGCCAGATAGTCTCGAGCGGCGGCGCGGGCGACAATTTCCCCTTCCACCTTGCGAGCCTCCGCGTCGATCTCCAGAATATCCGATCGCAACGACTCCTCGACGGCCAATTCCTTTTCCAATTCGGCCGCTGCCGGCGCCGGCGGAACCGACGCCTCCAGCGGCGCGTTCTTGATCCGCATCCCTTCCAGCACCACCATGATTATCATAATGCTCACCACGCAGGCGACGATGTCCACGAAGGAATCGCCATTGACCGGATCGCCGCGCTGGTTGACGGATCGTGGCATGACAAAAGATTAGGGATTGGGAATTAAGGATTGGAAATTATCGTTTAGCGGTCGCCGGCGCGGCGACCCACCGACCACTGGCCGCCGACCACTGGCCACTGATATTTATTCACTTCTTCTCCACCGTCAGTCCGCTGCCGTCCAACAGCGCCTTCAACTCGTCGAAACATCGCTCGCCGCCGGGGGCGACGTGGACTTTCAACACCGGCCGCCAATACATTCTTTGCCCGGCGATGCCCCAGCCCTCGATCCGGTCCCAAACGGCCGAAATCACCGCGTCGATCGAAGACTCGACTGTCTCGTCCAGCGGCACGACCCGCTCGGCGCTCCTGTCGTTCTCGGCAAGGACCACTATCCGATCGGCGTGGCAGGCGACGCCGATGGGCCGTTGAATCCCGGTCGATCCACGCGCGGCGCCGCGGAGTCCCCAGTCTTCTCCCCGCTGGGCGGCCAGACTCTTGGGATTCGAGCTTTTCGTGGACGGGCAACCGCTCCCGTTTTGCTGCGGAGGTCCGTCCTTCGGATCCTTCATCCCCGGTCCGCCGGGCGGCGAATCGGCAAGTGAATCGGACGATCGCTCGGCGGCCGGCTTCCACTCGCCCGGCAACGGCGTTCGGCCGTTTGCGTCGCCCGACGCCCGCTCCCCTTCGCGCGGCGGCCGGCCGGCCACGTGTCCCTCGGGCCGCGCGCCCTCTTTTCCGCCCGCGCCCGAAGAATATGTCGAAGGTTCGCCGGCGGCGCGACCCGAACGCGCCGCGTCGGACCCAGGCGATGAATAGCCTCCCTCGCCGTCCCCGGCGCGGTATTCCTTGTCTGTAATCGAGGCCGCGGTTTCGCCTATGCCTCGAAGAGGGTTCGAGCCGCCGGCGCCGCCCGAGGTTTGCACTCCGGATGAATCGTCGGATATTTCGCCGTATTCCCTTGCGACCGGCGCGGAGTGGCGAGCGGTTCGATAACCGCCCTCTCCACCCGGATTCGACGGGGCCTCCTCGCGGACGAAACCGCCGCCGCTCGGCGAGGCGCGGTAGACCACCTTCCCCCGCACGCCGCTGTGGGCCGGCGCTGCCGCGGCCAATCGGGCCTGGCCGGTCCGCGCCGTCGAGACCGCCTCGCGCACGACCCGCGCCATTTGCGGATCGGGGGTCGGAAAGTCAAGCTCCCAGTCCGCTCCGATCAATTCGTATCCGAAGTCCTCGCCCCACGAAGACATCGCCTCCCTGGCGATATAGTAACCGCCTATCCCTTCCGGGCGGACCAGCAGCAACGGATACGGCTCGCCGGCGGCGGGATCGAAGCCGGACCGGTCGAGCATGTACTCTCGCGCGGCCCGCAACGCGGCGGCCAGCGGATTGTCCGGCCCCAAGGGACCGTTGAAATCCCCCGCTGTCAGTTCGATTCCCTCGGGCTGCATGATCACGGCGTCCGCGCGGCACTCGATGTAGATCGGACGGCGATGCGTGCGGTTCGGACCTTCGTAGGGAATAATTGCGTAAGAAGGCTTTTCTTCGCCGGCTCGTTGGCGGGCGTCGGCCAACCGCCGGGCGGCCGCGTCTATCTCGGCCCGGAGGCGCTGAAATTCCGCCTCGCCGCCGGTCCGCACGCGGTCGCTCCGTTTCAATCGGTCCAGTTCATCCAGTCTGTTTTTATGCCGTTTTAATTCTTCCCGCAGTTGTCGCTCGTGGTCTTCCAGGTGCCCCAGTTGCAGGCGGGCGCTGGCCAGATCGGCCTCGGTTTTTTCCCTGGATTGACGGAGCATGTCGATCCGCCAGCGGACGTCTTCCAGTTGGGTTTGCGTTTCGACCGTCCGTTCGGCGGCTTTTGCCAACGCGTCGGCCTCGGCCTGCCGTCGGGCGACGTAGCTGATGGCCATCAGCAGCGGGACCAACGCGCCCATCGTGCAGATAAGCACCGCCAGAAACGGGAACAGCTCGATCCGCGATTCCGCTTGATTTACGCGTCGGCGTTTTGGACGGTGTACGAATTTCATGCCGCGTGGCTGGCGCGTCGGGACGGTTCGAGTTGGACCGGCGGGGCGGCGCCCGGCAGCTCGGCCAGCCGAGCGCCAAGCACGTTCACCGCCGCCGCCAAGCTGAGAACGGTTTGCTGGAAGTGTTTTGCTCCGGCCAGCGAGTCGAGGTTCCGGTTCAGCGCGTTCTCCAATTTAGCGACCACGTCGGCGGCCTCGACCGCCCGGCCCAGCACCTCGACCTGGCGGGAAAACTCTCCGGCGGCGGCCGACATCGCCGATTCCACGCGCCCGCCGGCGATCTCGCTCATCTTCGACCACTGCTCGGCCGCCGATTCGACCGACGACCGCCACAGCTCGGCTTGTCGCCGCGTCAAGGCTTCGGACGTCTGCGACATCATCTCGGTTATCCGTTGCACGGCGGCTAGCTGCCCGTCGGCCCCGCCGGAAACCGTTGCGAACCGGCCGGCCAAGTCTTCCTCGACGCGACGGTCCACCTCTTCCAGCAGCCGGTTCTCCAGCCGGTCCACGCAGTAATGGACGAACATCAAAACGATCGCCAGCGATAAGGCCAGGGCGGTGGTGTCGAACTTCACGCCCAAACCCTGCAATACGTCGAACATCGACTGATCGGGAGCGCTGAAATCGATGCCGTTCAACGCCATCGTGATGCCGATCACGGTGCCCAGAAATCCAAGTATCGGGATCGCCCAAACGATCACGCGGAACAGGCTGTGGCCTGCGTATGCGCGGGCGGCGTCCGCGTCGGCAAGATACTTCAGTTCGTCGCCAAGCGAGCCGGCCGAACGCCAGCGGCGAACGTGCTCGATCGCCGCGCGAAGCCGCTGGACGTAGTATTCGCCCCAACGACGTCGGGGCAATCGATCCAGCCTCGCCAGCAAAGCGTCGCATTGCTCAATCGATTGCGGCCTTCCCTCCGCGGACCCCAAAGGCAATTCTCCCAGCGACGCCCGCTGAGCGCAGGTATCGAACAGCTTGATAATCAACGCCGCCATGCCGACGCAGAATATCACCGTCTCCATGTATTCCACCGGATGACCGGCGAAGTATCTCTTCACCAGCGGCAGTCCCAATGGACCATAGTGGACCAAGGCGTAAAAGCCCACCGATCCGAGTATCCCCCACAGAAATGGCGACCTGCCAATTGATCTAAGCGAATCGTAATGCTTGCTCATGTCGGAAGAGGTCTTTCTTTTCATGTAGCTGAAAAAACTGTATGCGAGGACGCAACAGCATCCTCAAAATCGACCTAATCGGGAAAGTTTATGAGTTTAACCTGCTCAATAGGCGGCAGCCTTCTTGCAGCAGGGGCAATAAGGTTAAAATAGGAATAATAGATGCACTTAGAGAGGGGGGTAGACTGATTCGATCTGGTGAGCATACGATGCACCATTATCCTTTCCGTCAGCAAAGTTTGCCAAAGTGGATGTTGGCTTATGCCGATTATGAATGTCTGGCAATAATACATAATGGGCTTGTATTCCCAGGGGGGGACAGTCCGGCGCCGGCCCGTCGCGGTCTGCCCGGACTGTTGCGTTTCTTGGCCGATTGGGGGATAAAATAGAAGGTCGGGTTTTCCCCTTCCTGACCAAAAAGTTCCGGAAAGCGACTGTCAGGCACGGGGTGCCTGACGTGGTATATACATTTTTTACATGCCTTTACCATCTCCCCCAACATCCGGTTCCGGTTTTCCCGCCGATGGAGACCTCTCCGGTCGGCAACTGGGCGACTTCCGCCTTTTGCGAAGGCTTGGGCACGGGGCAATGGCCGAGGTCTACCTGGCCGAGCAAGAGCGTCTGAAACGGCGAGTGGCCGTAAAAATACTTAAACCGGAATTGGCCGACGATCGCACGTACTTGCAGCGGTTCGAATTGGAGGCCCAGGCCGCCGCTTCGCTGGTCCATGCCAACATAGTGCAGATTTACGAGGTCGGTTGCATCGACCAATTGCACTACATTGCCCAGGAGTACGTTCACGGACAAAACCTCCGCGATTACCTTTCCCGTCACGGCTTGCCCGACCTGAGCCACGCGCTTTCGATTATCCGTCAGGTTGCCTCCGCTTTGGCCAAGGCGGCCGAGCGGGGCGTAATCCATCGCGATATCAAACCGGAAAACATCATGCTCACCGCCGGCGGCGAAGTGAAAGTGGCCGACTTCGGCCTGGCGCGGCTGACCCGCGGGGACGCCGCCAACGACCTGACCCAAATTGGCATCACGTTGGGAACGCCCCTGTACATGAGTCCGGAGCAGGTCGAGGGAAAACCGCTCGATCCGCGGAGCGACATTTATTCCTTCGGCGTCACTTGCTACCAGATGCTCTCCGGCGCGCCCCCTTTTACCGGCGAAACGGCGTTGGGCGTGGCGGTGCAGCACTTGAAATCGCGGCCCCAACCATTGGAGTCGCTGCGCCCGGACCTGCCCCCGGCGCTATGTCGAATCGTGCATCAAATGTTGGCCAAAAATCCGGGGGAACGTTTCCATTCGGCCCGCGAACTGCTCCGCGAATTGCGTCGCGTGCAAATGGAACATTTCGGCGACGATTGGCCGGAAGACCTGCCTGCTTGGGAATCGCTGGCGGCGGACGTGCCCGATGATCCGCGGATCGTCGCCACCCGGAGGCTGGGCGAGTTAATGAAAACAACCGCTCGCCGGAAGACCACGCGGCGCTATTGGGGTTTGCTCGCGGCGGCGGCGTTCGCGCTCGGCGGAGTGGCGGGTTGGCGGATGTTTGTCGCCGAGCCGCTGCTGGCCGACGCAAAAACCGAGTTGAGGGTTCGCCGGGAGTCCAGCGTCGAGCGGCAGTGCTATCGGGCAAGCCAGATCGGCACCGAAGCGGCCTGGCAAAGCGTGATCGACAATTTTCCCGACAGAAAATCATACGTGCTCCGGGCCAAGCAACAACTCTCGTTGATCTATTTGCGCAAGGAGGACTACAAACGAGCAATGACGATCTTCGACGAATTGGCCTCGTTGGGCGAGGACCACCCCGAGTTGGCGGCTTTCGGGCTGGCCGGACAGTGCGGCGTGTTGAGCCTCCGCGGCCAGTGGGACCAGTCGGACGCCTTGCTCCGCCGGCTCTGGTCGGTCCGCGACCGGCTCGACAACAAGCAGATGAAAAGACTGCTGGAATACGCTATCGATAGGAACCGGTCGAACCTCGGTCAACAAACCGCCCGCGAGTGGGACGATTGGCTCGCCGAGCAGTTCCGCGAAGGCAATTGACACGCTCGGCGGCGGCTGTTAGAAGTAAGGATTCCATCGGGAAGGTACTGAGAAAATAGAAGAATGCCCCCTTCGTCTAGTGGCCCAGGACGTCGGATTCTCAGTCCGAAAACAGGGGTTCGACTCCCCTAGGGGGTATATTGATAACCCGTTAGAGTCACACTGAGTCTTACGGAATCGCTCTAAGCCCTTGTCGCCAAGGGCTTTTTGCGTTTCTTGGGACTCAGTAAGACTTGGTAAGGTAGGGTAGCGCGCCGGCTTTTGCGCCGCCTTTTCGTCTTTTCGCGCGCCGGAATTTGCGCCACCCTTTTCGATCGGTTGATGGCTGTCT
>JAFGLH010000207.1 GCA_016928165.1 Pirellulales bacterium | reverse complement strand
GTGCCTGTCCCCTTCACCGCCGAGGGGGACAGTCCCATTTTCGCGGTGAACCGCGAAAATCGGGACAGTCCCCTGTGAACGATTACATTTTTCGCGCATCTTGACAGTTCGGTCAATTTATACATAATGCAAGCCACTCCTATTTTTCCCCTTTCCCGCCTCTCCACCAATCCTTCCTTGGAGCAAACCGATGCGACGACGCTATTTTTCTTGTCCGACGCTGTTGCTGGTTTATTTTATTTCATTATCCGGCTTTCGCGCAGCCGAAGCGGTCCCGGCGAAGGGAGACGAAGCGGCGGCGATTGCCCGGCAAGCGGCGGCCTTCGAGTTGCCGGCCGATCGACGGCCCGACAGTTGGGTCGTGCTCCGCGCCGGCGATTTGGGCGCGATCTTCAACCGCAAAGAGGACGGAATAGAACTGCTTAGTCTGTTCGACCTCGCCAAAAATCGTCAACTGGCGGCCGAGACACCGCTCCCCTTGTTCCGCGCGGCATTGCTCCACCTCGATAAAAAAAATTCGATCACCGTTTCCGCCGATGGCGGATGGCAACGGATTAATGTGGAGGAAACGCCTGGAAAAGAGACCAAATTCACATGGGAAGGCCCCGTAGACGAACGGCTTGGGCTGCCCCGCGCGACGGCAGTCGCCGCGCTCGACGCGGCCGCCGGCGCCATCCGTTGGAAGTTCCAAATAGACAACGTGGGCGAGCGGTGGGCCGTTCGTTGGGTGAACGTTCCGCAAGTCGCGCTGGATGCCTCCGCGGAGCAATTTTCTTCCTTTCATCCGACCGGGCCGGGGCTGATTAAACGAGGATCGTGGGAGGGAGTGATGGCGGGCGCTTATCCTTCCTGCTCCGCCCCCATGCAGTACATGGCCGCCTACGATCCGCGAAGCGAATCGGGGCTGTATTTCGCCATGCACGATCCGCGGAGCGCGAAAAAGGACCTTTTCCTCAGGAGTCGTCCCGACAAGCGGGACGTTGCCTTGGAGTGCAACATACCAGCCGAGGACATGAACGCGGGCGGCAACGGTTTTGTCATGCCCGGCGAGGCCGTTTGGCAAGTGCTTCACGGCGATTGGTTCGACGCGGCCTTGATTTACCGCGAATGGGTGCGAAAAAACGCCCCTTGGCGCCCGAAGCTAGGCCCCGACGGCCGCGAGGACACGCCTCGCTGGATGCGCGAGTTGCCCGTCTGGCTCCATGCCTCCGGCGCGCCCGAAAAGGTCGTGTCCGAAGTCGAACGCTTCTCCGAGGCGATGGGCGTTCCCGTCGGGGTCCATTGGTACAACTGGCACGAAATCCCCTTCGACAACGACTATCCGCACTACTTTCCCGTTAAGGAAGGTTTCGGCGCGGCGGTGCGAAGGCTTCAATCCAAAGACATTTACGTGATGCCCTATATCAACGGCCGGCTTTGGGACTCGCGCGACAAGGGCATGGATGACTTCCAGTTCAGCCGCGTAGCGCTGCCCGCCGCCACCAAGGAAGAAGACGGCAAACCCCACCTGGAATCGTATTCGAGCAAGGAGAGCGACGGCAGCAAGGTGCGGCTGGCCGCCATGTGCCCCTCGACCAAGCTCTGGCAGACGAAGGTCCGCGAGACGGCGCTGCGGCTGATGAACGAATACGGCGTGAAGGGGGTGTACATCGATCAGTTGGCCATGTCCGGCCCGGTATTGTGCTTCGATCGGTCCCACGGCCATCCCACCGGCGGCGGCCATTGGTGGGCGGAAGGCTACAACAAAATGCTCGAATCTATCCGCTGGTCCATGCCCAAGGACCGGATGCTGACCAGCGAAGGCAATGCCGAGGCGTACGCGAGGAACCTCGACGGTTTTCTCACCTGGCATTGGTGCGTCGACGGCCAGGTGCCGGCCTTTCCGGCCGTCTACGGCGGGGCCGTGCAAATGTTCGGTCGGTCATATCGAGGCGGCGAAACCAAGGACTTGGCCCTGCGGATGAAGGTCGGACAACAACTCGTCTTCGGCGAGCAACTCGGTTGGATTTCTTCCTGGCTGCTCGAAGACCAGCGGAACATGGATTTCCTGCGTCGGGCGGCCCGCCTGCGGTGGCGGTTGCGGAGATACTTCTACGCCGGCGAAATGGCCCGTCCCCCGATTTTGCTCGGGGACGTCCCCGCCGTCCGCGCCGATTGGCAGTGGAGCAAACCCGGTTGGGTAACCACCGACGCCGTCATGGCCGGCGCGTGGACCTTGCCCAAGGAACGCCGCGCCGTAATACTATTGACAAATGTTAGCGATCAGCCGGCGACGGTAAAACCGCAAATCGACGCGAGCGCGTACGGCGTGCCGGGCGAACAAGTTCGGCTGAAAATCATTGTCGCGGACGTCGAGAAAGAACCGTTTCTTTCGCCGTCGCGGGTCTCGCGGGAAGTGTCCTTGCCCGCCCGCTCGGCCCAAGCCTGGGAGCTGACCCTCGTAAAATAGTCGCCCGCACGTCGTTGGGATCGCGATGTTCGTTTTCCCTTCCGAGTCGCCGCGGTTTCGGATATAATACGCGCTATGGTCGACTACGTTGTGAGATATGGCGCGATGCGATTGCTGGGGGTGTTTTCTCCCACCGGCGGGAAGGAATATCGCCGGGGCACGGCTGTGATCGCCCGAACCGACCGCGGTCTGGAGTCGGGCGAAGTCCTTTGCGAAGCCACGCCGAGGGCCTTGGAACACCTCAACGACCCCGGCTCGGGCCAAATCATCCGCGAGATGACCGCCGAGGACCGCAACGAGTTGGCCCGCTTGCGGCAGCAGTCGCGGAAGCAGTTCGAGGTTTGCCAACAGCACGTCGATCGGCTCGGGCTGAACATGCGACTGGTCGACGTGGAGCACCTGTTCGGCGGCGAGCGGATCGTGGTCTACTACCTGGCGGAAAACCGCGTCGATTTCCGCGAGCTGGTCCGCGTGCTGGCCGGCGAGTTTCAGACGCGGATCGAAATGCGGCAGATCGGCGTCCGCGACGAGGCCAAGCTGCTGGCCGACTATGGCGATTGCGGCTGTCCGCTCTGCTGCAACACCCATCTGGTCGAAATGCCCCCGGTCTCGATGCGGATGGCGAAGATGCAGAAAGCCACCCTCGATCCGACGAAGATATCGGGCCGCTGCGGACGTTTGAAATGCTGTCTCCGCTACGAGTTCGAGGAATACGAGCAGGCGGCCCACGGCGAAGAAGCGAATGCGGCCGACGACGTAGTAGAGTAGACGGTTGGGGTGGCAGTTTAACTGCCGCCCCAACATCGTTTAACCGCCATCCAAACATTGAATACCCATGCTCGACCCAACCCATCCTGTCGCGCGGCTCCTCGACGAGGACAAAAGATACTCGTTGGAAGCCTATGCTTTCGTCTTCGAGGCGTTGCGCTACGCCCAGGATGTTTTGGGAATGGGAGCGGAAGGCGAAACCGAACCGGCGGAGGACGATGTGCCGGCCGGGGCTGAACGACACGTCACCGGCCGCGAACTGTGCGACGCCATCCGACGCTACGCCCTCGATCAATACGGACTCATG
>JAFGLH010000206.1 GCA_016928165.1 Pirellulales bacterium | reverse complement strand
TGCCTGTCCCCTTCACCGCCGAGGGGGACAGTCCCATTTTCGCGGTGAACCGCGAAAATCGGGACAGTCCCCTGTGAACGATTACCTAGTCAGGTAGGTGGCGAGTATGGCGACGGCAACGCTTGTGACGACTGTTCGGGCTGAGTTCGGCGGCTGCGGCGGCCGGCGGCCGTTTTTGCTTAGCGCACTCGGAATATCCGGCCGATTGCGCAGAGGAGGGGCAGCCGTCACGGACCGCACGGCTTGATGCCGCGCCGCGAAGGTGCAAGCGGGAAACATATTCACGGAAGAACGATGAAGCAATTTTTTCGGATTATCGCGTTTGTGCTGGCGGCGGCGGTTCTCGCCCAGGCTGCGCCGGCCGGCCGAGCGTCCGACCCCGGCGAGACGGCGGGACCGGAGTTGGCCGGTCCGACTGAAAGCGCATGGCCGCCGAACGACGCGGCCGCGGACCGGCATCCGGCGGAGAAATCGCCTTGGCCGCCGCCGACCACCACCCATTCTCGATCGGGCGGCGATGCCCGGCCTCGCGAACTTCCTCCTTCGGTTGCCACGCCGTTGAAAACGCCGCCGGTCGCCCCGGAACGATCCGATCAGTTGGAGTTTGTCGCCCGGCAGGCCGACAGACAAACGATGCATGCGTTCGAGTTGGCCGGGCGGGGCGCTCTGTTCGCCGCGCGGGCGGAGTTTCTCGGTTCGTTGCGGTTGATAGCCGAGGGGCTGGATACGGAGCACAAAACGGACGTGCATCGCCGCGCTTTGTCCGCCGCCTTGACGGCGCTCAGGGAAGCCGAAGACTTTTCGCCCGGCGGCTCCGGTCTGGAAATCGAGTCGGACCTTTCGCGGACCATTTCCACGCACGTCACTCCGGTGCTTAAGGACGGCGACAGCGCCGTGACTTCGATTACGGCGATGAAATGCTACTTCACCTTCGCCCAGGAGCAATTTGCCGCGGCGGCCGGCAGCGAGGTGGCCGGTTCGATGGCCCTGCGCGGCTTGGGTAAACTCCACGACGCGATGGCCGGAAAAAGCGGCCTGGCGATAAAGGCCGCAGCGCCCAAAGCGGTGGTCTTTTACCAGGCCGCGCTGCTGGTCTTTCCCGAAAACTACTTGGCGGCGAACGACCTCGGCGTGCTGCTGGCCCGGTCGGGGAAGTATTCGTCCGCCAAGAAAATGTTCGAGTACAGCCTCGCCTTTTGCCGGCAATCGGCCACCTGGCGAAATCTGGCGGTTGTCTGCCGCCAACTCGGCGAGGAGGACTCGGCGCTGCGCGCGGAAAGCGAAGCGGCGTGGATCGAACAAGTGGAAATCGCCCGGCGGAACGAGGCGTCGGTGGCCGGCAACGCTCCGGTCCGCTGGGTCGATCCGCGAACGATGGCGCAGACTTCCTCGGGAGCGCCGGTTTCTCCCGCGGCCGCGCAACCGCCGGCGGATGGAAACGTTCGCACCGCGGAGCGACGCCCCGCCGCGCGGAGGACTCATTGGGGGCGGCCCACGCAAATCAAATGAAAAGTAGACGGCCATGATGCACAAGACGAGTAATGTCGCACAGCCGCCCTCGGTTGTGCAAAGACCGACCGCACAGTCGAGGACGGCCGTGCTGCGGGTTTGCATGACGGCGGTGGCGCTGCTGGTTTTTTGTCGTGCGACGAATGGGGACGATGATGAATTATCCGCTCCGACGGGCATAGCCGCTTCGGCGGGGCCTCGCCAAGCCGATTTTGCCTCGGCGCGCGTTGCCTCCCAATCCCCGGAGGAGCGACAAGAGATAATCCTTTGCCAGGCCTTGGGTCCGGCCGCCCCCTGCGACATTCGCGGCGTGGATTGCTCCACCTGCCGTTGCAGCCGCCGCGGCTGGGAGGCCTGCCGCGCGATCCAGTGGCAGGCCTACGCCCAAGGCGAATACGTCGGACACGCCCGACTGGCCCACGTCCCCGAATACCGCCTCCGCGTCGACGACAAGCTCGACATGGTCTATCGGCTCACGCGGGACGAGACCTCCACGCCCTATCGACTCAACGTCGGCGACAGGATACAGGTCGAATCGTTCACCGATCCGGAAATCAACCGCGAACTGTTGCTCCAGCCCGACGGCACGATCACGCTGCGGCTGCTGGGCCAGGTGCACGCCACCGGGCTGACCGTCGCGCAGCTCCGCGATTCGCTGGAAGAAAAATACAAAAAATACTACAAAATACCGGCCATCACCGTCACGCCGCTGAAGGTCAACACGAAACTGGAGGACCTGCTGGCGACGGTCGACCGCCGTCAGGGGTTCGGCGGTCAAATACAGGTCGCCCGCGTCACCCCCGAGGGCACCGTCTCGCTGCCGGGAGTCGGTTCGGTCTGGGCGCAGGGACTGAACCTGACCGAGTTCCAAGCGGAGTTGAACGAGCGATACAACGAGGTCGTCGAAGGGATGCAGGTAATACCGATCCTCGCCGAACGCGCGCCTCGCTACGTGTATGTCCTCGGCGAGGTGAACAACCCCGGGCGGTTCGAACTGACCGGCCCGACCACCGCCATCCAGGCGATCGGCATGGCCGGCAGTTGGAAGGTGGGGGCCAACCTGCGCCAGATCGTCGTCTTCCGCCGCGGCGACGATTGGCGGCTGCTGGCCACGATGATCGACCTTCAAGCGGCCCTGTTGGGCAACCAGTCGTGCCCCTGGGGCGAAATCTGGATTGACGACTCGGACATCGTCATCGTGCCGAAAAGTCCGATTCTGGTGGCCGACGACTTCATCGACCTGGTCTTCACACGAGGCATTTACGGCGTGATGCCGCTCAATTCAACGTTAAACTTCACCAAGCTCAGCTCCCTGTAAAACAGCGTGGGACAAGCTTTAGTCGCCGTTCAAAAATAACTACGGTTTTTCATGCGCCAACCGCCCTCACCCCCGGTCCCTCTCCCGCTTGCGGGAGAGGAGGGTAATTTTTGGACGGCCGCTTAGCGTTGTCTCGCCAATTTGCCGTTCAATGGCGGGGCTACGCCGCGTTTGTCCCACCTTTATGTAAAAATCTGCCGCAATTCATTGCCTCGCCGATCGGGGGATGGTTCGCCGGAATTCTTGAGCTAAAATATAAATAGGTCGGGGAATTGATGAGCCTGTTGCGCGGCCCTTGAATCGCCCGCCCGCGAAATATGCTTTTCCGCCCCTTTCGGCTGCAAACGACGATCGTTTATTGCCGATATTGCCTGTGGTATACATTGTATTGAGGAGATCGTACTTCCTGCCTCGCATTCCGACGGAGGTGCCAAATATAACAGCGTGAGCCGAGGTCTACTTCACGGCTAGTGCAGAAGCACGCCTGACCTCCGCTCGTCTCGCAGCGACGCATCCAGTCGCAATCGGCGGGAAGTCCGAACCAAAAGCCGCCGCGCCGCTCCACGTCGAGCGACGCGGCGGTTCGTTTTTTATGAGATTGTACGAAATTTTGTGGCACGGGCTCCCAGCCCGTGAAGAAACACGGCCAAGATGGCCGTGCCACGTTGCTTGACGCAAAATTTCGTACAGCCCCACCGTTCACAGCGCAGCCTTTGGCCGCAACCAAAATGGTTTTTTTGTAAATGGAGAGTGTAATGGTCGCGTATTGGGGTGTAGGGGCCAGAAACTCCAGATCCCTCCCCCAAACCCCTCCCCCCTTCCCTCTTCTCCGTTGTTCCGGGAGAGGGCGTGGTTGGATGAAAACGGGGACAGGCACCGCAATCGGTAATGGTTTTCGTTGCGCAACAATATAAGGGATTGCGGAGCCAGTCCCCGTTTTCATCACGCCACCAGAAAGCCGTGTTCCATGACCGCCTTCTTCCGCGTCCGCAGAAAGTATTAGCTTGCCGAGGCGCGGAACTCATCGAGTATCCGTTGATAGTTCATCGCCATGGTCAGCGAAGCCAGTTGTCCCATCGTTTCGCAATCGGAGTGGAAGCGGCGGGCCAGCGGCCTGGTCAGCCAGGCGAACAGATTGCCGGCCGCCAACATGGCGAGCAGAGCCGCGATGATCGCGCCGCCGAAGAGGCGCAGCGAGAGGGCCGCCGGCGCCGCAATGCCCGATGCGACGGTCGCCGCCGCGGCGAGCCGCGTTGCCCAAGCGGGCCGCCGCAGTCCGGGCAACCGCAGCCCGCTCTCGCGCCGCAGCGCCCGCCAAATCCGCCGCCGATGCGCGGGAACAATTTCCTCCAGCCGTGTCGATTCCCGCACCGCGCCAACGGGGATTTTCAACACCGACGTAATGGCGAGCGCGAGCTTGTGCGAGGCGATGGCGGTCAAATGGTCCTCGCGGTATCCTCGGAACCGCCGAGCAGGAAAATACTCCGGCGGCTCGACCGCCGTGCCCGGTAGGGCGGCGTCTTTTTCCGGCATGGAAAAGCCGAAGCCGTGATTAACAGCCGGAACGATTTCGGCGGTATGCATACCCATCCGAGCTACCCCATCCAAATCCGCCTTCCTCCCACCGCCTTCACCCTTTACAATATCGTCATGGCATACCGTTGCTTATCCGATTTTTTTGAGGAGTTGGATCGTTTGGGCGAATTGACCCGGCTGGAAGAGCAGGTCGATCCGGCCGTGGAGATCGCCGAAATCACCGCAAAATCGGCCCAATCGCGAGGGCCGGCGCTGCTGTTCGGCTCGGTGAAGGGGTCCGATCTGGCGGCGGCCACAAACGTCCTGGCCTCCGAGGGTCGAATATGCCGGGCCTTGGGAGTCGATTCAACGGCGGATATTTCCGAACGGATTACTCGACTGCTGGACGATTCCGCCCTGAAAAAATGGTTCGTGCGGTTGAAGGAAAACGCCGCTGCGCTCGGCGAGGCAACGCCGCGTAAGGTCCGCGCCGCCGCCTGCCAGCAGATCGTCCGACTCGGCGGCGACGTCGATCTGGGCGAGTTGCCGCTGTTGAAATGCTCGGCCGATGAACCGAGCCGCAATATCTATTCGGCGGCGGTCTTGACGGCCGAGCCTGATTCACACCGACCGGTTTGGGGACGATTCGACTTGCAGCGGCTCGACCGCTCGCGATTGGCGATTTGTTGGGAGGCCATCGACGAGCAGGCCCGATTGTTGAGCGAATATAGCGCGCGCGGGCGAAAAATGCCGTTGGCCGTCGTCATCGGCGGCGACCCGGCGTTTCAGTTGGCCGCCGCCGCGCCGCTGCCGGCCGAGGCGGACGTCTGCGCTTTGGCGGGGCTGCTGCGCGAGAAGCCGATCGACGCGGTCGACTGTCGCGGCGTGGACCTCGAAGTGCCCGCCGAGGCGGAAATCGTTATCGAAGGCTTCGTCGATCCGTCCGAGCCGGCGGTCGAAGCCGGGCCGAGACTCGCGCCGCTGGGCCACCTCGCCCGCCCCCGCCCCGCCTGGATAATGCAGGTAGCGGTCGTCACGCAGCGGGCCAATCCGATCTACGCGGCCTACGTTCCCGGCCGGCCGCCGCACGAAATATGCACGATCGATAGGGCGATGCATCGGGCGTTTCTGCCGCTGGTGCGATTGGTGATGCCGGAGTTGGTCGACTACGATTTGCCAGAGTTCGCCGCCGCGCGCCACTGGGCGGCCGTGTCGATCCGCAAGACGTATCCTGGCCAGGGCCGCCGCGCCGCCCACTTAGCCTGGGGGCTGCGGCCGTTGCAATTCGCCAAAACCATGATCGTCGTCGATGCGGACGTTGACGTGCGCGATCGCGACCAGGTGTTTGCGGCCGTGACGAGGAATTTCCGCCCCGAATTGGATGTCGCGACCGAACGATTTCCTCCCGATCCGTACGATCCGATGCCGCCGACCGGAGAGTTGAGCGAGCGAATGGCGCTCGACGCCACGCGGAAGTTATAACAGTGTTTTCCTTTCGACGCACTCTCCTCATCTTGACGAATGGCCTGAAAGCGTGATATGCTTCCACAGGGTGGGAAGCTATATCCACTGATGCTCTCGTTTGTCATTGTTGGAAGTGTTTTTTGCGGCATTGGAAAGTCTTGTGGCCGTTCAATAATTACTCCCCTCTCCCGCAAGCGGGAGAGGGGTCGGGGGTGAGGGTGGTTGGGGCATGAAAAACCGAAGTTGTTTTTGAACGGCGACTTGTATAACGGGGCGTTATGAAATCGGTATTTATCGAAACGTCTATTCTGAGCTACCTAACATCGCGTCCTTCTGGGGACTTGTTGGCTTCGGCTCGACAACAGATTTCTGATAGATGGCGGCATGATCATCGTGGGCGTTTCGACCTTTTTGTATCCGCCGTGGTGGAACGGAAAGCAGGCAAGGGCAACCCCGACGCGGCCGAGCGTCGTCTCTCCGCGCTGCGCGGCTTGCCGCGGTTGGCGGTGAACGAACAGGTCGAGCAATTAGCCGAGCAACTGATTTCTCGCAGAGCCCTACCCGAAACGGCGGTGGAAGACGCGCTCCATATAGCGATTGCCGCCGTGCATCGCGTCGACTACTTGTTGACTTGGAACTGCCGGCATATCGACAACGCTGAGACAAAACCGGCGATTCGCGCGGTTTGCATCGCTTTGGAATATCCATGCCCTGAAATATGCGCACCCGAAGAACTTATGGGAGGACTTTCCGATGAATGATGAAATCATTACGGAATTGTGGCGAATCAAGGACGAGTTGGCGCGAGAAGCGAATTATAACGTTCATGCGTTGTGCGAGGAATTGAGGAAAAAGCAAAGTGATTCAGAAACCAAGGTCGTCAACCGCTCGGACCGCTTTATTGCGGCTGATGACGTTTGCCGAGATGATCGTGATGCTCGATGACGACGCCTACAGCGGCAGACCCAACGCATGATGGATGAATATCGTCATGCCACTCGATAAATCATCCCACAAAGTCCAAAAAATGTTCGGCGAAATCGCCGGACGGTACGATCTGCTAAATCGGTTGCTGTCGATGGGCATCGACCGGCGCTGGCGGCGGCGGACCGCGAAAATCGTGCCGCCGCGCGGCGACGGGCCGATGCTAGACGTCTGCGCCGGAACGGCCGATTTGACGCTGGCGTATTGGCGGGCGTCGCGGGGGAAAAATCATATCGTGGGCACGGACTTTTGCCTGCCCATGCTTGAGATCGGGCGCAAGAAATGCCGCCGCGCCGGGGCCGATCCGCAAATTTCCTTGATCGAGGCCGACACGCTGCGGTTGCCGTTTCCCGACGACGTGTTTCAGATCGTCTCGGTGGCGTTCGGCTTGCGAAACCTGTCGGACACCGACGCGGGGCTGCGGGAAATGACGCGTGTCTGCTTACCCGGCGGCCGCGTGGCGGTGCTCGAATTCTCGATCCCCGCCGCATGGCCGTTGGGAAAGCTCTACGGATGGTATTTCCACCGCCTGTTGCCCCGAATCGGCCAGGCACTGGCCCGAAACTCGATGTCCGCTTACAATTATCTTCCCGATAGCGTCGCGCAATTCCCCCAAGGCAAGGCGCTGGCCGAGCGGATGCGGGCGGCGGGATTGACCGAGGTGAGGTGTTATCGCTTCACTTTCGGCGTGGCGAGTTTGTACGTTGGAATAAAAGAGGAGAGAGGAGGGTAAGTGATGGGAAAACGAAAATCTTATATTGCATTTTCCCTCTCCTCTCTCATCTCTCCTCTCTCCCCTCTCACCCGAGGTAAACCATGAAACACAACATCGTCGTGGCCATAACCGGTGCGAGCGGAGCGACCTACGGCGTGCGATTGTTGGAGGTGCTGCTGGCCGCCGGTTGCGATATCCACCTGACCATTAGCCGGGCGGCGGCCGAGGTGCTCGAACATGAACTCGATCTTTCGGTCGATCTCGACAATTTCAATCCCGCGATGATGATGCTCGACAGCGGCGCGGTCCTGCGCGATCCCAAGCTGCAAGTCCTGCGGAGCATGGCCGGCATCTCCAGCGATTCGAGCAACGTGCTCGGCGTGGCGATGGGCGAGCAGGGCGGACTCCACTATCACCACTGGGAAGACATTTCGGCTCCGATCGGCAGCGGATCGTTCCCGACCGACGGCATGGTTGTCTGCCCCTGCTCGTTCGGCTCGCTCAGCGCGATCGTCCACGGCGCGAGCACGAACCTGATCCACCGCGCGGCCGAGGTCCACATGAAGGAGCGCCGCCGGTTGGTGCTGGTCCCGCGCGAGACGCCGCTCTCGCTCGTGCAGCTCGACAACATGCGCCGCGCCGCCGAGTTGGGGGCTGTCGTTCTGCCGGCGATGCCCGGCTTCTATCACGGCGTGAAACTGATCAGCGACCTGGTCGATTTCATCGTCTCCCGAATATGCGATCAGTTGGAGATTCCCAATACGTTGATTCAGCGCTGGGGGGAGTAGTGGGCAGTGGTTAGAGTTTGCATAATCTTTCAGTTCGGATTGCCGCTTGCGGTTCGCAATAAAAGTATTTTTCTATTTATCGAAGCTATCCACTAGTAATCGTTCACAGGGGACTGTCCCGATTTTCGCGGTTCACCGCGAAAATGGGACTGTCCCCCTCGGCGGTGAAGGGGACAGGCAC
>JAFGLH010000205.1 GCA_016928165.1 Pirellulales bacterium | reverse complement strand
GTGCCTGTCCCCTTCACCGCCGAGGGGGACAGTCCCATTTTCGCGGTGAACCGCGAAAATCGGGACAGTCCCCTGTGAACGGTTACCTAATTTGTACGGTGTAATTTTTGACGACTTTTATGTTCCGGCTTCTCCACCGGAATTACTACCGTGGCACGAGTGGTCTTAGCCATGTCGGGCGGCGTCGACAGCAGCGTGGCGGCCTGGCTGCTCCGCGAGCAGGGATATGATGTGGTCGGAGTGTTCATGCTACATGGGCAGGAACGTAGGACGCGTTGCCAACCAGTCACGCAAGACGTGGCCGACGCGCGGCGCGTGGCCGATCTGCTTGGCATCCCCTTCCAAACCGTGGACTTCCGGCGGGACTTCGATCAAATCGTCGATTATTTCGTCGGCGAATACGCCGCCGGGCGCACGCCCAACCCGTGCATCGTCTGCAATGCGCGGCTGAAGTTCGGCAAGCTGTTTGACGTCGCCGACGAAATCGGCGCGGAGTACGTGGCCACCGGCCATCACGCGCGGCTGACGCCGCTGGCGGCAAAAGGGGACAGTCCCAATTTGCCGGAACGGTCCGAAGGGCGATGCGCACAAGTGGGTACTGTCCCCTTTTGCCACAATATCGCCCTCTGCCGCGGCCGCGACCAGTCGAAAGACCAATCTTACGCACTATTCGGCATTCGCAAACAGTTATTGTCCCGGTTGATCTTCCCCGTCGGCGAGCACCGCAAGGAAGAAATCAGGAGGATCGCCGAACGACTGGGACTCCGTGTGGCGGCGAAACGCGACAGCCAGGAAATCTGTTTCATTCCCCCTCGAGAACATGCCCGATTCGTCCGCCAACGACTGGGAAACGTCGATACCTCGGGCGAAATTGTCGCCACCGACGGCACGCCGCTGGGACGACACGACGGGATCGAACGGTTCACCGTCGGGCAGCGTAAAGGGCTGCGGCTGGCCTTCGGCGAACCTAAATACGTAGTGCGGATCGAGGCCGATTCGCGCCGTGTGGTGATCGGCGCCCGCGATGAACTTGCACGGCGGGAGCTGACCGCTTCCGGGGCCAATTGGTTGGCGGAAGGGCCGGCAGCTTTGGCGGCCGGTGAAAACGCCATCAGCTTTCGCGCACAAGTAAAGATTCGCTATCGCAGCCGACCCGCCGAGGCCGCGGTCGAGCGGTTGCCGGGGGGGAGGTTCAGCGTTCGCTTCGACGGGCCGTGTTTCGGCGTGGCTCCCGGTCAGGCAGCCGTGTGTTACGACGGAGAAAGGGTTTTGGGAGGCGGTTGGATAGAATAGAATCAGGTCTTGCTCTCAACTTCACTGGAACTGCCTAATCACGATTGCCACCCCAGGCATGGGGGGGTAAGTAATGCTTTCCTTGCGTTTGCACTTTCCTTATTTCTTACCAATTTTACACATTCAACCCATTGACTCGCCTAAATTATCGGCTAGATTGGTATTTTTAGGGGCGGGTAGCAAGCCGTAAGGATAGCGGTTGCTGGGGTAGGTGTGTATAGCTTGTCGTTTCGGGTGGTCAAGTACTTTATGGAGGCAGCGAGAGTATCCTCGTCTAGAGAGAAGGCTGCGTATCATTATGGATTTGTCTACTCAGGAAGCGCGCCTTCCTCGAATCGTCGGAGTCTCAAAAGCGATTCGGGAAGTCCTTCGTCTAATCGACAGTGTCGCCAGTAGCGATTGCTGCGTACTTCTGGAAGGCGAGAGCGGCACGGGCAAGGAGTTGTTGGCCCGAAGGTTGTCTGCAAAAAGCCGGCGTTGGAATCAACCCATGATTCCCGTCAACTGCGCCGGCATCAGTCCCTCGTTGTTCGAGAGCCAATTCTTCGGCCACGTCCGCGGCGCGTTCACCGGCGCGGAGCAACACATGTTAGGTCTGGTCCGCACGGCCGACGGCGGCACTCTGTTCCTCGACGAAGTGGCCGAAATACCCTACAACCTGCAACCAAAACTGCTCCGCGTCATCCAGGAACAAGAGGTGATGCCGGTCGGACACCCCATCCCGGTGAAGGTGAATACCCGCTTCATCGCGGGCACCAATCGCGACCTCCGCGAAATGGTGCGGCGGGGCGAGTTCCGCAAAGATTTGTATTATCGGTTGAACATCGTGCGGGTGACTGTCCCGCCGCTGCGCGACCGCCCGGAGGACATCCCCCCCTTGCTCGATCACTTCTGCGAGCATTACGCCCGGCGCTACGATTCCCCGTCGCCGGCGATCAGTTCGGCCGTCCGGAGCGTACTGATGTGCTATCCTTGGCCGGGCAACGTCCGCGAGTTGGCCGCCTGGGTAGAGCGGCTTTTCGCCACCGGGCTGGAGCCGGAGGTGCTTGCGGAAATGTTGCTGGTCGAAGCGGAATCGCCGCGCGAGGAGGTTGCACCCGACGAACTTAGTCTGAAGAAGCTGGAGCGCCGGGCAATCGTTCAGGCGATGGATTTGGCCGATTCCAACCAGCGCAAGGCGGCCCGGCTGTTGCAGGTCCACCGCGCCACGTTGGCCCGCAAGTTGAAGAAGCACAAGCTGACGTAGCCGCCGTCCAATAATAGTATCCCTCTCCCGCAAGCGGGAGAGGGGCAGGGGTGAGGGCGGTCGGCATGAAAATACCGAAGTTGTTTTTGAACAACTGCTTAGCGGATTGACCTCGACGTTCATCCGGCCAGCCAAGTGCCCACCTGGTACGTGACCAGTGCCCCCACATAGGCCAGGACGGTCATGTACGCGAAGGTGAACGCCGGCCAACGCCAACTATTAGTCTCGCGGCGGATCACCGCCAGCGTGGCCGCGCATTGACAGCAAAGGGCAAAAAAGACCATTATCGAAAGAGCCACGGGAAGATTGTAAACCGGCCGGTCCGTGCCGTCCCAGGTGACTTTTTTCAGTCTCTCCGACCAGCGCTCGTCGTCCGGGTCGAGATCGTCTTCGACGTTGTACATCACGCCCAGCGTGGCCACAACCAGCTCGCGGGCCGGCAAGGAGGCGATCGCGGCGCAACCGATTCGCCAATCCCATCCCAGCGGCCGGACGACCGGCTCGATCACCTGCCCGGCTTGGCCCAGATAGCTTTGCCGCTGTTGCTCTTGGGGCGTGGCGTTCGGGTCGTGGGGAAAATACAGCGCCGCCCAAACCAGGACCGACACCAGCAGGATCAGCGTGCCGGCGCAGCGCACAAATATCCACCCCCGCTCGAACATCCTCATAAACACCGTTCGCGGCGAGGGCCATTTGTAGGCGGGCAATTCCATCACGAACGGCGGGGTCGCTCCGCGGAGCAGCGTCCGCTTGAAAAGCGTGGCGAAGGCGACCGCCGCCACGATTCCCAGCAAATACAGGCTGGCAAGCGTTAGACCTTGCAGGTTCAACAATCCGCCAAAATGACGCCGCGCCGGAACGAAAGCGGCGATCAACATGGCGTAGATCGGTAGTCGGGCCGAGCAGGTCAACAGCGGCGCAACCAGGATCGTCGTCAGGCGGTCCCGCTCGTTTTCGATCACCCGCGCGGCCATGATTCCCGGCACGGCGCAGGCAAACGAGGAAAGCAGCGGAATAAACGACTTGCCGCTAAGGCCCACGCGGGACATCAAACGATCCATGAGGAAAGCGGTCCGGGCCATGTATCCGCAATCTTCCAGCAGGGCGAGGAAGGCGAAAAGGACGAGGATTTGCGGCAGAAACATGAGCACGGCCCCCACGCCGCCGATCACCCCGTCGACCGTCAGACTCCGCAGGGCGCTTTCGGTCATCCGCGCCTCAACCCAGCCGCCGACGGCGCCGGTGAGCGATTCGATCCATTCCATCGCCGGCTGCGCCCAGACGAATACCGATTGAAAGACGACCAACATCACCACAGCGAAAATCATCGTTCCCCAAAATCTGTGGGTTAGCACGCGGTCGATCCGGTCGCTGGCGGTCGCGGCGCGGCTGCCCGAGTCGAATAGCACTCCCTCCAGTACACGTTCCGCCCATGCGAATCGGGCGGAGGTCTCGAGGGCCGGGACCGGCAAGCCGGCCGCGGCCAACCGCCGGCGCGCCTCCGCGATGCGTCCGGCCCAATGTCCATCCACATCGATCAACAGCGTTCGCTGCAAGTATCCGTTGGCGTCCAGCAGGAGTCTTCGCACCAGGCAGCGGGGACAGCAACCGCCGATTGCGGGATTGGACCGCTCGACCAGTTCAGCTTCGAGGGCAGCGACTTCGGCCTCGAACTCCTCGGGCAAGGGAGCATGGCGGACGGCGGCGGGAGCCGAGGTAAATTCCGTTGCCACGGCTGCATCCGCATCGCAATCTTGCGGCTGGAGGTTCGCCGGGCAATGCAAGCACCTATCGGGAAAGATGTTGCAGAACATGTTGTCCTTCAAGCCCATCCGTTGCAACGGGTGGGCTTTGCCAAGCGTCGCGTTGCCGTCCGCTATCCCACCGACAACCATGTCGGCCAATACGGCCATCAGCCGCGGCAGTCCGATTCGGCGGTTGGCTTGAATGGGAACGACCGGAACGCCCAATTGCCTCTGCAAACGCGCCGTGTCGATGCGAATCCCACGCCGTTCAGCCAGATCGAGCATGTTCAACGCCAGTACGACGGGCGAGCCAAGTTCCAACACTTGGCTGACGAGGTAGAGATTTCGCTGAAGGTTGCAGGCGTCGACGATGCAGACCACCGCGTCGACGGCCGTGGCGCCGCGCATGCGGCCCAGCAGCAAATCGACCACCACCATTTCGTCCCGCGAACGGGGCGCGAGGCTGTAGAGGCCCGGCAGGTCGACCACCTCGAACGGCAGTCCGGCAAAAGCGGTTTCGCCGATCTTTTTCTCGACCGTCACGCCCGGATAATTACCCACGTGCTGATGCACGCCGACCAGGCCGCTAAAGAGGGTCGATTTGCCCGTGTTCGGATTGCCGACCAGTGCAATGGTGAAGGGGCGTGTTTTGGCGGTGGAGATCATGGGTAATAAGCCGCGTTGTCCAGCCGCCTCCATCCCGTCGCGGCGCCCATTTTTCAAATCACGCTCAATGTTTGAGAAACGGATTAGGTCGGCTCGACCATCACCCGCAGCGAATCGTCGGCGCGGAGACAAATCTTGCCGCCTCCCATGCGGATAATGCAGGGATTGCCCGGCCGGAACATCTCAATCTTCACGCCGTCGCGGAGGCCGAATTCCGCGAGCCGATGCACGTGGTCGGCCGGTCCCGATATTTCGGCGATTCGCGCGCTCCGCCGGGCGGAAAGCTGCTGCAAGGGAACGATCTTCGACGACGGCATGCAGATCAAAGCAGATCCTCAATAAAGCACCGTCTGGAGCGGCGCTCCAGACATTATGTTTTCAACCTAATAAAATGTATGATATCTAAAACTTTTTTCAAGTCCCCTTCCGGTTTGGATTCGGCGCACCCCGCCAATGGCTGTGGAAATACGCGGCGCACGGGTTGTCGTTCCTGGTGGCGGATAATCAAGCATCGCTAAGAATTACTAAGAATAAGGGGAAAAAGGCGGCCTCCATGATTCGACGAAGAAGGGTTGGTTGGTCGCGAACGCTCCTGCATGGAACGGTTTTTTGCTTGAGGAAGTCGCTTCGCCTTCGCGGGCCTTATTCGGTTCGGCGGTAATCCAGGAAATGAACGGCAGGGGGAGCTTCGGCAGGCCGACCCGGTGGAACTGTGGACCGAAATAAAACGCCAAGGCATAGTAGGCCACTAGGCAGCCGGCCAGTCCGCCGGCGACCACCTCGAACAACATTTGCGGTCCCGACTTCTGTTTTCGTCGCCGCAATCCGGCCGACGGCGCGGCGGAATACTGTTCGGCCACTAAGGCGGCCTCGTTCTGCAACGATACATTTTCTCCGCCATCCGTCGGCCCGCGCTCCGTCGCGGCGGTCAGCGGTATCAACTCGGGCGGGGCCAACGCCAAGGACTCGCTTAGAGCGTATTCCGCCTCGCATAAAGGACAACGCACCATCGCCGAAGAATCCACTCGCGGCGGAATGGAAACCGGTTTCTGACAGCGCGGGCAGTTGGAAATCATCATTAGACCTCAAGCCCACGGAACGCAACCGGCGGGCTTTGGACTTATTCGGCCGAATCAATCGTAGATATTCATTATAGCTTGAACCGCTATAGTTCATACAACGATCCGAGTTTCGATCGCAAGTGTTCGACCAACGGGGAGGCCGACAGCCCCCGACCGGTGACACGCTCGACCAACTCCGCCGCCGTATAGCGCTGGCCGTGGCGATGGATATTCTCGCGGAGCCAATTCAACAGCGGGCCGAATTCTCCTCGGGCGAAATGCTCGTCGAGGCCGCCCAAGTCGGTTTCCGCCTGGTTGAAAAACTGGGCCGCGTAGAGATTGCCTAGCGAGTAGGTGGGAAAATATCCTATCATCCCCGCGCTCCAATGGACGTCCTGCAACACTCCTTCGCTGTCGTTGGGAGGGGCAAGACCCAAATACTGCTGATACTTTTCGTTCCACGCGCCCGGCAGGTTGGCCGCTTGCAGGTCTCCATCGAGCAACGCCTGCTCCAACTCGAAGCGTACCAGGATGTGCAGATTATAGGTTGCTTCGTCGGCCTCGACGCGGATCAACGAAGGGCGCACTTCGCAGACGGCGAAGAAGAAATCGTCCGCCGCCACGTCGCCCAGCGCGGCTGGGAAATGCTTTTGAGCCAGCGGATAGTAGTGCGTCCAAAACGCCCGGCTGCGTCCGACCAGGTTTTCCCACAAGCGGGACTGCGATTCGTGGATGCCCAGCGAGACGGCCTCGCCGGTGGGCAGCCCGTATTGTTCTACCGGCAGTCCCTGCTCGTAGAGTCCGTGCCCCGCCTCGTGCAAGACGCCGAAAAAGGCCGCGTTGAAAAAATCATCGTAGAACCGCGTGGTGATCCGACAGTCGCCCGGCCCTAGAGTGCAGCAAAACGGGTGCGCGGTGACGTCCAGCCGGCCCCGCTTGAAATCGAACCCGATCGCCGCGGCCGCCTCGCGGGCGAAGCGGTCCTGGACCTCCACCGGATAGCCGCGGTGCAGGATCGAGCAGTCGGGCTTGCGTCCGCTCTGCCCGATGGCCGTGACCAAGGGAACCAACTCTTCTCGGAGCTTTTCCAACACCGGGCCTACGTTGGCCGTCAGCTCCTCCGGCTCGAACTCGTCGAGCAGTGCGTCGTATGGACATTGCGGATATCCAAGGGCCTCGGCCTGTTGGCGTTTCAACTCGATAGTCCGTTCCAGCAGCGGCCGGAAGGCGGGGAAATCGTTTTTTTCCCGGGCCGCCTGCCACGCCTGTTGGCCGAGGATCGCCGTCCGCGCCAACTCTTCGACGAGCGACTGAGGCAGCTTTACCTTTTTATCGCGCTGTCGTTTCAGTCGCCGGACCACCACGGCGGCGTCGGCCCCATTTTCCTCCGACAAACGCGCGGAGAGTTCTTCGAGTCGTTCGCCGAACTTCTCGTCGATCCAACGTTGATGAATCATTCCAGCCAGGAGCGTGGATTGATCGGCCCGGTGTTCCGCGCCGCCGGGGGGCAGCATCGTCCGTTCGTCCCAACCGAGCAGTTCGTTGATCGAGGCCAACGTTGCCGTGCGTCGGGCGTGCTGGCATACTTCATCAAACAGTTTTACCGTCTTGGACATGAGTCCCTCCATTGAATACATATTACCGGCGGTGGATTGGCGCCGACGTCTCGCCGGTGCTAATTGCCGACACCGGCGAGACGCCAGCGCCACCCAAGAGCAAGCAGGCCACAAGCGCAGCTATAAGCATACCAAAATTGCCGCGCAGAAGGAACCTGAGCCGGGAGAGAGGGCCGAAGGCCGCGTATGGATCGAGACTTCCACGAGCGGCGGGTTCGACTATTGCCTGCGCAGGTCGCGGTCGATCTGACGGCCTTTCTCGGTGACAAACCAACTGGCTTCATCGCCGCCGCCATTGCCCGCCTCGACGGACCGGGCGTCGCGCACGGACGCGGACATATCATCGTCGGGGAAACCCTCGCCGCGACCTCCGTCCCAATCCCAAGACTTGCAACCGGAAATACCCAACGCCACAACCAACGCCAGCAACGCCAGCGGCCAACGGCCCCAGCGGCGCAACCGGCCGACTGAACTAAAAAAAGACTTCATAATGTTGCTCGCCGCGAAAGTGAAAAGGAAAATGGGGGCGGAAGTATCCATAAATTGGCCCCGCAAGTCCAGATCAATTTCCGCGGCCGCAACGTCTTGTCAACCAACGACTTTCGAGGCGACGCCGCGAGCGGTCATCGCTTTGGAGCATCGAGGACTGCCAATCCCGGCAGCGCCTCGGCCAGCCGTTCATACTGCGCCGGATAATTGTAGGCTTGGGCGGAAATCCGCAAAAGCATCCGCGGCGGCGACGGCCAATGATAAAACGGCGCCTCGATGCCGAACCGATCCAACAGCCGGTCGTGACGCCGCGTGTCGCCGTAGAGCATGTCCCGTTCGCTCGGATCGAGCGGCGCCGAATCGTCGTCGTGGAGATGGACCGCCGCCATCGAGCCGAGCATTTCCTTGGGACCGACCGGCTCCAATCCCAAGCGTTCACAGAGCACCCTTCGGCCGAACATCGCCAGGTCGTGATTTCGCCGCATCAAGGCGGGTAAACCGCCGGGCATCAACGATTCGACAAACCGAATCGCCTCGCCCACGCAAATCCAGGCGGAAGGGTCGAACGTGCCCGGCCAATCGAAACCGTCCTGCATCGGCGTGTAGCCCGCGCGGGGCCGGTTCCAGCCGTGGCTGATGATCGGCGGCTGTATGCCCTGTTGCCGGTCGGGTCGAACGTGCAGAAAGCCCGCTCCCTTTGGCGCGCAAAGCCATTTGTGACAATTGCCCGTGTAATAGGCCGCCCCGATCCGTCGCACGTCGAGCGGAACCATGCCCGGCGCATGGGCGCCGTCGACTAGCACGTCTATTCCCCAATCGTCCAACTCGCGGACCAACTCCTCGATCGGAAAAATCAACGCCGTTGGACTGGTAATGTGATCGAGCACGACCAGCCGTGTTTGCGGAGTGACTCGTTCCAATACGGCCTCGACCACTTGACGCGGAGAGGCGATCGGCAACGGCGCTTCGACGACCGCGACTTTCGCCCGCGCCCTCTCGGCGACGTTGCGAACGACGTTGCGACAGGCGTTATAGTCGTGTGCGGTGACGAGTATCTCGTCGCCGGGACGGAACTGAAGCGAACGCAAAACGGCGTTAACTCCGGCCGTCGCGTTATGGACGAAGACCAGATCGGATTGCTCGGCGCCGATCAACTCGGCCAGCGCGGCCCGCGACCCGTCCACCAGCGCCGGCATCTTCCGCACGAAGAACTCGACCGGCTCGCGTTCCATCTCCACGCGCAATTCTTGCTGACGCTCCAATACGGCGCTGGGGCACGCGCCGAACGAGCCGTGGTTGAGAAAGGCGATGTTCGGATCTAGCATCCAGGCGTGGGGGCTTATCGCGGCGAGGCGGTCATGGGCCGAATCTGCGTTCATTTTGCACTTCGCCTCGTCTCATCCTTCAACGACTCCTGCCATTGCTGTATCCGCTGCAACGCCTCGATCGGGGTCAGCCGGTCCAGATCGGTCCGCCGCAACTCGTCGAGCAACGGATGCTCGACCGGTCCGAAAAGCGTCAGTTGTCCTCCGGCGCCTTTCGGCCGATCTGGATGGAGGGCGATTTTCGAGCGGCCCGAGGCGTCCAGGTGCCCTTCTTCCAGTTGGGCCAACACTTCTTTCGCGCGGCGGACCACCTCGCGGGGCACGCCCGCCAGCCGGGCGACGTGTATTCCGTAACTCTTGTCGGCCGCGCCGGGCACGATCTTGTGTAGGAATATCACCCGCTCGCCCCATTCGCGCACCGCCACGTTTAGGTTCTTCACGCCCGGCAGCGATTGCTCCAGATCGGTCAGTTCGTGATAGTGCGTGGCGAAGAGCGTGCGACAGCCGATCCGCTCGTGCAGGTGTTCCACCACCGACCAGGCTAGCGAGATGCCGTCGTAGGTGCTCGTGCCGCGGCCGATCTCGTCGAGGATCACCAGGCTCCGCCGGGTGGCCGAGTTGAGTATCCGGGCCGTCTCGATCATCTCGACCATGAACGTACTCTGCCCGCGGGTCAACTCGTCGCTGGCCCCGACCCGGGCGAATATCCTGTCGGCCACGCCGACGGTCGCCTCTCGGGCGGGGACGTAGCTGCCGATCTGCGCCATCAACGTCAGCAGCGCCGTCTGGCGAATGTACGTGCTCTTGCCGGCCATGTTCGGCCCGGTGACCAGTAGAATCGTGCCACCGCTCGGTCCCCTCTCCGTTTGGGAGAGGGTTAGGGCGAGGGCGTCCGGCGGCTGTGGTTGGCCACCCTCACCCCCGGCCTCTCTGCCGCTTGCGGGAGAGGGGAGCGATACTTCGCAATCCCCGACCACCGTATCGTTCGGCACGAATTTCCCGTCCGGCTCGATCACGTCCAACACCGGGTGGCGCCCGTCCATGATCCGCAACACCGGCTGCTCGACGATTTCCGGCCGACAGTAGTTCCGCGCCCGGGCCAGATCGGCCAGACCGACAAGCACGTCGATCGCGGCAATCGCCGCGGCGGTCGCCTGCAAACGGCGGCGGTCGGCCGCGACGATCCCGCGCAAGTCCTGGAACAACTTGCATTCCAACTCCTTCGCCTGGCCGTCGGCCGTCAACACCTTCTCTTCGTACTCTTTCAGTTCGGGCGTGATGTATCGCTCGGCGTTTTTGAGCGTCTGTTTGCGGATGTATTCGGGCGGGATTTTGTCGCGGTGCGAGTTGGTCACCTCGATGTAGTAACCGAAGACTTGGTTGAAGCCGACCTTCAGGCTGGAGATGCCCGTCCGACGGGTTTCCTCCGCCTGGTATCCGGCGATCCACCGCTTGCCTCCGTGGGCCAACTCGCGCAGGGCGTCCAGTTCCGCGCTGAATCTTTCGCGAATGAAACCGCCCTCGCGGCTCGTCAGGGGGCAATCGTCGGCCAGCGCCGATTCCAAGGCGGCGCGCAGCTCGGGGCAGAGGTCAACGGCCGCTTCCAGTTCGCAAAGCAGCGCGCTTTTTCGTCCGGCGATCTTCGCCTTGAAACCAGGCAGGGATTTTAGCGTTCGCCCCAGGAAGCTCAAATCGCGGGGACTCGCTCGGCCGGTGGCGGCGCGAGTCAGCAGCCGCTCGATGTCGTACATCCGCCGTAGCAATTCGCCCAACTCCGCCGAGAGCGACGGGTTGCCGAGCAGTTCCTCGACGGCGTCGTGCCGGGCGCGGATCGACGCCGCGTCGGTGGGCGGATTGGCGACCCATTCGGCCAGCAGCCGGGCGCCCATCGGCGTCCGCGTCCGATCGAGCACCCACAGCAGCGATCCCTCGCGGCGACCGTCGCGGATCGTGCGGCCGATCTCCAAACTGCGGCGGCTCGATTGGTCGATCTCCAACGTGCCGGAGGCGCGGTAGGGCGTCAGCCGGTCGATGTGCTCCAGCGAGCTTTTCTGCGTTTCGGCGAGATAATCGAGCACCGCCGCGGCGGCGCAGATCGCCCGCCGGTCCGCCTCGTCGTCCGAGAACCCGAAACCTTCCATGCCCGAGACGCCGAAATGCTTCGACAACGCATCGGCGGCGGTTTGCGGTGAAAAGGCCCAATCCGGTCGGCGGGTAACCATCGTCCGTTCGTCCAACTCCGTACCCGGCGGAGGAGCCGATTCGGCCAGCAGACATTCGGCCGGTCCGATCCGGGCGAGTTGGTCGGGCAACCGCCCGGCGGGAAATCCGGCCGCCATGAAGCGGCCGGTGGATAACTCGACCCAAGCCAATCCGGCCGGTTCGCCGGGAGAGACTGCCGCGAGGTAGTTGTTCTCGCGGGGATCCAGCAGCGCGTCGTCGGTCACCGTGCCGGGCGTGACGATCCGCGTAACCTCGCGGCGGACCAGTCCCTTGGCCGTTTTCGGGTCTTCGACCTGGTCGCAAACGGCCGCTTTCATTCCGGCGGCGATCAGTTTGCCCAGATAGCTTTCCAGTTGGTGGTGCGGGAAGCCGGCCATGGCCGTCGCGCCGGCCCCTTTTTCGCGGCTCGTCAGGGCGAGGTTCAAGACCCGCGCTGCGGTCCGCGCGTCGTCGTGAAACATCTCGTAAAAATCGCCCATGCGAAACAGCAACAGCGCGTCGGGACACGCCCGCTTCGCCTCTTCGTACTGTTTCATCATTGGGGTCTGGGCCATGCCGAACATGGTAGCAGCAGAAAATAGCCGGGGAAAGGGGAGTATCTTGGAGAGCCGTCCGCTTACGCGTTTATCGTTGGGGTGGCAGTTCAACTGCCGGCCCAACTTGCAGAGGGCCGACCGCTTACGCGGCCGGTTGGTGGATTTGCAAAGCGGCCACATCCGGCCCGAACATCGCGCGGCGGATTTTCCAGTGCAGATCGGGGTCCGCTTGGGCCAATTCGCCGAGCAAGCGTCGTTCGCCGGCCGGACGCATCGCGCCGAGCATTTTCACCACGTTGCGGATGCCCCCGGCGGATTGATTGTCCTGTTCGGCCGGCAATCGGCGTCGAATCGCGGCCGCCAATTCCCGCATCACTTCTTCGTCGGGACAATCCATTTCGGCCATGCGGCGGACGACCGGGGCTTGACGCTCCTCCGGCAGGGCGTCGAGCGTTTTTGCCGCCTGCTCGACCGGCAAATGGGAAAGGACCGCGGCGATCGTCTGCGGCAGTTCGTCCTCCAAAAGCGCGGCCAGTTCCCTCGGCTTCGCGCCGTACAGAAATTCGAACGGAGGCGGCTCCCTCATCGCGGGTTGTTTCGGCCGCGCGGCGGAGATGAAACTCTCGATCGCCGCCGCTTGCTCGCTGGGGTCGAGCCGTCCGAGCCGAGCAATTTCCTCTCCCACCGCCGCCGCCTGGTCGGGCGCCATGCGTTCGAGCAGTTCACCAACCCTTTGCCCGGGCAGGCTCAGCAACACGATGGCGGCTTTGCGAAGATCGGCGGTGCCCATGGCGCATATTCCCGGCGCACGAATAGTCGTGGGCCATTATCGGCGGTTTGTCCCAGCGATCTTTAGTTATTAAGCCGCGACCGGCGGTCGCGCCACGGGTGGCGCCGCGACAGCCGGCAACGGCTTTATACGGACAACTCGCAGGCGGCCGAGCAGCCCTCGCCCTCGCCGATCTCCACGCGAACCAGCGTTGGCTTGCTCCCGCCGAGCGATGCCAGCGACTCGACGAGCAGCCGCGCGACGTATTCGGCCAGCCGCTCAGTGGTCGTGTTGGCGATCGGCAGCAACAGACAATCTCCTTCGGGAAACTCCCAGCGGCGGCCGGCGATTACGACCGCCACCCGGCCCGATTCGACCGAGATTTCGAGGTTCGGACATTTGGCGGGCAAGAGAACGCGATGGTCCAACTCGGCCAGGATGTTTTTCAACATGTCGCGGACGACGAGGAAATCGAGGATGAATTGGTCATCGCCCAACGGGCCGTGGACCTCCGCCGCCACGCGGTATGCGTGGCCGTGCAGCCGTTCGCAGCCGCCGCTGTTCCAGACGATGAAGTGCGAGGCGCGGAAGCCCAGTCCCTCGCCGCCGACGTGAACATAAAAGTCCGGCATGAAAACTATCGACCGTTTTATTGTTGAGGTCCGACAATACCCCACTCACCCGCTAAACGGTGGTAGACGGGCGTGAGGGCGGCGGAAATCAACGGTAATATCCCGCAATTCCCCCGCCATTGCAGTTGGTCATCAAAACTTCATTTTTCCAAATTAACCCCCCCCGCTACCCCTCCTTGGTGGCAATCAGCGGTCAGTCGTCGCAAAGCCGAAGGCTGACGGCTCAATTTCACCGGCCGGAGTCTCAGGCAAGCTGCATCCTACCGATCGCCGCGGGCACGTTCAATCTCAAGAATTAATCCGGGGGAGAAACGAAATCCAGTTCGTTGCCCGGCGAATATTGTGCCGTATCTCGATTCGGCCTGATAGGGTGGCGTGATGAAAACGGGGACCGGCTCCGCAATCCCTTATATTGTTACGCAACGAAAACCACTACCGATTGCGGTGCCTGTATCCGTTTTCATCGGTCCACTGATAGGGTGGGTTGACCGGCCGCCGCATGATAAATAAAACGTAACCGTTCACGGGGCGGGGACTGGCTCATTTTTTCGTCCTTTTAAGGGCGAAAAATGTGCCTGTCCCTTTCACCGCCGAGGGGGACAGTCCCCCGTGAACGCTTACCAAGGGGGTGTCGATTGGGAAAGCGAAACGTTGATGTCAAACCGTCGTTGCGCGCAACGAAAATTTTGTCCGAACCGTTGCAGCCGGGCGGAATGCGAATCTGCCCAAATTGCGGAAAATGGTTTGCAATGGAACTCGTCTCGACCAGCAAAGACAAGCTCTTAGGCCGGATCATGCTATATCGCTGCAAGAAGTGCGGTCACGAAATAGAATACGCCGAGCGTCACCCGCCCTGGACCGTATAAACCGATTTTTTCCCTCCGACCGTCTCTCACCCTCATCCTCTGTCCTTGGCTTTTTTCCTTTTTTCTGAATGGAGGAGCAGCGTACCAAGCCCATATTATTACTGGACTTTTGCAAATTTGAAAATGAAAGTCCCCTCTCCCTCCGGGAGATGGCTAGGGTGAGGGCTTGCGGCCATAAAACGCCTTGACTTGCTTGCGCGATTTCCCCCATGCCTTCACCCCCAACCCCACCCCCCAAGGGAGAGGGGATAAATTTGCAAAAGTCCAGTTATTAGCATTTATTACGTGGCGCAACCTATTGGCAGGCCGTTGTTTAGAGGAATCTTGCACGGATTTCCCTCCGCCGCGACACTAACCAGGGTAGGAGGACTAATCATGCGACTTACCCTGCGGACACTGTTGGCCTATCTGGACGGAATCCTCGAGCCGGGCGATGCCGAGGAACTTGGCAAGAAGATCGAAGAAAGCGAATACGCCGTCAGTCTGGTGCATCGGATACGCGACGCCATGCGGCGGCTGCGGCTGGGGGCGCCGAGTCTTGGCGACCGCGGTCCGGGTCTCGATCCGAACACCGTGGCCGAGTATCTCGACAACACGCTGGCCTCCGAACGCGTGACCGATTTCGAGAAGGTTTGTCTCGATTCCGATATCCATTTGGCTGAGGTCTCCGCGTCGCACCAGATTCTCACGCTGGTATTGGGCGAGACGGCCGAGGTGGACACTGCCGCCCGACAAAGGATGTATGGACTCAAGGACCAGGCGGCGAGGGGCGTGCCTCCGCCGACTCCGGGCACGCACTCGACGCTCGCCATGCCCGGCATGGACGCGCCGCCCAGCTTGGATCTGGGGCCGGAATCCACGGACACGGTCGAGGCCAAGGAGCGAAAGCCGCGTCCAAGGCCGACCGTGCCCGAGTATCTCCGCGAGCCGCGAAAGAGAACGCCTTGGTGGTCCATTGCCGCGGCGGTATTGCTGGCGGTATGCATTGCGGGCGTGGTTTTTAAGGTCGTCGGTTGGCTGGAGCCGGGCACGCCGCCGGGAGACTTTCTGGCTCGTATGGGAGTGATTTCCGCGCCGCCCGAGCCGGCGGATCGCGGACCGGAGGCGGAAGGCGGCGAGCAAGCAGAGGACGTTGCGACGGCCGTCCCAGAGACTGTTGCAGCGGATGCTTCTCCCGCCGAGAAGGTTGAGCCGGAGCCGGCGTCTCCGCCGCCGGCGGCGCCGTCCGAACGGGCGGAGCCGGATCAACCGGCCGAGACGCCCCCCATCGCCGACGAGCCGCCGCCGGCCGCGGCGGAGATTCCTCCGGTCACTCCCGCGCCCGAGGAAGCCGAATCAAAGACGCCCTCGGAATCCTCGTCGGAAACTCCCCCCGAGGCGCCGACTGCGCCTGCCGAGCCATTGCCGCCGGAGCCGTTGGGGCGCTTGATGTCGAGCGAGCAGGTGTTGCTCAGCAACGGAAGCGAGGGGGGCTGGATCCGCGTTGCGGCCAACCAGATGCTGATTCCTCAAGAGGTGTTGGCGCCGCCGACGTATCGGCCGAAGATCGCGCTGACGATGGGCGTTACGCTGGAAATACTGGGCGGTTCGCGGGTCGAGTTGCTGGGCAGCAGTGTAAAGGAACTGCCGGGCGTCCGCGTCTTCTACGGCCGAGTGGTGCTGATGCCGCTGGGAAAGGCCGGCTCGCGGATGCGGTTGGCCTTCGGCAATCGGAGCGGCACGATTTCCTTCGCCGACGCCGAGGCGAAGGTCGCCTTGGACGTGCGCCGCATCCGTCCGCCCGGAAGCAACCCCGAAACCGGACCGGCGAGCATCGTCGCCGAGTTGTTTGCGACCACCGGCGGAATCGAGTGGACGGAGGAAATCGACGGGAAGCCGGGAGAACCGTTGCTGGTGGGAGCGGGACGGGCGGTGAATTTCGACGCGCATTTGACCTCGGCGCCGATGGATGTCAAACAGATGCCCGCCTGGATTGAAGCGACTCCGCCGAAGGCCCTGGACCGCTGGGCGTCGCCGGCCATCGCCGAGGCCTTGCCGACCGACCGGCTCGCTCGATTGGTGTTGATGGAGCTGGCCGTCTCGCGGCCGCAGAAGGAAGTGAAGTGGCTGGCGTTGCGTTGTTTGGGTTATTTGGGCCAGTTCGACGACGTGGTGGTGGCCTTGAACGATTCGGATTCCAAATTGGTTTGGTCCGACTACGTGGAGGAGTTGTGCGCGGCGGTCGGCCGCGACGCCGAGACCGCGGCCGCCGTTCGCGCGACTTTGGAAAAACAATATCCTCAAAAGGCCGCCGAACTGTATCGGATGCTCTGGGGATACGGCAACACCGGCCTGCAAGCGGGAGACGACGCCGCCTTGGTAAGAGGCTTGGACGACGATCTGCTGGCCGTGAGGGTGTTGAGCTACTGGAACCTGCGGGACATCACCGGCCAAGGCGCGGCCTATCAACCCGAGCAGCCGGCCGCGCGGCGGCAACAGTCGGTCCGCCGCTGGCGACAGCGACTTGACGCGAAGGAGATTCGCTTTCCGGAAGAAGAGCAACCATCCGGCGGGGCACCCCCCTAGAAACATGCCATCGACGCTAGCATTGCCCCCCCGCATGCGTCCTCGATGGTCTTGATTTTATCGTCTGAAAAAAGTACATTTTCCGCCCATTCCTTGTGAAAAGGGGGACTAACCGTAGTATGGCGGGAAGGGCGGCGGCCGGCCTCGGGCGAGTTTGTTTTTTCGGCCGCTCCCCGCCACGCGCAACAGGAGGTTGCCAAAATGAGGACGGAGCCGACGCCGCATGAGGTGCGCGAACTGGTTGTTCGCACGTTCCAAGATCTCGATTACGATGTTGTTGGTCCCTGGGAGATCGACGAAACGATACTGATCGACGACGGCCGCTACTCCGCCCGCACTTACAAAGCGCACGGCTGCATGGCGATGTGGCTGGTGGAGATCGGCATCGTCCAATTTTACGACGCCACGGGAAACATGCTCCGCACGGTGAACTTGTTGGAGGAGTTGTCTCCGCAACGGATGGCGGCGTAGCCTTTTCAAGAAGCGCTTGATTGAAAATGCGGGCCAGGACCGTTACGTCGTTGGTCTCGATTATTGTCGCCGCGGCGATAGGCGTTGTGTGCATGGCTTTTTGGTTGAACCCTTTTCGGAGCGCTCCGCGGATCGAATCGTCGCCGGCGGCGGACGATGACCCGTATTCGGCGGCCCGGCGGCGGATGGTCGCCGAGCAGCTTGCCGACCGCGACATAACCGACCGGCGCGTGCTGGAAGTCATGGGGCGCGTGCCGCGGCATCTTTTCGTTCCCGAGGGATTGCGCGACCAGGCATACGAGGATCATCCGCTGCCGATCGGATTGGACCAGACCATCTCCCAGCCGTACATCGTGGCCTTGATGACGCAACTCGTCCGGCCGACGGCGGAGAGCAGGGCCTTGGAGGTCGGCGTCGGCTCGGGCTATCAGTCGGCCGTCCTCGGCGAGTTGTGCAAGGAGGTTTACGGCGTTGAGATACTCCGGCCTCTTGCCGAAGAGGCCGAGAATCGCTTGGCCGAGCTGGGTTACAAGAACGTCGTCGTCCGCTGCGGCGACGGCTACCGGGGTTGGCCCGAGCGCGCCCCCTTCGACGTGATTCTCGTGACGGCCGCCCCGGAGCACGTGCCCGAGCCGCTCGTCGAGCAGTTGGCCGTCGGCGGCCGGCTGGTGATTCCCGTGGGCCGCTACTTTCAGGAACTGTGGCTGATCGAAAAGTTGCCCGATGGCGAGGTAAAGCGGACGGCCCTTGTCCCGGTCCAGTTCGTGCCGATGACAGGGGAAGCGGAGCGATAGGGAAGCAGCGGCGGGAATAGCGGTTAATGGTTGGGGTGGCAGTTGAACCGTCGCCCCGGCATTTTATACATCGCCAACGCTCCGGCGGCCGGTTGATGAACCGGGTCAATTCGGATAAGTTGAAGGTCTTCGATACTTCAACGGGAGCACGAATAGCCGTGTGCGCCAATCACGACCCCGCCGGCGAATCCCGGCCGGAAATTACGCTAACCGATCTGCAACAATTGATCCGCCGGATGTACCTGGCAAAAGACGCCGCCCGGGGCATCGACGGCACTTTCATGTGGTTGATCGAGGAGGTGGGCGAATTGGCCTCCGCCTTGCGGGAAGGGTCCGCCGAGCAGCAGTCCGCCGAGTTCGCCGACGTGTTGGCCTGGCTGGTCACGATCGCCAACGTGGCGGGCATCGATCTGACCGAGGCGGTGGCGAGGAAATACGGCTCGGGTTGCCCTGGGTGCGGACATTTCGTCTGCACCTGCCCCGACTCGGGAAAACCGTGATGAATGCAACTTGCAGATTGAAAATTGAAAATTGTAAATTTGCAATTTGCAATCTGCGAGTTGCAATCCTTATTCTCGTTGTTGTCGGAGCTTTCTTCCAACCATCTAGCGTCGTTTCATCCGAGCAGCCCCGGTCGCCGCGAATCATCGGCGTGCGGGTGGGAATCGCCGATCGTTACAAGGCCGGGCTGTGGACGCCGGTGGAAGTCTTCCTTTCCGGCGGCGAAGCCGACGTGGATGGGGAACTTTCGCTGATTGCTCCCGACGGCGACGACGTTCCGGGCCGCGTATCGACCCCCTGCCGGATCGCGGCCGGAACGGACAAAACCGTTGCGATGATTGCCCGCCTCGGGCGGGTCCGCGGCTATCTGACCGTCGAGTTCCGCGCCGATGGCCGGACCGTTCTGCGGCGGAGGTTCGAGACCGCCGAACGGGCCGACGGCGCGCACTTCCTGCCCGCCTTGGAGTTTCGCAAACTATACGTGGTCGTCGGCGAATCGGACTTGGGTCTAACGGAGGCGGGCAGGATCGGCGGCGCCGAGCCGGAGCATCGCCCCGTCGTCGCCCGGATAGACGACCTGCGTCGATTGCCCGACCGCTGGTTCGGATACGAGGGGGTAGACGCGGTGTTTATTTCCACCGCTCGGCCGGAAATCTTCCGCGGCCTCAACGACGCTCGCGCGGAGGCGCTGGACAAATGGATTCGGATGGGCGGCCGGCTGGTGCTCTCCGCCGGCGCGCGCTCGGAGCAAGCGATCGGCGGTCGATCGCCGCTCGCGCGGTTCCTGCCCGGCCGATTCGAGAAGATGGAGTCGTTGCGCCAGGCGAGCGCGTTGGAGGCGTATTGCGGCAGTCGGATCGGCATTATGGAGATCGATAAGAAGAGCGGCTCGATGCGCGTGCCGCGGTTGGCCGAGGCGCGCGGGCGGATCGAGGCCGCGGAGGCGGACCTGCCGCTGGTGGTCCGCGCGCCGAGGTCGTTCGGACAAATACTCTTTCTGGCCGGAGATTTGGACGAGCAACCGCTGAGCGGCTGGGCGGACCGTCCCCTGCTGGCCGACAAGCTGCTCGATTCACCCCGCGCGGCGGCCGAGGAAGCGGGGAAAAGCTCCGCCATGATGCACTTCGGCTACAAAGACCTCTCCGGCCAGATGCGCAGCGCGCTGGACCGCTTCCACGGCGTCAATCCGGCGCCGTTCTGGCTGGTGGCCGGGGCGATCGTCGTCTATCTGCTGCTGATCGGGCCGGGCGACTTCTTTTTCCTCCGAAAATACGCGCGGCGAATGGGCTGGACGTGGCTGACGTTTTCGCTGATCGTCGTGCTCGCCGGGCTGGCGGCATATCTGCTGGCCCGGCAACTAAAGGGGAATAAACTGCGGGTGAATCAGATTGCATTGATCGACGTGGACGCGGCCGGCGGGCTGGTCCGCGGCGCCGCTTGGATGAACGTTTTCAGCCCGCGGACCGAGACCTTCGACTTTTCCGTTCGGCCGGAGGCGGCCGAGGCCCGCGTGCTGACGGCTTGGTTGGGCTTGTCCGGCGGCGGTTTGGGAGGCATGGACCCGCGCACGGCCGCCGCAGCGCCGCGTTACGAGGGTTTTCGTTACGCTTCCGATCTGGATGCCATGCTCGGCGTTCCGATCCAGGTCTGGTCGAGCAAGAGCTTGACGGCCCGGTGGGAGGCGCCCGCCGCGGCGTGTCTCGCCGCCGATCTGACCGCCGTCGATCGACTCCTTTACGGCACGATCACCAACACGCTCGATTTTCCCCTGGAAAAGTGTCTTCTGGCCTACGGTCAATCGGCCTACCAAATCGACGCGTTGGAGCCGGGCAAGCCGTTTCCCTTGGGAATGATGACGAAACGGAGCGAGTTGAAGACGGTGCTCACCGGGCGGAAGGTCAAGTTGACCGAGGGAGACAAATATCGCCAGGAGGCCACCCCCTACGACCAGGCGAGCACGGACCTCTTTTATATTTTGCGAACGATGATGTTTTACAAGGCGTCGGGCGGCCGCCGCTACACGGGGCTGTGGAACGAATACCAAGGGTTCGTCGATTTGAGCGACCTGTTGAAGGCCGGCCGGGCCATTTTGATCGTCCAGGGGCCGGCCGACGATAACAATCGCCGCGCCGCGACGCTGCGCGACGGCGACGAATCGCTCGGCGAGCCGAACGACGAGCATCGGGTAATGTATCGGTTTGTGTTTCCCGTAAAAGAAGGAAATAGCGGCTAGCCGCTAGCCACTATGATAAAAACTCAAGACCTGACGAAAATCTACGGCAGCTTGCGCGCCGTCAACAACCTCGACCTGGACCTGGACGAGGGCGACTTGTTCGGCTTCATCGGTCCGAACGGCTCCGGCAAAACCACCACCATGCGCATCCTGGCCACGCTCCTGCAACCGACCTGGGGCGAGGCCAGCGTTTGCGGTCATTCGATTTACACGCATCCCAAGGAAATTCGCCGCCTGATCGGCTACATGCCCGATTTTTTCGGCGTGTACGACGACATGCGGGTGATCGAATACCTGGAGTTTTTCGCCGCCGCCTACCGCATTCGCGGTCCGGCGCGGCGGAAGGTCTGCGAGGAGACGCTCGAACTGGTCGAGTTGGGCTACAAGCGCGACGCCCTGGTGACCAGCCTCTCGCGCGGCATGACGCAGCGGCTCGGCCTGGCCCGCGTCTTGCTCCACGATCCGAAGGTCCTCTTGTTGGACGAGCCGGCCAGCGGTTTGGACCCTCGCGCGCGGATCGAGATTCGCGGCCTGCTCAAGGAGCTTGGCAAGACCGGCAAAACGATCATGGTCTCCAGCCACATCCTTCCCGAGCTGGCCGACATCTGCAACAAGGTCGGCATCATCGAGCGCGGCGAGGT
>JAFGLH010000030.1 GCA_016928165.1 Pirellulales bacterium | reverse complement strand
CCCTCGGCGGTGAAGGGGACAGGCACATTTTTCGCCCTTGAAAGGGCGAAAAAATGAGCCAGTCCCCGGTCCGTGAACGGTTACGATTTTCACAACACGTTCTTAGTGCCCCTCAATTGTATGGCGCCCTGATGTATGGTGCCCTGAAATCGATGTCAAGTTAAGCGTTCCCTTGACAAGACTTCGTACATTGCCATGATTGCAGGGCAGGGATATGATAGGTTTCATGTTAATACTACTCACCAACGACGATGGAATATACGCCCCCGGACTGGCGGCGATGGAACGAGAGTTGCGTGTGATGGGCGAGGTGATGGTCGTCGCCCCGGCCGCCGAGCAGAGCGGCGTGGGACACGCGATCACCTACCTCTCGCCACTGATCGTCAAGGAGGTTTATCGCAACGAGAACGGACCCGGCGGCGAGCGGCGCTGGGGTTGGGCCGTCGAAGGCAGCCCGGCCGACTGCGTGAAGATCGGCGTTCAGCAGTTCTCTTCCAAAACGCCCGACCTGGTCGTCAGCGGCATCAACGGCGGATTGAACGCGGGCATCAACGTCCTTTATTCCGGCACGGTGGCCGCGGCCATCGAAGGGGCCTTCTTCGGCATCACCAGCGTGGCCGTTTCGCTGGAGTTCGACGAGCACGCACGATTCGACCGCGCCGCCCGATTGGCCTGCGACGTTATCCGTCGCATATTGGAGAACAAATCGCCCGAGCCGCAACTTTACAACCTGAACATTCCCACGGCCGCGTTGAGCGGGCGGCCGGAGGTGTGCATCGTGCCGATGAACGTCACCCGCTACGGCGGCGGTTTCGAGAAGCGAAGCGATCCCTGGGGACGAGACTATTATTGGATGACCGGCGGCCCGCCGGAGAGCGTGCCCGGCCACGAAACCGATCTCTCCGCCTTGGCCAAGGGCAAAGTGACGATCACGCCGCTGGACTACGACATGACACGCCGGACGACGCTAGACGAGATGCGGCGTTGGGAGTTTCGGCTCGCGGACGATTCCGAATAATTTCTTCTCTCCTGCTTGCAGGAGGGTGGTGGCAATAAAAAACTCCCCTCGCCCGCCGTGCGGGAGAGGGGCCGGGGGCGAGGGCTGCTTGGATTGTATCGTCAACTTCCGATGTTTTTCAGCCGGTCGGCCCTCACCCTAACCCTCTCCCAAAGGGGAGAGGGGACTAATTTTTCAATTTCAAAACACGTTCTTACGCGAATGGAACGGGAGAGCGAATGATGAGAAAACGCATCGTTTACGTCATTTTTCCGATTGCGGCTTCGATTTGGTTTGTCGGCTGCACCGGCTGCGAGCCGGCGCCTCGGCCCGAGCCGGAGCAAACGGTCGAGTCGACGCCGGAACGTACTCCCGCAAAGACAATCGAAACAGCGGCAAAGAAGGCGGCCCCCGGCGTGGGCAAAAAGGGCCGCGGCTACGGCCAGGGCGTCGTGGCCACGCCCATCGCCAGCATGTTCGCCGCCGAGCAGAAAATCATCTTTCTTCAAATCGAGCACGCTGAAAAGCTCTTCAAGGCCGAACACGGCCGCATGCCGAAGGACCATGAAGAATATATGGAAAAGATCATCAAGGCGAACCAGATCAAGCTCCCCGAATTGCCCGAGGGAGAACGCTATCGGTACGATTCGGAGAAAGAGCAGTTGATGGTGGAGCGGCTGGTAAAGGAATAGGGGAGAGAATAGTAGGTCAGGCACCCCGTACCTGACGCAGATTCAAGAATAAGGCTACGGGCAGGAATCCATTGTCAGGCACGGGGTGCCTGACCTACGATCTGACACTGGATTGAGAACAAAAATACGAATAGAAACGTGAATTGTCAGGTACGGGGTACCTGACCTACGATCTGACACTGGATTGAGAACAAAAATACGAATAGAAACGTGAATTGTCAGGTACGGGGTACCTGACCTACGATCATGACTGAACAAAACGCACTGCCGAGAAGCCCCGATCTGATGTCGCGCGACGACACCGCCCTGCTGGTCGTCGATATACAAGAGAGGCTGATGCCTGCGATCGCCGACGGGCCGCGGGTCATTTGGAACGCGCGACGATTGCTCGACGCCGCCGAGATACTCGGCTTGCCGGTGTTGGCCAGCGAGCAGTATCCGAAGGGATTGGGGCCGACCGTCGCCGAGTTGGCCGAACGGCTGCCAGCGACTCCTCCCTCGAAACTATCCTTCAGCGCCGGCGGCTGCCCGGGCCTGTTCGATGAAATTCAACAACGAGATATTCATAAAATACTCGTCTGCGGCGTCGAGGCCCACGTCTGTGTGCAGCAGACGGTGTTGGACCTGTTGGCCGACGGCCGCCGGGTATACGTGGCGGTCGACGCGGTCGGATCGCGGATCGAGGTGGATTACCGCACGGCCTTGGCCCGGATGGACTCGGCCGGGGCGACGTTGACCACGGTCGAGGCGGCGATGTTCGAGTGGTGCGAAGCGGCCGGCACGGCGGAGTTCAAGCAGATCAGCCGCCTGGCCGTCGAGAAGGGACCGTAGCACGTGTTTTGAAATTAGTCCCCTCTCCCGCTTGCGGGAGAGGGGAGGTATGTGTTGAACAGCCGCTTGGAATCACAAACCGCCCGTCGCCAGTCCTGGTTGGCCCCCTTCGTATGCGCTGAACTCGGCCCAGACGGGCAGGTGCTCGGATACCTGCAATGCGCCCGACATCGTCAACTCGAACTCGCGCATCAGGTCGGTTGCTTCCACCAGGCCGGTGAACTCGCGGGTGAGGCGGCGGTCCAGCAGGATGTTGTCCAGCAGTTGCGTGCCGCGGGTGGTAGTGAAGGCGTCCGACTTTTTCGACAACAAGGCGGTCACGCCCAGCAGTTTTCCCAAGCCGCCAAGATTTTGGTCGTCGGCGTTCAGATTTCCGAGGATAATAATGTCGTCCTCGTTGCGGCCCTCTTTCATCACGGCCCGATAGACCTCGGCCAGCAGGTCCAGTTCCCCCGCGGTCCGCTGGTCGTCTACCTCGACGTTAATCAACGCGAACGTGAACGCCTCGGCCGGATCGGGGCCTCGCGCGCGAAACAAGCCGACCAAGGGCTTGAAGCGGAAGCGGTCCAGGTGGTCCTCGACGAAGCGGACGGTGTTTCGATCGACGTCGATCCGGGCGGGATCGAAGACGAACGCGCCGTAGTGTTCCAGTGCGTCGCGGCGCTGCGTGGGACAAGTGGCGAAGTCGTAGCTCCGCCCGGAGGCGGCGCCGATCTGGCCGACCAGTCGGACCAGCGCGCCCTGGTTTTTGCCCCGCACTCCTTGCACGGCGATCAGATCGAAACGGGGAAACAAACGGACCAACACGTCGGCCACGCGGGGGTCGGCCAGTTTGGCCTCGTCGAGCCGGCCGAGTTGGAAGGTGGCGATGCGGATGGTCGGCCTTGCCGGTGCGTCGAACGGGGCTACCCCAACGCCGCCGGAGTCGTCCCTTGCGCCCTTCTTGGGAACGATCTTCCAGCCGGTCGGCTTGCCGTCCTGATGAAGCGGTTGAATCTCGTAGTTGATGAAGAAATATATCCCCCCCGCCGCGGCGGCGAGCAGCAACAAAAACAGCACCTGTTTCGACATGATCGACAGGGTATATTATCGGCGGCAGGTAAATCCAGGCCAATTTGGGGGGTGCTGAAGGATAATTCGTTGCATCGGGACAGCGGAATAGTGGAATGTGTTGTCCGAGCGGACCCGCGTTTCGTATACTATGAAAGAGAGTATACAGGCAAGTAGTGGGCTGATGAAAACGGGTAACCGTTCACGGACCGGGGACTGGCTCATTTTTTCGCCCTTTCAAGGGCGAAAAATGTGCCTGTCCCCTTCACCGCCGAGGGG
>JAFGLH010000204.1 GCA_016928165.1 Pirellulales bacterium | reverse complement strand
GTGCCTGTCCCCTTCACCGCCGAGGGGGACAGTCCCATTTTCGCTGTAAACCTCGAAAATTGGGACAGTCCCCTGTGAACGGTTGCTGCTTTACGGCCAGGGAGGGTAAATGATGGTAGATGAATCTTTGCGTATCCGAATGAAGCGCCTTGTCCGCAATATAGCTGGAACAGATGCTCTAAAATTATCCATTCCGGTTGTTGCCGGTAAAGCTTTTCTGGTGATGGCAATGGTTTTTGCTTGCGGATGCACGAGCACGCGCGAGTGGTGGTACAACGGATGGAAGGTAGGCCCGAATTATGGCCGTCCCCCCGCGCCGGTCGCTGAAGAGTGGATCGACAACGCGGATGTTCGCGTTCGAAGCGAGTCGGCGGACCATAGCGACTGGTGGACGGTGTTCGACGATCCGCTCCTCAGCACGCTGGTCCATAATGCATATCGGCAGAATTTACCTTTGCGAGTGGCGGGTTTCCGCGTTTTGGAGGCCCGGGCGCAGCGGGCGATCGCCGCCGGCAACCTCTTGCCTCAGTCGCAACAGGCGCTGGCCGATTACGCGCGGCTGAAAAAGGCGGACCGGCTCGGCACCTCCGCGCCGGGGCAATCCTTCGGGGTCTGGGGGGCCGGCTTCAATCTTGCTTGGGAACTCGATTTTTGGGGCCGGTTTCGCCGCGCCGTGGAAGCCGCCGACGCGGATTTGAACGCATCGGTCGAAAATTACGACGACGTGCTCGTCACCCTCGTGGCCGACGTGGCGGAAACGTACATTGAAATTCGCACCTGTCAGCAACGGCTCGTGGTAACACGAGCCAACATAGAGGCCCAAAGGGGATCGCTGCAACTGGCGGAGACAAGATTCAAAAACGGAAAGACGACGATTGTGGACGTGCAGCAGGCGAAAGCCAACCTGGCGCGGACCGAGTCTCACATTCTGCCGCTTGAAATCCATTTGCGTCAGGCGGGCAACCGGATGTGCATATTGTGCGGCATCCCGCCGCGCAACTTGCAACAAGAACTGGGCGAGGCGGCCATTCCCAACGTCCCGACGGACGTAGTGGTTGGTATTCCGGCCGAGTTGATGCGCAGACGTCCCGACGTGCGGCGGGCCGAACGGCAACTCGCCGCGCAGAGCGCGCGAATCGGAATCGCGACCGCGGAGTTGTATCCCCATATCGCAATCACCGGCACGATTGGGATAGAGGCCAACTATTTCGCCGACCTATATCGTTCCGCCGCCACGACCGGGGCAATCGGCCCCTCCCTGAGATGGAACATACTCAACTATGGACGACTTCTCAACAACATCCGCGTTCATGACGCACGCTTCCAGGAATTGGCCGCGACCTACCAAAACTCGGTTCTTCGGGCGAATGAGGAAGTTGAAAATGCGTTGGTGTCTTTCCTGCGATCGCAGGAGGAGGTGAGGCTTCTTTCGGACAGCGCAACCGCCGCCGCGGATGCAGTCCGCACCACTATGACGCAGTATCGAGAAGGAAAAGTCGATTTCAACCGCGTCTTCGACCTGCAAATCTTTTTGGCGCAGCAGCAAGACCTACAGGTCCAGTCGTCGGGCAATGTAGCAAAGAGTCTGATCGAGGTCTACAGAGCGCTGGGTGGAGGATGGCAAATTCGCTACAGCACCGCACCGACCGCCGCGACGGAGCCGATTCCCGCGCCGGCCGCGCCGGTTTTGCCGCCGCCAGCGATGATTCCATCGCCGCCCACGTCGCCGATTCAAAATCCAGAGGAGATGCGCGACCGATGAAAACTTACGCGCCGTTTATCGTGGCCCTCTTGGGTCTCGGCTTGTTCAGCCGCTGCGCGGCTTCGGAACCATGCGGACCCGATCTCAATCGGGGCCAATCGTTGCGTTGGCCGCCCTTGTGCGATTGCCAAGCACATGGATGTTGTTGTCTCGATGATTATTGCCCAAAAGCGCCGCCCTGCATCCCGCGTATTTCGTGCAGCAGGCTTTCCGACGACTATTGTTGCAAGGCGTTGCCCTGCCCGCCGCGTTGCGCGGCGCGTGGTTGCGCAAGCGACTATTGTCCCAAAAAACTTCCTTGCTGTTTGCCGTGGTGCTGCGGATACCGTGGAAGTATGAACATCCTCGGTCGCTAGGGGAGCCGGTTTCCGGATCGGATGAGGTTTCAAGTCGTATTGAGGTATTCCTGAAAGCGAGCGGGTCGTTTGCCATCCAAGGGGGGGCAATCAAGACGGATCGGCGGCAAGCGACTTGATAGTCAGAGCAACTTTGCCGGGCCTTCTCGCGCATGCCTTTTGAAAAAGAGACAATTACTCGCACTGCTTTCTCGCATTTTTGCCATAAGCATCGAGGGCCGACGCACATCGAGACGGCGGTGTTGACCGGGGAAGCCGAATATATATAATAATAAAATAATATAAGATTGTTATGATATTATGCGATACTGATAGTTAAGGGGTTGCCCGAATGGCAGCCCCCCGGCGCGGCTCCTCCGGATCGCGTCAAGGAAAGGGAGAAATAGGATTGGCGCGATGAGGGTTCTAAAGCGGCAAGTGTCCGACATGGAATCGCAGGGACCAACTTAGTTATTGTTGCGGAAAGCTCCAAATCCGTAGGGTGCGTGCTTGCACGCACCTTATTTCGCGGCAAAACCAAGCT
>JAFGLH010000203.1 GCA_016928165.1 Pirellulales bacterium | reverse complement strand
GCACGCACCAGCTTGGTTTTGCCGCGAAATAAGGTGCGTGCAAGCACGCACCCTACGGATTTGGAGCTTTCCGCAACAGAAACTAATGAGGCATTGGGGAATAGTGTAACGGCAGCACGAGTGACTCTGGATCACTTAGTCTAGGTTCAAATCCTAGTTCCCCAGCTTGCTAAAGCCTTGTGCGACAACGAGTTGCGCAAGGCTTTCTTAGTCACCGAGCCGTCCGAGGGCATTTTTGTAACCGTTCACAGGGGACTGTCCCCCTCGGCGGTGAAAGGGACAGGCTCATTTTTTGCCCTTAAAAGGGTGAAAAATGAGCCAGTCCCCGGCCCGTGGGTTACGGCATTTGGCCGCAATGAAAAAACATGCAAACCGATCGACTTAGCGACGCCTTTGCCTATGCCGCGGCGCTGCACGCCCGGCAGCGGCGGAAAATTTCCGGCGAGCCGTATCTGGCCCACCTGATGGCCGTGGCCGCGATAGTCCTCGAACACGGCGGCGACGAGGACGAGGCCGTCGCCGCGCTGCTGCACGACGCCGTCGAGGACCAAGGGGGGCGTCCGACTCTGGAGCGAATCCGCAATCGATTTGGCCAGAGGGTCGCTGAAATCGTCTCCGGCTGCTCCGACGCCGATGAAACACCCAAACCGCCTTGGCGCGAGCGGAAAGAGGCCCACCTCGCCCGGCTCCAAAACGCATCGCCCTCGATCCGGCTGGTCGTGGCGGCCGACAAGCTGCACAACTCCCGCAGTCTGTTGCGGGACTATCGCCGCCGCGGCGAGGAGGTCTGGCAAAATTTTCGCGGCGGCCGCGACGGCACGCTCTGGTACTTTCGCGCCGTGGCCGAGGTTCTGAAACGGGCCGGCGGGTCGCCCCTGCTCGAAGAGTTGGACCGCGTCGTGACGGAAATCGAGCGGATTTCATCTTGAATTTGTGCCACGCCTTCTGCTAGGCTCTCAATCGCGGCGAGGGTATTCGCAGCGCCCGCCTTCCGGGCAGCAAAAAAAGCCCGCCGTCGGAATCAATTCCGGCGGCGGGCTTTTTTTGTTCCCGCCGAATCAACCGGGATTTCAACCATGCTTTCTCCGGAAATCGTGGACGAAGTGCGGCGATTGTTGGCCGAAGGGGTCCACAGTCAGCGGAAGATCGCCCGGCTGACGGGCGTCAGCCGCGGATCGGTCTGTGCAATAGCCAACGGCAGACGGACCGAACGCCGCCGTTGCTCCGACGAGGATCAAGAAAGACCGTCCGGTCCGCCGCGGCGGTGCCCCGGTTGCGGCGGCATGGTCTACATGCCGTGCCTGTTGTGTCGGGCGAGGGAGAAATCGAACGTCGCGCGGCGGGCTTTTTTTCTCCGCCGAGTTTCGGCCCCCGCCGGGCTGGAACTGCGGCCCGAACACCACGCCCGCTACCTGCAAGTACGAGATTGGAGAAGGCGGAACCACGGCCGACCGTTCAAGGGGGAAATCGAATGAATGAATTGACGCCGGTTCCCTACGTCGAAGCGCGAAAAAAAATCCGCGGCGGCGACTTGTTGCTGTTTCGGACGAGGGGATGGCCGTGGCGAATGGTCGGCGTCGCGGGACGCTCGGAGTATTCGCACGCCGCCATGGCCGGTTGGTGGAACGGTCGGTTGATGTGCATAGAAATGTGCGGCGGCGGCGGCCGAGCGACGCTGCTGTCGAACGTCGTCCGACGACGGCCGGGAGCGGTTGACGTTTACCAAGCGAATGCGGCCGGCGGCGCGCGGCGGTTTTCTCGCTCCAAGGCGGTTCGCGCGATGATCGACGTTACCGGCCGACGATACGGATGGTTCAACCTGGTCCGCGCCGCGACGCTGCACCTGCCGATTGTTCGCTTTTTCGTCAAACCGGAAACGGACGACGCGGAGGCCCGACCGCCGTTCTGCTCGCAGGCGGTCGCCGCCGCCACACGCGCCGCCGGCGTCGATCCGGTGCCGAACCTGGCCGACCGGATCACCGAGCCGGGCGATCTGGCGAGGAGTTCATTTTACACGTATCGGTTCACGCTGGTGTGACGAATGTGGCCAATGGGACTCAGGGGTCTCATCTGTCCTATGGGTCCCATCACATAAGAAGGAGACAATGCAATGAAACGATTTTTTTTGACTGTATTGGCCGTCGGCCTGCTGGCCGCCCCGGCGTCGGCCCAGTGCGGGCCGCGGGGCTGCCCGATGCGTCGTCAGCCGCCTTCACTCCAACCTTCGACATCCCGCTTCCAGCCCAACAATCCCACGCCCGCCTGGCGATACGTCGAGCCGGTCGGACATCGCAAGACGATCGTGCGGATTAACTGCTGGGACGGCGGCCACGTCTGGTCGAAGGGTTCCGGCGTGTTTGTACGCTGGGGGCGGCGGGCAGTGGTGCTCACCGCCCGGCACGTGGTCCAGGACGCCAAGCAAATCCTGATCGACTTTCCCGGCAAGCGGCGCTGCCGCAAGGTAAGGGTGCTCAAAATGGACGCCCGCTGGGATTGCGCCGTGTTAAGCGTGGGCGACCTGCCCGAGGGGGTCGAGCCGGCGGCAATGGCCTTCGGCGGCGACGCCAGCTTCCGCGACGGCGACCGGCTGGAGACGTGCGGTTACGGCCCGGACGGAAGGATGGCCTGCAACAGCGGGCTGTTTAGGGGCTACAGGCCGTCGAGCGGCGCGTCGGGCGGGCCGACCGATTGGATGGTCGTCTCCGGCCCCGCTCGAGGCGGCGACAGCGGCGGTCCGGTCTTCGACGAACAAGGCCGCGTGGTCGGAATCCTTTGGGGGACCGACGGACGGGAGGTGATCTGCGTCCAGCCGGGGCGAATCCACGCCTTGCTCAATTCCATCCGCTTCGACCAGTTGGCGGCCTTTGATCGTCGGCCGACGCCGCCCGCGCTGGGACCGACCGAGCCGGTGGAGTTGGGCGGCGGGTGCGGACCCGGCGGCTGTCCGGTGGACCAGGCCGGCGTCGGCGACCGCGGCCGAACGATGTTGCCCTGGCGAAAAGAAGCCGAGGACAAGGATAAAAAACAAGACGAGTTGCTCGGACGGTTGATCGCCCTGGAAGAGGGCCGCGCGGCGGCGGGTAAGCCGTCGGTCGACGTGGACGTATCGGCGGGCAATCGGCGGGAAAAATCCGAGGTCGCTAAACCGACCGATCATCAGCGTTCCCCGCTGCTCGGCGGGCTGTGCGTCTTCGTCGGCGTCATCGGCGGGTTCATCATCTACTTCGCAAGCCAAAAAGGAGAATAAACATGGAAACGATGCCCGTTGTCTGGCAATACGCGATTCTGGGGGCCATCGGCCTGATCGGCGCGTTGACGGGCCTGTGGCTCTACAACCGCCGCGAAAAGCGCCGCAAACACGCCCTGGAACTGGCGAAGCTAATGAACCAGTGGGGCATGGGCTGGTTCGCCGAGGCCTACGAGATGTACGCCGTGGGCGACTACTCCGGCCTGGCCGTGAAGATTAAGGAAGTGGTCCAAGCGGTCCGCAGCGACGAGGCGATGGCCCTGAAGCTGTTCGACGTGGCGCGGAAGGTCTGCGCCTACGTCGCCGCCAACGACGCCACCAAGGCCGAGGAACTGATCGCCGTTTTACAGACAAAGAAATAACAATCCACCCCCATGACTTCCGCCGAAAACACATCCATCGAACGCCTCCGCGACGAGCTGCACGAGTACCACGTCGACGTGCAGCGGCTGATCCAGCGCTGCGAGTCCTGCCGCGCCGACGTCGAGTGTCTGCTGGCCGACGTTTACGGTCTGCCGGGCAACAAGAAACGCAGCCCCGGTCTGATCGGCGAGGTGGCCGAGCTGCGCGGCAGCCGGCGGCGGATGTTGTTGGCCATGCGCGGGGCGTGGCTCTTGCTTACCGCCCTGGCCGGCGCGCTGGCCGCCGCCGTCGTGAAGACGATATAAAACGGAATTTATTCCGTTAAAAAACAACCAACAATGGAATTACGTTAACAAACGAACGGATTGAAATCCGTTCCACATCGCCATGAAAATCCGCGACAGAATCAAGGAACTCCGCCGTGTAAAGGCATCCGAGTTGCGGCCGAATCCGTACAACTGGCGGACGCATCCGGCCGGGCAGCGCGACGCCCTGCGCGGCCTGTTGGCCGAAATCGGCTACGCCGGCGCGCTGCTGGCCCGCGAGTTGCCCGACGGCGCCCTGGAACTGATCGACGGCCACCTCCGCGCCGAAACCACTCCGGACGCGGAAGTGCCCGTGCTGGTGCTCGACCTCGACGAGGACGAGGCAAAAAAACTTTTGGCCGTGCACGATCCGTTGGCCGCGATGGCCGACGCGAACGACGACGCGCTGGCCGAGCTGTTGGCTTCGGTGGAAACCGAAAACGACGCGCTGGCCGCGATGCTCGAAAAAATGTCCGGCGGCGCGGACGCCATCGGACAAAACACCGGCGCGACGACCGGCTCGGAAATCGAAGTCCCCGACGCCTATCAGGTCGTCGTCGAGTGCCGCGACGAAGATCAACAGCGAGAAGTTTACGACCGCATGACCGCCGAGGGATTCGAGTGTCGCTTGCTGACGCTTTAAGAGCGTGTTTTGAAAATCTCCCCTCTCCCTTTGGGAGAGGGGCCGGGGTTGAGGGTAGTTGGAAAAGTATCGACATGGTTCGTGCTTTATCGGCGGATCGGTAATCGTTCACAGGGGACTGTCCCGATTTTCGCGGTTCACCGCGAAAATGGGACTGTCCCCCTCGGCGGTGAAGGGGACAG
>JAFGLH010000202.1 GCA_016928165.1 Pirellulales bacterium | reverse complement strand
GCACGCACCAGCTTGGTTTTGCCGCGAAATAAGGTGCGTGCAAGCACGCACCCTACGGATTTGGAGCTTTCCGCAACAGTAACTAATAATCAACGGAAGCCTGGGTGTCTTCTTTCCAAAGATGTGGTTTATCGAGATTTACTGCCATAATTAGTCCATTAGTCCGTGAAGAACAACGGTATGCGTGCAGCCTCGACGTAAAAACTCGCCCCTAACTCGGGGAGTATATCTGTTTGTTTTCAAAGCGCCAAGTCAACGGTAACAGCCTGTACTGGTTAAGCGATACTAATGTCTTGCCTGTTCTGTTATAATACAAAATTTCAAGGCCGCGGCCGGTGGTCGCGCAAAGAGCAATTCAGTATACAACGACATTTTTGGCGCGACCGCCGGACGCGGCTTTACAATTGTTTCGATGCCCTTCTCCGGTAATACTGACGATACTAGTGGCCGGCAACCGACCGGCTGGTGGACGCGTCCCTGCGGCGGGCGGGATGTATTCCAGTTCGCCGTGCCGTTGGTCATCTCCATGTCCGCGCTGACGGTCATGCAGTTCGTCGACCGGATGTTCCTCCTTTGGCACTCGAAAGAAGAGATGGCCGCCGCCATGCCGGCCGGAATGGTCCACTTCGTGTTGGTCTGTTTTCCGATGGGCGTGGCTTCCTATGTAAACACGTTCGTGGCCCAATACAAGGGGGCCGGACACTCCGAGCGGATCGGATCGGCCGTTTGGCAGGGGGCGCGGGTCGGACTCTACTGCATACCGCTGTTCTTGGCCTTCATTCCCGTGGCGCCCTGGATTTTCCGGCTTGCCGGACACTCGCCCGAACTGGCCGAGTTGGAAACGCTTTATTTTCAGGTCACCATGTGCGGGGCCGGCGGTTTCGTTATCGCCTCGGCGATGTCGGCCTTCTTCACCGGGCTGGGCAAGACCCGCGTCGTGATGATCGTCGACAGCACGTCGTCGTTGCTCAACGTGATTTTGGATTACGGCTGGATATTCGGCCATTTCGGTTTGCCCGCCTTGGGCATTGCCGGGGCCGGCTGGGCCACGGTCGTCTCGCTCTGGTTCCGCGTGGCCGTTTATATCGTGCTGTTGATGTCTCCTCGATACCGAATTCCATTCGGCCTATGGAGCGGGCGGGGATACAACGGGCCGCTGATGAGACGGCTGTTTCACTACGGCGGTCCGAATGGACTCCAGTTGCTGGTCGAAATCGGCGGCTTCTCGCTGTTCCTGCTGCTGGTCGGCACGCTGGGCGAAGACGCCATGGCCGCCACTACTCTGGCATTCAACATCAATTTGCTGGCCTTCATGCCCATGCTCGGACTGGGTATCGCGCTAAGCGCGATCGTCGGCCAGCAGCTCGGCAAAAACCGGCCCACGCTGGCCGCAAGGGCTGCCTGGACCGCGCTGGTCATGGCGATGTGCTACATGGGCACGATTGCCCTGACGTACGTGGCGATCCCCGACGTGTTGATGATGGGCCACGCCGCCGGGACCAATCCGGTACAGTTTGCCTTGCTTCGTGACACGACGGTCGTTCTGCTCCGCTTCGTGGCCGCCTACTGCCTGTTCGACGCCATGAACCTGATCTTCGCCAGCGCGTTGAAGGGAGCGGGAGACACGCGATTCATCCTACTCGTTTCGCTGTTTATCACCCCTTTCCCCTTGCTGGCGGCCTGGGCCGGAATCCGCTTCGCCGGCGGGGGATTGATCTGGTGCTGGGTGATCGCCACCGCCTGGGTGTCCTCCGTTGGTCTGCTTTATATGGCCAGATTCCTGCACGGCAAATGGCGGCACATGCGCGTCATCGAGCCGGAATTGCTGCTGGCCAACGGTGAGAATGACACTTCAACCGGGGGCCGTTAGATTGTTGGGGCGGCAGTTGTACCGCCACCCCCTGGTTAAGCGGAATTATTGGGACGGCAGTACAACTGCCACCCCAACATCTGAAAATATCTTAACCGGGGGATGTTATCCCCCGGCTATCGGCGTTTTTGCGTCGCATAGTCGCCATTGAATTTTTACCCCGGATGTTTCATACTTAGAGGGTCGTATTGTAATGCTATAAATCCGCGACCGGTGGTCGCGCATGGCCTAAGTAGTTTTCGACAATACAACTTCATAAAGCGCGACCGCCGGTCGCGGCTTTGCATATTTTTACGGGAGAGATCGCGTGCAACGTTTCATGTTGAAGTCCAAAATCCACCGCGCCACCCTGACCGGGACGGAGTTGGATTACGAGGGAAGCATCGCCATCGACCGGGACCTGATCGAGGCGGCAGACATGCTGCCCGGCGAGCAGGTCCACGTGTTGAACCTCTCCAACGCCCAGCGGATAACGACCTATGTGATCGAGGCGCCGTCCGGGTCGGGCACGGTGATGCTCAACGGCCCCGCCGCCCGGCTGGGGCTTGCCGGCGACAAGGTCATCATTCTCACCTATTGCGCGGTCGCCGAAGAAGAGGCCCGAAATCTGCGGCCGGTGATCGTTCACGTCGACGAACATAACCGCGCCGTGTAGCACGCCTTGTTGGGGTGGCAGTTTAACTGCCACCCCAACCTTTGCCGTGCTACACTTGTGTTGATGGAACCCGCCTTTCAACAGTTGGCCGTTTCGGCGCTGCTGGGGCTGCTGGTCGGGCTGCAACGCGAGCATGCCGCCGGCGGCATCGCCGGCATGCGCACCTTTCCGCTAATCACTTTGCTGGGGACGCTCTCGGCGATGCTGGCCGATCATTTCGCCGCCGGCGGCTGGATCGTCGCCGCGGGCCTGGTGGGCGTGATGGGCGTTACGGCTGTGGGGCACGTCCTCCGCCGCGGAAACAACCAGGGCGAAGTGCCCGGCACCACCACCGACGCCGCCATGCTGCTGATGTTCGCCGTCGGCGCGTTGGCGGTCGTCGGTCCGATCTCGGCGGCCGTGGCCGTCGGCGGCGGCGTGGCCGTGCTCCTGCAATTCAAGCCGGAATTGCACGGCGTGGCCAAAAAACTCGGCGACGACGACCTTCGCGCGATCATGCAATTCGTGCTGATCACCTGCATCATCCTGCCCGTGTTGCCCAACCGGACCTTCGGCCCGGGCAACTTCTTCCGGCTCGACGCGGCCACAACCGTGGCGTTGGCCGTGCTCAACCCGCGCGAAATTTGGTGGATGGTCGTGCTGATCGTCGGGTTGAGCCTGGTCGGCTACATCAGCTACAAGTTCTTCGGTCGCAACGCCGGCATCCTGCTAGGCGGCATTCTCGGCGGGGCCGTCTCCAGCACCGCCACGACGGTCAGCTATGCCCAAAACGCGCGAGAAGACCGCTCGACCGTCGGCGTCGCCTCGATCGTCGTCATGATCGCCTCGACGGTGATGTACATTCGCCTGTTGGCGGCCGTGGCGGTGGTCTCGCTCGATTTCCTCCGCACGGTTTTTCTGCCGGCGATGGTTCTCATGTTGCTGACGCTGTTGCCGGCGTTGGCGTTGTGGTTTCGCGAACGAAACAAACCGGCGGCCATGCCCAAGCAAAAAAACCCGACCCAATTGAAATCGGCCGTCGTCTTCGGCCTGATGTACGCCGTGGTGCTGTTCGCCTTGGCGGCGGCGAAACATTACTGGAGCGGCGAGGGGTTGTACGTCGTGTCGTTTGTTTCCGGCCTGACGGAGATGGACGCGGTGACGCTTTCCACCGCACGGCTCTCGGCCATCGACCCGACGGTAGCCGAAAACGGTTGGCGGATGATCGTGCTGGCGGCGATGGCCAACTTGATCTCGAAGGCGTGCATCGCCGGCATCCTCGGCGGCCGCCGCCTGGCCGGACGCGTCGCCCTGCTGTTCGCCATTCCGATGCTCGGCGGCGCGGCTCTGTTGCTGCTGATGTAATCTTCTTACGCCCGGCTCAACGTCTCTTTTAGCAGCGCCAGCGTCCGCTCGGTGGCGCCGAGTTGCGAGAGGACGAATGATTGCCCGCGGCGGCCCAGCTCGGCGGCGTAGTCCGGCTCTTCCAGACACCGACGGACGAAGCCGGCGAACTCGTTGCGGTTTCGGACGACCACGGCGGCCTCGCGGGCGAGCATCGCCGCCGCCACGTCGCGGAAATTCCAAGTATTCGGTCCGAAGGAGACGGCGGCGCCATAGGCGGCCGGTTCGATCATGTTTTGCCCGCCGCGGCTGCCCATGCTGCCGCCGACGAAAGCGATATGCGCCGCCCCCCACCATGCGCCCAGTTCGCCGACGACGTCGACCAGTAGAACGCGAGAGGAGAGAGGAGAGGGGAGAGGGGTGAGGGGAGGAGATCTGGTGTTTTCTGATTGTTGATGTTTGATCTCTTGTTGATGACTTGCGGTAATAATTTTGTGCTTTTCTGTACTTCTTACTCTTCCCACTCCCCTCTCCCCTCTCCTCTCTCCTCTCAAGTCGGTGCGCCGCTGCCAGGGGAGACCCGAAGAGTCCAACAACCGCGCCACCGCATCGAACCGGTCCGGGTGTCGGGGAACCAAGATCAACCGCAGCTTCGGCCAGCGGGCGCTAAGCTCGCGGAACGTCTCCAGCGCCATCTCCTCTTCCGGTTCTTGCGTACTGCCAGCCAATAGAACTATGTCATCCTCCGCAAAGCCGGCCAGATCGGCCAGACGCCGGGTGGCCGGGTTAGCTCTATCGGTCCGGGCGCCGTCGTATTTCATCGAACCGGTCACATGCACCGCCTCGGCCCGCGCGCCGAGCGCGCGGAACCGCTCGGCGTAGGTCTCGTCCTGCGCGGCGATCAAATCAATTTTCCGCATGATGTGAGCCAGCAGCGGCCGGATTCGCCGGTAGCCGCGAAAACTCTTTTCGCCCAGGCGTCCGTTGACCACCGCCACTTTCGCTCCGGCCCGTTTGGCCGCGCCGATCAGATTCGGCCACAGTTCCAACTCGGCCAGCACCAGCACATCCGGCCGGACGCGCCGCACGGCGTTTTTAACCGCCCAGGTGAAATCCAACGGACAATAAAATACCGTGTTGTTCGGATATTTTTTCTTTGCCAATTCCATTCCGGTCATGGTGGTGGTAGAGACGACGCATTCCCAATCGGGCCGTTTTTCTTCGATCGCTTTCAACAGCGGCGCGAGCAGGTTGACCTCTCCGACGCTGACGGCGTGCAGCCAGAGGCGGCGTTGCGTATTCTCCCCTCGCCCGCTTGCGGAAGAGGGGCCGGGGGCGAGGGCGGATTGCGTTATTTCCCCTCGCCCGCTTGCGGGAGAGGGGTCGGGGGTGAGGGCGGATTGCGTCTTATTAGCCGTTTGCCGCGGCGCCAGCCCCAACAATTTTTCAGCGTATCCCTCGCGGTATTTTCCCTTCCGCACTGCCTGGACGATCAGCCACGGTGAGAAAATCAACAGCAGCAGCAGATAGGCGATATTGAGCAAATACGACACCGATGGAGTCCTTTCCGGCATCCTTCTCATTCGTTTTCACGATCGGAACCGCCGCTTATTACGACGTCTTTCGCGTGAAATGAAAATCTGTATTTATCGCATAGCGATTTCAGGCGCTCGAGGTCGGCCTGCGACGGCACCGTGCCGCGGATTTCGAATAAATCATGTCCAACCTTGAATTCTATCCTGGAAAACTCGATATTGCTGAAGGCCGAGTCCTTTTTCGCGCAAGCGGTCAATTCCCGAAACCTCGAATTCGAGGCGTGATTGTCGGCCAAACCAATGTCCACCCAATAGCCGATGGTGTACAAACCGCTTCCGAGGACGAAGAGCGTCAGGACCGCCAGGAACACCCATTCGCGTTTTTTCACTTCCGCCGTCCGCAGCAGCATCCGCAAGGCGACCAACGCCGGAACAGCGGTGATCGACATCAAGACGACCGCGCCCGCGTCGATCCCAAACATAATAAACGCCGCAAACAGCAGGCAAAGCCACAAAGCGGCATAGACGCCGACTCCAAGGGCAAGCACGTTTTTTGCCGGGGGACATTTTTCGGTGTCGGCGGCCATTACAATAATTCCCCGGCGTGGACGCCGGGGCTAAACGAACATCATGTTCTGACCACCGGCAACTAACCACCGGCCACTAATCTCACCCCTTCCGCATACAGCAATTCTTGAACTTCTTCCCGCTGCCGCAGGGGCAGGGGTCGTTCCGCCCGACGCGCTGCTCGCGGCGGCGGATCGGCTGGGGCTTGTGATCCACCTCGGTCCCCTCGATGGCCGCTTCCTGCTGGGCGGCGATCTCGCTCGCGCCTTGGGCGTCTTCGTGAATCGCCTCCGACTCCTTCCAGGTCGAGCCGACGAAGCCCTCGTCGAGTTGCTCCATGCGGAAGATCATGTCGGTGGTCCGCTCGCCAACCGAGGTCCACATCTGCTCGAAAATCCGCATCCCCTCGCGTTTATACTCCACCTTGGGATCAATTTGGGCGTAGCCGCGCAGGCCCACGCTGCTGCGGAGGTGGTCCATCGAGAGGAGGTGGTCCTTCCAGGCGGTGTCGAGCAGTTGCAGGACCAGGGCACGCTCCATTCGCCGCATTTCCGGCCGATAGCGTTCTTCGACGGCGGCGTTGATGTGCCGCTCCAGACGCTGGGCGGTGCAGCGAAGCATCTCGTCGGGCGTAAGCTCGTAGGCGTACTCATCGGCCAGCCACTTGGAAAGGTCGGCCAGCCGGCCGTCCTCGTGCGCGGCCCGCAGCGCGCGGTCGATCGGCTCGTCCGGGTTGATAACTTTGTTGAGCCGCGCGGCGGCCTCCTCCAGTGCCTTTTCCATGCCGGCGGCGTAGTCGCTACTGCGCTCGACAAGCAAAGCGCGAATCTCGTCGCGTTGCTTGTTCTTTAGGTCGTCGAGGCCGAGATCGACGTGGAACCGCTCGGCGGCCCAGCGGACCAACTCCTCGCGGTCATACCGTTTGTGGCCGGTAGCGTCTCGGGTGGTGAAGTGGAGCAATCCGGCCATCACCGGATACTCCATTTCCTTTGCGTTGTAGGCGGCCAGCGCCTTTTCGCGGATCAGTTGTTTCAGCGCCGCCGGCTCGAGGTCCTTTACTTCATTGAGCGGCAAGTCTATGTCGAACTTGTGGCGGACCCAGGCGCAGGCGGTCTGGATGCCGAAGTCCGGCTCCAGGAACCGCTTGCCTTCGCCGAGGTCGATTTTTGCGATTGCCGCGCGGGCCCTTTCGATGAGGAACTCACCCACCTCGTCGCGGCCGATCTGTTTCAGGTCGCGGTCGCGGAGGCTCAGACGCCAGCGGGTGTTGACCATCTTGGCCAGCGCTTCCCAACTCCATTCGGAGGCATCTTCTTCCTCGGGCAGGTTTTCCTCGATCGCCTCGAAGACCTGGCTCTCGGCCATTCGTTCGGCGTCGTCGTGGGCCTGAAGCTCGGCGGCGGCGAAGTCGAGGCCGCGGAAGTCCCGCGCCTCCAGCTCGACCGACAGGCGGTCCGAGGCCCACTGGGCGAAGGTCTCCGCGCCGTAGTCCTTGCCGAGGAACTGGTCGAGATAGTGATCGATCTGCTCGTCGATCATATCGAGGATCAACTGTTTGCAGTTTGCGCCGTCGAGGATGTTTTGCCGGTATCCGTAGACGCGTTTCCGTTGTTCGTCCATGACCTCGTCGTATTCGAGGAGGTTTTTTCGGACCTCGAAGTTTCGTTCCTCGACTTTCTTTTGCGCCCCCTCGACGCGGCGGGAGACCATGTGGCTTTCGATGGCCTCGCCCTCCTTCATGCCCAGGCGGGTGAGGATGTTTTTCACCCACTCGCCGGCGAAGATCCGCATCAGGTCGTCTTCCAGCGAGAGAAAGAAACGGCTGCTGCCGGGATCGCCCTGCCGACCGCAGCGGCCGCGGAGTTGCAGGTCGATGCGTCGCGCCTCGTGCCGCTCGCTGCCGATGATGTGCAGCCCGCCCATCGAGGCCACCAGGCGCCCCTCGGCTTTCATCTGCTCGCGGTCTTCAATTTCCTTGACCAACGAATCCCATTCCGCTTGAGGGACTTCGAGCCGGGTGGGATACTTTTCCTGGAGTTTCGCCCAGGCCATCGCTTCGGGATTGCCGCCGAGGATGATGTCGGTTCCGCGTCCGGCCATGTTCGTGGCGATGGTCACGGCGCCGAGCCGGCCGGCCTGGGCGACGATCTCCGCCTCGCGCTGGTGGTGTTTGGCGTTGAGGACCTGGTGGGGAACGCCCTGCTTTTCCAACAAGCCGGAGATCAACTCGCTTCGCTCGATGGAGACGGTGCCGACCAGCATCGGCCGGCCGCGGCGCTCGATTTCCTTGATCGCCTTTTTGGGGATCGTCTCGCGTTCCTTGCCGCCGCGGGGCTGAAACTCGATCCGCTCGTCGGTTTCGTGGATTATCTTGCCAAAATACTCTTCGTTTTTCTCGTTGACGAGCACGTCCCACTTATGCATCCGCTCGATCTCGTCGGCGATTGCCGCGTATTTCTCCCGCTCGCTGCGATAGATCACGTCGGGGTGGTTCAACCGCCGCAGCGGTTTGTTGGTGGGGACGGAAATGACGTCGAGTTTATAAATTTTCCAAAACTCGGCGGCCTCGGTCATGGCCGTGCCGGTCATGCCGCAAATCTTGTCGTAGAGCTTAAAGAAGTTTTGCAGCGTGATGGTGGCGAGCGTTTGGTTTTCCTCCTTGATCCGCACGCCCTCCTTGGCCTCGACGGCCTGGTGCAGCCCGTCGCTCCAGTTGCGCCCCGGCATCAAGCGGCCGGTGAACTCGTCGACGATCACCACCTCGTCGCCGTTGACCACGTAGTTCACGTCGAGCTTGTAGAGGTTGTGGGCCTTCAGGGCGTTGTCGATCAAGTGCGGCCACTCCATGTTGCCAGCCGTGTAGAAACTTTCCACGCCGGCGATGTGTTCGGCGGCGCGGACGCCCTCGTCGGTCAGATGCGAGGTGTGCTCCTTTTCATTGACCTCGAAGTGGACGCCCTTCTTCAACTGCCGGGCGATGCGGTCCGCCTTCGCGTAGCGGGTTACGTCGTCGTGGGCCGGACCGGAGATGATTAGCGGCGTGCGGGCCTCGTCGATCAAGATATTGTCCACTTCGTCGATGATGGCGAAGTGCAGCGGACCCTGCGACTGCTGATACCACTTGTCGTAGCGGTTGTCGCCCCGGGCCGCCGGTCGCATGTTGTCGCGCAGGTAGTCGAAGCCGAACTCGTTGTTCGTCCCGTAGGTGATGTCGCAGTCGTAGGCCTTCTGCCGGTCGGCCGTCTCCATGTTGCTCTGGATCGCGCCGACGGTAAGCCCCAGCGACATGTAGAGCGGACCCATCCATTCCATGTCGCGTCGGGCGAGATAGTCGTTCACCGTGACCACGTGCACGCCCTTGCCCTCGAGCGCGTTGAGGTACGCGGGCAGCGTGGCCACCAGCGTCTTTCCCTCGCCGGTGACCATTTCGGCGATGTTTCCGCGATGGAGGATCATTCCGCCCATCAGTTGGACGTCGTAGTGGCGCATGCCGAGCACGCGGCGGCCGGCCTCGCGGCAGACGGCGAAGGCCTCGACCAGCAGGTCGTCGAGCGTCTCGCCGGCGGCCAGCCGTCGGCGGAACTTGGTCGTCTGCTCGCGCAGTTGTTCGTTACTCATCGCCTGATATTTTGGCTCCAGCGAGCCGATGGCGTCGACGGTCGTCTGCAACTTTTTCAGGTACCGTGCGTTGGACGAACCGAACAGGCTGGTGATTCCCCGTTCGATCGCGCGACCGATGCCGCCGAAGACGTAGTTCAGCAGGTCCCAAACTTGCGAGAAGAATTCTTCCATGTCATTAAGCAGTTGTTGAAAAACAACTTCGGTTTTTTCATGCCGACCGCCCTCGCCCCCTGCGCCTCTCTCCCGATTGCGGGAGAGGGGAGTTATTATTGAACGGCCGCTAAACAATCCGCGGCGCCGTGGCGCAAGCGCAAGTGTGCACACCCTCCCAATGTGGCACTCTACTCGCATTGCCGGCTTTGGTCAAGAACGGTTCGCGCACCCCCGTGAAGTCGGGTGAGACGGTTCGATTCTTTCGTTTCCAGTGGCAAGCAACTGTTGTTCGCCGCGGCGGGCTGTTATTATACGGCTATCCATCCCTCCGCCGTTGCGGTTATTCGTTGTATGCCGGCGTCGATTTGTTTTGCGGAGAAAGAAATGGGATTGTCTTATATACGGCCGGGCCGTTTCCGCCGTGCGGTCCTTGCCGTCTTGGTTGGGTTTACATCGTCCCTCGGCGCGGGCCATGCCCAGGACGACGGGTTGGGCTACCGCTACACGCCGATGCTGCCGAACTCAAACTGGCGGGTCCACGACCGCAACCGCCCCCAGCCGCCGAAGGCTTCTCCGGGCAAGGGCCTCGATAGACCGCCGGACGGGGCCATTGTGTTGTTCGACGGGACTGATTTTTCACAATGGGAAAAAGCGTTCGCCGACGACGCCGACACGACGATTGATGCGAAACTCATCGAGGACGGCGCGTTCAACATCCTCAAAACCGGCTGGATCCGGACGAAGCGGCATTTCCGCGACTTTCAATTCCACGTCGAATGGGCCACGCCCGAGAAGGCCGACGGGACTAACCTCGACTGGGGCAACAGCGGCGTCTTCTTCCACGGCCAGTACGAGTTGCAGATACTCGAATCGTACGAGAACAAGGTCTACGCCGACGGGATGGCCGGCGCGATCTACGGCCAGACGCCGCCCTCGGCGAACGCCGCCCGCCGCCCGGGCCGGTGGCAATCGTTCGACGTTGCCTTCATCGCGCCGCGCTTCGACGGCGAGAAGCTCCTTTCGCCCGCCTACATTACGGTCCGTTGGAACGGAGTCCTGGTCCACGAGCGCACGGAGATAATGGGTTCAACGCGGCACTTGACCTTTCCCAACTATAGATATTTCGAGTCGACCGGCCCGATAGTCCTCCAGCCGCACCGTTCGGCGGTACGGTTTCGCAACATCTGGATCAAGCCGTTGGAAACCGGCGAGAAAAACGAATAACCCGTCACGCGGCAAGCGCCGCCGCCGAGCCGCATTTATTTTGGTCGAACTCCAGCCCGAAGCGCAAGCGAGGACAATTCGCCCGCTATCCCGCGCTTGCGCTTCAGGCTAGTGCGCATTTCTCGCCAAAATGTGGGTGGGTCAAGCAAACCTTTGTCCTGGTGGGGCTTCGGTCGCGACAACTCGGTGCGACTAATCACAATACGTCGCACGACGGTTGAATGGTTTGCGCTATCCCACCAATGTTTTGCGCGACCTCGACCCATCCTACGGTGAGAAATGCGGGCTAGTGTTCGATCCGGGCGAAACGTCGGTTAAACCGGCGACCAATCGGGATCGGGATCCGAACGGACCTTTGGCTCGACGGTCGCTTGAATGGCGGCAATCTCGCGCTCGGCCGCGGCCACCGCGTCCGCGTCCGCGTGGGCCTCGATCGTCAACTCGAAGCGGCGCGACTCGCCCGGGTTGAGAATGGCCACCCGGCCTTTTTCCTTTTCGAACGAGCGGCGGTTGGGAAAATTGATCGCCGGCTCCAGGCCGGTGACGTATCCGTCGGCCGCCGCCTGCTGCAATTTCCAAAGCGTAAAATACGGCAACTGTCGCGTATTGAACTTCACGCTCGCGCCCTGCCGGCCGTCGGCCGAATGGAGCAGAGCGCGGGTATTTCCCACGGCGTCCGCGGCCGGATCGAAAAAGAAACACGACTCCGGCCGGCCGGGTGTTTCTTCCTCGAAGACGTTCCATCGGTCGAGTTCGGCCGCCGCCGCCGCGTCGCGGGGGGCCATCCGTTTCGTCGGCACGATCGCTCCCGCGCCTTTGGAAACCAGCGGTCGGCCGAAGTTGATGTGATAAAGCAGTTCCAACTCGCCCGGCGCGGCGGACAAGTTCGTAATCTCGTCCGTGACGGTCAGCCACGGCTGATCGACTTTCGTCGAAATGGTGGAAACCAACCGCAGCTTGGCGCCGAACAGCCGCGATTCGACGACCGCGCCGCGAACGGCGATCTCGCCCGAATCGGCGTCGAT
>JAFGLH010000201.1 GCA_016928165.1 Pirellulales bacterium | reverse complement strand
TGCCTGTCCCCTTCACCGCCGAGGGGGACAGTCCCATTTTCGCGGTGAACCGCGAAAATCGGGACAGTCCCCTGTGAACGATTACCCAGTCCGGATGGCGGGGTAGTTGCCGACTTAACTGCTTAATTCTAAGATACTTGTGGCTTCGCTATCCTTGAAATCTCGGCTGTCCGAGCAAAGGCGCTTCCACATGACACGTTCGACGGCCGCACTACTGTTTGGCGTCTGTGTGTTTGTGGCGATTGTACGGCCTATGCGGGCGGAAGTCACCCCCGAGCAGGTCCGCACGGCGATCGACCGCGGCGTGAAATACCTAAAGGGTCAACAGCGGGCCGACGGCTCCTGGATCGACCGGCCCATCATGGAGGGCGGGATAAGCGCGCTTTGCACTTTGGCGCTGCTGAACTCCGGCGTCGGGCCGGAAGACCCCACGATGCAAAAGGCCCTGCATCACCTCCGCAATATCCAGTCGGACAAGACCTACGTGATCTCGCTGCAAACGATGGTCTTCGCCCGCGCCGAGCCGGAACGAGACCGGCTGCTGATACGCAGAAACGTGAAGTGGCTGGAAGACAACCAGATCACAAAAGGCGATTACAACGGCTCTTGGACCTATTCCGTCACGCCCGACGGCGTCGGCACGGGCGACAACTCGAATTCCCAATTCGCCCTGCTGGCCCTGCACGAGGCGGAGCGGGTCGGCGTCCAGGCCCGGGAACGCACCTGGCTGCTGGCGAAAAAGTACTGGTCTGACAACCAGAACGACGACGGCTCCTGGAGCTATAAATTGAAAGGGACTCCCGGCTATGGAAGCATGACCTGCGCGGGCATCTCTTCGTTGGTGATCGCCTCGGGCAAGGCAATCGCCGGCGACGCGAAAGTCAGCGGCAACCGAATCGAATGTTGCACCGGCGGCGCCTTCGAGGAGGCCGAAAAAATCGAAAAGGGCCTGCAATGGCTGGGAAGGCACTTCTCCGTCCATCGCAATCCCAGTTATCAAATCTGGCTGCTCTACTACATGTACGGCTTGGAGCGCGCCGGCCGGCTGACCGCGCGGCGGTTCATTCCCTTGCCCTCTCGGGCGGGCCAGCCGAGCCGCGCCGATTGGTATCGCGAAGGGGCGGAGATGCTGGTCCGCCGCCAAGACGGTCTGTCGGGCTATTGGACCGGCGTCGGCGGCGACGAGACCACGCCGGTGGTGGGCACGTCCTTCGCACTGCTTTTTCTTTCCAAGGGGCGCTGGCCCACGCTCCTGGGCAAACTGCAACACGGCCCCGGCGAAGATTGGAACCGGCATCGCGGCGACGCGGCCAATTTGACCGCCTTCGTCGAATCGCGATGGAAGCGGGACTTGACCTGGCAGGTGATCGACTTGCGGGCGTCCACGGTCGAAGACCTTTTGCAGACGCCGGTGCTGTATCTCTGCGGTTCCGAAAGCCCCTTGCCCGAGCGCCCCGACGAACAACAACAACACGCACAAAAGCTCCGCGATTATCTGGACCGGGGCGGATTCCTGCTGGCCGAAGGCTATTGCGGCGGCGGCGGTTTCGACCGCGGGTTCCGCCGGCTGATCGAGCTGATGTTTCCCGAACCGGAATACCGCCTGCAACTGTTGGAGGCGGATCATCCGATCTGGTACGCCGAGGAAAAGGTCGATCCGGACCAGGTGCGTCCGCTTTGGGGCGTCGAGTTCGGCTGCCGCACAAGCGTAATCTACGCGCCATTGGACCCGCCGAACAATCCGCGGCCTTCGCTGTCCTGTCTCTGGGAGTTGTCGCGGCCGGGACGGGGAACGAAATACAACGACGCCGTCCGTGACCGGACCGACGCCGCGCTGGCTTTGGGAGTCAACATTCTCGCCTACGCAACCAATCGGGAGTTGAGGCCGAAAGAGGAAACGTTGTTTCCATCGAACCGCTCCGGCCGTGGAGAAGATCGCTTCGAGCGCGGCCGGCTCTACGTCGCCACGCTTCGGCACCCCGGCGGCTGCAACTCCGCGCCCAGGGCGGTGGCCAACTTGATGGAGACCGCTGCCGAGCAACTGCGGCTCCGCACACACGTGGGCGAGAAGCCACTGGCGATAAACGACGACACGCTGATGGACCACCACCTGGTGTTCATGCACGGGCGGAACGCCTTTCGGCTGACCGAGGCCGAACGCCGGAGGCTGAGGCAATATGTCGAACGGGGCGGAATGGTGCTGGCCGATTCGATTTGCGCCAGCCGGGCATTTAGCGAGTCGTTCCGCCGCGAAATGGCCGCCGTCTTTCCCGACCGCAAGCTGGAAAACATTTCCCCCGACGATCCGCTATTGAGCGCAAAGTACGGCGGGGCGGACCTGCGACTCGTCTCTCGACGCGACCCCCGGCAAAGCAATAAAGGCGAACCGCTGAAAACCGAAACTCGCACGGTCCCGCCCGACCTGGAAGGCGTAAAGTTCGGCGACCGATGGGGCGTGGTTTTTTCGCCGTTCGACATTAGTTGCGCGTTGGAGCGACGGGCATCGCTCGAATGTCGCGGATACACCCGCGAGGACGCCGCCCGGATCGGACTGAACGTGTTGCTTTATTCGTTGCAACAATAGATGATGGTTACAAAAGCGATGGGACTTATGGGACCGATAGGACCTATAAGTCCTCTTGGTCCCGTAGGTCATATTCCGTGAAACCTGTCTATTGCGTTCTTTTATCGGCCCTGTTAATCCGCGGCGGGGTACTGCTGCTTGTGCCCGACGCGCTGACGGCCGACACGGACGATTATCGGCGGCTGGCGGAGAACCTGGTCGAGTACGGCGTCTTCGGGCGTGGCGCGGCGCCCACGGCCTATCGCCCGCCGTTGTATCCGCTGATGCTCGTCCCCTGCACGGTCGCCGGCGACGGCTGCCGCGAGTGCATCGGCGTTTTGCACCTGTTGCTCGGCGTCGCCACGGTGGGGCTGGTTTATGCGCTGGGGCGACAATGGGGATTGGGCCGCCGCGGCTCGATCGTCGCCGCGCTGCTGGTGGCCTGCGATCCGGTCCTGCTGTTTCAATCGACGCAAATCATGACCGAAACGGCGGCGACGTTTCTGGCCGCCGCGGGATTGCTGGTGCTTGGCTGGATGAGCACCGCGACGCCCCCCCGCAACCGCAATCGCGGGGCGTATGGTTGCTCGATCGCTCTCATTGCCGGCGTTATCCTCTCCCTCGGCGCGCTCTGCCGACCCAGCCTGTTGCTCTGGATCGCCGCCGTAGGTCTTGTTTTATTGTTGAGAAGGCCGAATAGCCGCGGGATACCATCGTTTGGACGAATCGCCGCCCGCCTTCGGTTGCCCGCCGCTTTCGCGCTCGGCGCGGCAATCGTTCTAAGTCCTTGGGTCATCCGCAACCAGTTGCTGTTCGGCCGGCCCATCGTCGGCACCTCGCACGGCGGATACACGCTGCTGTTGGCCAACAATCCCGAGTTCTATCAATGGCTCCGCAGCGGAGCCTGGGGAAGCGTGTGGCGGGCCGAGAGGTTCAATGCCGAATGGGAACGGCGACGGCCGGACGGCGAACTCGCCGCGGACCGGATGGCCTACAACGAGGCCCGGCGGACGATCCGCGACGAACCGGGCACATTCGTCTTCTCGTGTCTTGTCCGCGCGGGGCGGTTCTGGTCGCCGCTGCCCCATCGGGCGACGGAAAACGAATCGTCGCTGCGCCAATCGGCGCGATACGCCGTGGCGGTTTGGTATGTGCTGGAGTATCTGTTGGCGGCGGTTGGCGCTTGGCTCTTGTGCCGACCGCCCGCTGAAGCGGCCGGCCCTCCGAATTGGTTGTGGGGGCTACTGTTGGTCGGCTGTTTGACGGCGGTTCATACGATATATTGGACCGACATGCGGATGCGTGCCGTGGCGGCGCCGGTCGTGGCTTTGGCAGCGGCCGCCGCGTTGCGGAAAAGATAGAATGCGCCGCTAAGGCGCTCAAACAAAACCGTACCGCCCTCATCCCCGACTCTTCTACCGCAAGCGGGAGAGGGGAGAATTGCTAGAGCCGTTAGGTTTTTTCATTCTCTTCCAGCAACTTTTTGGCCCGTTCCAGGTCCGCTTGCTTGACGAGAACTTTTACGTCGCCTGGGGCCTCGGCCCTGAAGCCGGCAGTATAGCCGCCCGCGGCGAAGGCCTTCACTCCGAATTGGTCCAGGTAGCCGACGATGGTCGCCGCTTCGATTTCGTTGGCGGCCGCGAAGAGCGCGACGAGCCGATCGGGATCAGGTTTCATGACGCGTGCTCCTTCGTTGGAAGACAAACTCGTTGCAGCCGCGGCCGCCGCCGCAGGTCTTCTGCCTCAGCAATTCTAATCCGGCCTTGCGGCAGAAGTCCACCACCCGCTCCGGCCGGGCGACCTCGAACGGATATCCGCCGACCCAATCGAGCAGGTCGCGCCAGGGGCTCATGCCTCGGTCGCGGCGATAGTTGCGCCAGGTATGGAATGGTTTCAAACGCAGCAGGTCGCGGATCATGGTCGGACCCCACAACCGCGCCGCGCAGGGCAACAACAACAACGGCCGCAGCGGTTTCGGCGTTTGATTGTATAGTTTTTTTATCCGCCGCCAGACGCGGCTTGCGAGGCCCTGGTCGTTGTAGACGGCGACGAACAGCAGCCCGCCGTCGGCGACCGAGGGAAAGAGGTTTGCCAGCGCGGACCACATTTTTCCGGTGTGGTGCAGCACGCCCCAACAATAGACGACGTCGAACTGCCCCAGCCGCCGCAGATAATCGACGTCGAGGACTGAGCCATCCTCGACGGTCCAGTTATGATCGTCGTGAGAGTAAAGCGCCTTGAGCCTGTGCGCGCATGCGACCGATTGCGGGTCGCGGTCGAATGAGCGGACCGCGGCCCCCAAACGCCGCGCGGCCAGCGAGAACAGCCCGCTGCCCGAGCCGGCGTCGAGAAAGTTTTTACCCCGCAGCGACTCGACGCCGAGCATTTCTTGCAGAGACCGCCGTGCCCGCTCGATTTGCTCCTCGTCGAGCGCGTCGAGAAACCGCGCCCAGTTTTCGCCGAACTCGAACGTTTTGCTCATTTTTCGAGGAACTTTTGATAGGCGGCGACGGCGAGCCGGTCGCAACGTTCGTTTTCGGGGTGTCCGGCGTGTCCGCGGACGTGCGTGTAGCGGGCGCGATGACGGCCCAGCAGGGCGTCGAGTTGCCGCCAGAGGTCTTCGTTTTTCACTTCGGCCCAGCGGCCCTTCTCGCGACGCCGCCACCCGTCGGCCTTCCACTTGGGCATCCACTCGGTCATGCCGCGTCCGACGTAAGTGCTGTCGGTGACGATTTCGACGTCGACCGGCCGTTTCAGCGATTGCAGGCCGCGGATGACGGCCGTCAGTTCCATACGGTTGTTGGTTGTCTCGCGGCGGCCGCCGGAGGCCTCCTTTTTCTTGCCCGAGGCGACGTGTTCGAGGATGAATGCCCAGCCGCCCGGTCCGGGATTGCCGCTGCACGCGCCGTCGGTGAACAGCCGGACTTCGGGAATGTCGGTCGGGGCGGTTCGGCTCATGTCGTCGGCTCCGCGTCTAACCGTTGTTTTGCGAACTGTTCGTATCCGGCGGCGATGGCCGCGTCGATGCGGGGCTGCTCATCGAGGGTCCAGGGAAGTCGGACGATGAAATCGCTCCCCGTGCCCAACTCGCTCTTCAACAATACTTCTCCGCGCAACAGTCTGCACAACTCCTTTACGATCGAGAGTCCCAAACCGCTGCCGGGGTGCTCGCGGGTCATGGCGTCGCCGTCGGGCAAGGCGGTCCGCCCCTGGCGGAACTTCTCGAAAATCGTCTGTTGGTCTTCCGGGGCAATGCCCACGCCGGTGTCGCTGACCTTCAACACGAGAAAGTCCTGCTCGTCGCGTCGAACGGAGACCATTACCCGTCCTCCCTCGGGCGTGAATTTAATGGCGTTGGAGAGCAAGTTGTTCAGTATTTGCTGCACCCGCGCCTGGTCCTGGTGCATGGGGGGCAAGTCCGGTTGGATGCGATATTCCAGGTCGATGTTCTTGCGTTCGGCCAGGGGGCGCGCCATGTCGCATTGGGCCGCGACCAAGTGCGCGACGCGAAAATCGCTCAGACGGACGTCCATCTTGCCGCTCTCGATCTTCGCCAGATCGAGGATGTCGTTTATCATTTCCAACAGCGTTCGGCCCGATTTCTGGATGTTCTGCACATACCTTTTCTGTTTTTCGTCGAGCGCGTCGATCGAACCGAGCACCTCGCTGAAGCCGAGGATGCTGTTCAGCGGAGTGCGCAGCTCGTGGCTCATGGTGGCGAGGAAATCGCTCTTCAGCATGTTCAATTCATAGAGCCGCATGTTGGCTTGAGCCAGCTCGTCGACCTTGCCGTCGAGGCTCACGTTGGCCCGGCGGAGTTCTTCTTGGGCCGTGGTCAGGTGGCGCAACATGCGGTTGAAGGCCATGGCCAGATCCTCGAACTCGTCGCCGGTGTGGATTTCCGCCCGCAGCGAGGTGTTGCCCTCGCCGACGGCGTCGCTGACCTCGCGCAAGTGGCGCAAGGGCTTGACGATTACGTAGCGGACGATGAAGTAGGAGGCGACCACCGCCAGAAAGACGGTGACGATCGCCGTGGCGATGAAAATGCCTTGGTTGATATTGATGCTCTTGCGGGTCGCCTCGGTGGAAAGGGTCAGCTTTGCCACGGCCATCAGGTCGCCCACCGCCTCGGCCGTCGACTTGCCGAAGGCGGAACCGGACAGCAATAGGTCGCCGGTCGTTTTCGACATTGGTTGATGACAGCCCAGAAAACAACTGTCGATTGTGGCGCGGATCGGCTGGTAGTAGTAATAGTAGTTGCCGTCTGGAGAATATTGCTCGGCATATTCCCGAGCATTCAAGGGGTCGTCCGGCTTCTCCGTCAAAAAACGCTTGAGGATTTCCTCTTCGTCGGCATTCCGCGGCGAGTACGCCTCGCGGTCTTCTTCGTTGAGAACGTAGGGTTTGGGAACGATGTATTTCAGTTTATAAGGTTGTTTGCCAAAGGCCGTCGCCAGGGCCTGCACCACCAGAACGTACTGCGGGTCGTCTTGTTGTTGCCACGCCGTCCAGTGTTGTGCATACATCGCCTGGTCCACCAGCCAACGCCCGGTGTTCGGGTTCTGTTCGTCGATGATCTTGTTGGTGCGGTTGCCGTACCACCAGAAGCTGGCGGAGATCAACAGCAGCAGACAGACCCCGAAGAGAAGATGGCACTTCCGCTCCAGGCTAGTCTCGCCCAGCACGCGCTTGATGGAACGATAGGACATAACCCGGGCATTTTACGGCAAGTGCGCGGGCAACGCCAGAGCGCTAAGAAAGCCACTATGCCGGCGCTGCTTAGCGGTTGTCCAAGAAAAACTTTGGAGTTATTTGCGGCCGCCCTCACCCCCGGCCTGAGCCGATGAAAACGGGGACAGGCACCGCAATCAGTAGTGGTTTTCGTTGCGAAACAATACAAGGGATTGCGGAGCCAGTCCCCGTTTTCAT
>JAFGLH010000004.1 GCA_016928165.1 Pirellulales bacterium | reverse complement strand
CTCCCCTCTCCCGCAAGCGGGAGAGGGGTCGGGGGTGAGGGCGGTTGGCGCATGAAAAACCGAAGTTGTTTTTGAACGGCGACTTGGTATTCCGCTATGTTGGGGCGGCATTACAACTGACACCCCAACGACGGCAATCAATGTCGCTCAAGCTAAAACGTGACAATCATCCCCCGGGTGGGTATAATGGAAGCCTGGGGGGATACCTGCCATGTCACGATCCATCTCCAAATTCCCGCCGCGTCGAGGGGTCGCCGTCTATAAACTGCTGATAGCGCTGGCGATATTTTTTTCGTTGCCGGTCATGGGATACTACGCCTGGTCTATGTTCGCCAGGGCCAAGTCGGGCGTCGGTCCGATGATGTATCGCGTCGAGCGCGGCGAATTCGTCCACGAGATCACCGATCGGGGCAACGTGGAAAGCGCCGACAACGTGGAAATCCGTTGCGAGGTCAAGGCCAAGGGCGCCGCCGGCACGACGATCCTGGAGATCGTGCCCGAGGGGACGATGGTCAAGCCGGGCGACGTGCTGGTCCGCCTCGACAGCTCCGCGCTGGAAAACGAAGATACCGCTCAATCAATCGCGTTCAACAATAGCAAGGCCGCCCTGATCCAGGCCCAGAAGGTCCTCGACACCGCGATTATCGCCAAGGAGGAATATATCGAGGGGGTCTACCTCCAGGAAGAGAAGACCATCCAAAACGACATCTTCGTGGCGCAGGAGAACTTGAGCCGGGCCGTCGAATATCTTAAATACAGCGAGCGGCTGGCGGCCAAGGGATACATAACCGATCAACAGTTGGAGGCCGACCGGTTCGCGGTGGAGCAAGCCCGCAAGGCAAAGGAGATCGCCGATACCCGCTTGATCGTACTGAGCCGATTCACCAAGAAGAAGATGATCGTTCAGTTGGAAAGCGACATCAAGACGGCCGAGGCGAACGTCAACGCGAAAAAGGCCGCCTACGACCTCGACATGGAGCAACTCGATCTGATCAAGAGCCAGATCGAGAAGTGCGTGATCCGCTCGCCCGAGGCCGGCCAGGTGGTCTACGCGAACATCACCGGCTGGCGGGGCAACAAGGAAGTGATAATCGAGCCGGGCGAACAGGTCCGCGAACGGCAGGTCTTGATCCGTTTGCCCGATCCGAGTCGGATGCAGGTGGTGGCGAAGATCAACGAATCGAAGGTGACCCTGGTCAAGGCGGGGATGCCGGCCACGATCCGCCTGGACGCCTTTCCGGACGTCGAATTGCGCGGCACGGTGGAAAAGGTCGACGAGTTTCCCGTCCCCACGTCGTTTTTCGGTTCCAGCGTGAAGGAATACGAGACGATCGTGCGGATCGACGACGAATCTCCGCCGGGTCTGCGGCCCGGGCTGACCGCCGAGGTCCGCATCCGCGTGGAACACGCGAGCGACGCGCTGATGGTCCCGGTGCAGGCGGTTTTCGAGCAGGGCGGCAATTATTATTGCGTTGCCCGAAAAAGCGATAATTACTACGCCAAAAAAATCGCCTTCGCCGCCTCCAACGACAAAATGGTCGTTGTCGAAGACGGTCTTTCCGAGAGCGAGGAAGTGGTGCTCAACGCGAGGGCTTTCCGCGACAAGGTGGATTTGCCCGAGCCGGATGCGGGACCGCCCGCCGAAGCGCGGCCGGATTCGGCCGCCGAGCGGGAAGAACCTCGAGACCGGACGGCGGGAGCGGAAAGGATGTTCAAACAGCTCGACGGCGACGGCGACGGGAAGCTGCAATTCGACGAATTGCCGGAAGGCTTGCGCGAGGCGATGAAAGCGGCCGACGCGGACGGCGACGGCGCGATCGACAAGAGCGAATGGCTCGCCGCCGCGGAGCAACTTCGTCCCGCCCGCGGCGCGCCTGGAAAAAAGAGATACGAACAATGAGCTCCGCCGCCAGCGTCTTCGAGGTCACCAAGCAATACGTCATGGACGGCGAAACGGTCCACGCCCTTCGAGGCGTGACGCTGGAAATTCCCGACGGCGACTACGTGGCGGTCATGGGTCCTTCCGGCTCCGGCAAGAGCACGCTGCTGAACCTGTTGGGGTGTTTGGATCGCCCCACTTCCGGCAGACTGGTGTTGGGCGACGAGGAACTCAGCGACGCCGGCGACGACCGGCTCGCCGAAATTCGCGCCTCGCGCATCGGCTTCGTATTCCAATCATACAATCTGATCCCGCAACTGACCGTGTTGGAAAACATCGAGGTCCCCCTGTACTACCAAGGGCGGATCGATCGGCCCCGCCGGCAGCGGAGCCTGGAAATGGCCGAGCTGGTCGGATTGGGCGACCGGCTCAAGCACCGCCCCGCGCAACTTTCCGGCGGCCAGCAGCAGCGCGTGGCCATCGCCCGCAGCCTGGTTAACGATCCTTATTTCATCCTCGCCGACGAGCCGACCGGAAACCTCGATTCCGTCACCACCGAGGAAATCCTCCAACTAATCGGCGACCTGAACGAACAAGGCAAGACGATTATCGTCGTCACTCATGAGCCGGAGGTGGGACAACGCGCCAAGCGGATCATCCGCCTGCGGGACGGATCGATTTGCAGCGACAGCAGAAACGAATACTCTCACCCGTCACCTGAATCACGCCCCCTATCCCCTCGCCCCTAACCCCTCGCCCCTTCCATGCCATTCCTCTGGTTTCGCACCTGGCACTTGGGCGTAAAGAGCCTGCTGCTGCACCCGCTCCGCTCACTGCTGACGGTGTTGGGCATCTTCATCGGCGTGGCCAGCGTGGTGTGGCTGCTGGCCATCGGCGAGGGCATCAGCCGCAAGGCACAACAGCAAATCGAGGAATTGGGGGCCACCAACATCATCATCCGCTCGATAAAGCCGCCGGAGGAATCGATCGAAAACGTGGGCAGCTCTCATTCCATCGTTCCCTACGGCGTTACCCGCGCCGACTTCGAGCGGCTGGCCGCGACGATCCCCACGATCGACCGCGCTTTGCCCATCCGGGAGGTCCGCTATCGCTTCGGATATCTTGGGCGAAACATCGAGGGGCGACTGGTCGGATGCACGCCCGAGTACGCCGACGTGAACAAGCTCGAAGTGGACCGCGGAAGGTTCCTTACCGACACCGACGACCGCGAAAAATGGAACCACTGCGCGTTGGCTTCCGAGGTGGCGGAACGGTTGTTTCCCTACGAGGACCCAATCGGCAAGGCAGTCCGCATCGAGCGGGCGTTTTATCTGGTCGTGGGGGTAATGAAGGAACGGACCCCCTCGGCGGGCATCGGCGGGTCGCTGGCCGCGCAGGAGTTCAACGACGACGTCTATATCCCCATCCACACGCTCTGGAGCCGCATCGGCGATATTATCGTCACCCGGCGGACCGGATCGTTCGAAGGCGAAATGATCGAACTCAGCCAGGTCACGCTCCGCGTCGACAAGACGGAAAACGTGCTGCGGACCGCCGCGCTGGTCAAGGAAACGCTCAAACCGCACCACCGCAAACAAGATTACGCCGTCGTCGTGCCCCTGGAATTGCTCGAACAGGCCCGGACCACCCGCTTGATGTTCATCGTCTTCATGGGCCTGATCGCCGCGATTTCGCTGGTCGTCGGCGGCATCGGCATTATGAACATCATGCTGGCCACCGTCACCGAGCGGACCCGAGAAATCGGCATCCGCCGCGCGCTGGGGGCAAAACGCGGCGACATCATCCGACAGTTCCTCGTCGAGACAATCGCGCTATCGGTGATGGGCGGCCTGACCGGCATCCTGGGTGGATTGACTTGCCGGCCGTTGATCGCCGCGCTGCGAAACCTCCTCCTCAGGGCCGCGCCGGATGTCTTCGACCAATTGCCCCAGGTCATCAAGGAGGTGACGCCGCTGATCGTGCCTTGGTCGGTCCCGCTGGCCTTTAGCATCTCGGTCACGATCGGCGTGATATTCGGACTATATCCCGCAATCCGGGCCGCGATGATGGATCCCATCGAGGCCTTGAGGCACGAATAGGGTTTTGGACCCACGCTAGCCCGACGCGCAAGCGAGGGATAGACGAGGAATTGCCCTCGCTTGCGCGTCGGGTTGGTTTTTCGGGCTTCTCAGCCCGTCTCGATCTCGCTCGGCACGCTCTCGCCCTCGATAAAATGGATGAGCTTCGAAATGCAGAGCTTGTTCATGCTTGTATGGTGGTCGAAGGCCTCGGCACGAAGCGACTCATGGAGGCTTTTCGGCAGCCGCACGGTGATTACCCGCGTCGGCTCGGTTTCGTCCAAGGCCGCCGGACCCTGCTGCCGGAGTCTGGCAAGCATTTGTAATATCTCTTGGTATTCCTCGGTCTGCTTGAAGGCGGCCAACTCCTCGCGGGTGGGAAAAGTGTGGCGGATGACGCCATTCAAGCCAAGTATTTCCCGGTAAAAAGTGACCCAATCGGGACAGTGGGCCAAAAACTCCTCGGCCGCCTGCTTTACTTCCTGCCTTTCCTTGCACTCGATCATCCGGTTCTCCTCCTTGGACAAGTCAAAGATATGTTGTGAACGTCAACCTCCGTGGTTGCGGCACAATGAAATGATTGCAGCAAGTCAAGCGACATCCAAAAATGGTTGCAATGCAAGCATTTACAGCAACGCAAGCACCGTGCCTAATAAATGGGCGACAAAGCACAATTTACGCGCGGGCGAAAAATGCTTAAATGTTACGCAACCCAAAAAGTCGCGTTTTCTAAAGTGTCCATGTCGAAATGCCGATAATGTTTAATTTGGGCAATCTCAAGAAACAAAAAACCCCGCCGCGAACGACGGGGATTCTCAAGCGAGGCCATCCGATTCTTTCTATTCGTGGCCCACGGTTATTCGACTATCTTTTGTTTTTCGCCAACTCGTCGGCCGTCTCGTTGAAAAACTCGACGCACTGGGCAAGCTCCGGCATGGATTTGCCCCAGTTGTATTCATACTCGATGGCGAAAAAGGGCTTTATTCCCTGGCGCTTCACCTCGGCGAGTATCCCTTTCACGTCGCATACGCCCGTTCCCCAAGGCACGTCGTGGGAGTCGTTTTTGCCCATTTTGTTGCGGTCCTTGAGGTGGAAGGATATGATCCTGCCTTCGAGTTTTTTCAGACATTCGATGGGATTCAGTTCGGAGCGTGCCCAGTGGCCGGTGTCCGCGCAGTCGCCTATCCGTTTACTGCGGCCGCGGCAGACCTTCAGCACCGTGTCGGGATTCCAATAATGCGACGGATCGGCGTGATTGTGCACGGCGACGTTGATCTTGAACTCCTCGCAGAGCTTGTCCAGCGCGTCGAATGCCTCCTCGTCCGGTTCGGAAACGAGGGTTTCAATGCCCATGTCCTTGGCGAACTCGAACATTTTCCGGCATTGATGGGGGTCTTTCGAGAGAGTGCAGCAGCCGAAGTTCACCAATTTAACATCCGAATCGGCCAGCTTTTTCCTGACCTCCGCCCGCACCTCGGCCGGAGCGTTCTCGTCGAATAAGACGTTCGGCTTGGCCTTGCTGAGCTTTTGCCCGGGGAATGCCTCGATGTAATGAAGCCCCAGGGCGGCGGTGTTGTCGATTGACTCGAACAGCGTGTCGTGGTGGAAGGTCCAGGCCTGCACGCCGAGTTTCCAGCCGAGTTTATCGGCGCCGGAGTCGCCGGGTGATAATTCATCGGCATCGAGGCGAGCGCCGCCGAGAACGGTCAGGCCCACGCCGGCGCCCACGGCGCCGGTCATCTTCAGAAAATCGCGACGATTGGAGTGGAACATTTCGTGTTCTCCCGGGAAGTGTACTTCAGAAGGGGGGATGGAGCGGCAACCTACATCGCCGCACCAGAATCATTATACACGCGAGGACATGGGGGCGGAACCATCGGGATAACTCTTGTTATTCAGACTATCTATTGTGTACGTTCGACGCAACCGTTCACGGGGGACCGTCCCGATTTTCGCGGCGGCAAAGGCGTCGCCGTGAAAAAGGGCCTTTTCGCCGTGATAATGGGACTGTCCCCTTGGGTGGCGAGAGGGGGACAGGTCCATGTTTTCGGCCAACGTTTCGCCGGTAACATAGCGTTATTGGCCGAAAAATGGACCAGTCCCCTGCCGCCCCGTGAATGGTTGCCATTTTTCATTTCTCGCTTGCGCGTCGGGCTGAAGTGGATAATTGACGCTGGTTCGGCCGGGGGTTAAAATGAGGGTTCGGAACTGAATTTTCTCTCTCCTCTCCTTGGACTTTCGTCTTGTGGGTGCTTTGGTGGCTCGGGCAGCAAGGACGTTTGTGATTTGGGAGCTGCCGTTAGAAACTCGGCCGAGGCCCTGAACAGATGAGCGATACCGCATCCAAAGCTGAAACATCCTCGCCCTTGCCCGGAAGGCCGGAAGCCGCGGACGATCAACAAACGATAGTCACCGGCAGTCCGCCGATTCCTTGCCCGGCGGCCTCCGATTCGGCCGATCGCATTCTGGAAGGCCGCGTGATGCCTGGCGATCGGATGGGAAACTTCGAGCTGGTCGAATACGTGGGCGGGGGAGGGATGGGGCGCGTTTTCCGGGCAAGGGACGTCAAACTGGGACGGACCGTCGCCTTGAAAATCCTCCCGCCCGAGCAGGCGGTGGAGCGGGACGCCCTTCAGCGGTTTCAGAACGAGGCCCAATCGGCGGCCCGGCTCGACCACGAAAATATCGCTCGGGTATATTACGTGGGCGAAGACCGCGGCCTTCCCTACATCGTCACCGAGTTTGTCGAAGGGGTTAACTTGCGCGCCTTGGTCGAGCGGGCCGGACCGCTGCCCTTGGCCGAGGCGATAAGCTACACGTTGCAGATTGCCGAGGCGCTCGCCCACGCCGATTCGCGCGGCGTCGTCCATCGGGACATCAAGCCGTCGAACGTGCTGATCGCCTCCGAGGGCCGCGTGAAGCTGATCGACCTCGGCTTGGCCCGCGTGCGGCAGTCCGCCCCGGCCGCCGACGACTTGACGGCCAGCGGGGTTACGCTGGGGACTTTCGATTACATTTCTCCTGAGCAGGCGCGCGATCCGCGCCACGCCGACGTCCGCAGCGACATTTACTCGCTCGGCTGCACGCTTTTTTTCGCGCTTGCCGGGCAACCGCCGTTCCCGGAAGGGACCGTTTTGCAGAAGCTGCTCCAACACCAAGGCGATCGGCCGCCGGACATTCGGAGTTTTCGGCCCGAGTTGCCCGAGGAGTTGAATCGAGTGCTGGAAAAGATGATGGCCAAGGACCCCGACCGCCGTTACGCAGGACCGGGCGAGTTGGTGGGCGATCTTCTGGCGTTGGCCGAGCGCGTAGGTTTGCAACCGATGAGTCCGACGAGCAGGATTTGGCTGAGGCCCCCTCCGCCGCCGCCGCTTTCGTTGCTCGGTCGGCACCTTCCCTGGATGATGCCCGTCGCGGCATTGTTTTGCGCTGTGTTGTTGCTCAATTGGTATTGGTCTCGACAGGACGATAACGCTCGACAGCCGGTCGAAACGGCGAAGGTCGATCGGGCCAAAGGGGCATCCGTTCCGAACTCGCTCCCCTTGCCGAAGACTGCTTCGGAGAAGGGGCGGCCGGTCGATCTGTCGCCAGCCGAGTTGCTTGACGACCCTGGGTTTTACTTCGCACCGGAGGAAGGAAATTATTACACTCCCGGCTCCCTGGCGGACTTGAAGTCGCCGGCTGCCGCCGATGCCGAATCAGCGGCGCCTCCACCGCCCGGATTGACGCCGAAGGAAAGCCCCTCGCAGGCTGTCCACGCCGAGGAGCGCGGGGATTTCCGGCCGGGTTCGAACGCTCCGAACAAGCCGTCTCCAACGGCCGCGCCCCGCGACGAGCCGTCCGGCGGTGCGCCCGAGCAAGCGGAAGTGTTGATAGTGGGCGACTCGGCGGAGGAGGGGAACGAATACGCGAGCCTCGCCGCCGCTTTGGCCTCCGCAAGCGACGGCGACGTTATCGAGTTGCGGTTCAACGGCCCCCGCGAGGAACGCCCGATAAAACTCTCCAACCTGCAAGTGACGGTCCGCCCCGGCAAAGGCTGCCGGCCGCTGATCGTCTTTCGCCCCGACAAGATCAATCCGGTCGTCTACCCGCGCAACATGCTGACCCTTTCCGCGGGCCGTTTGACGTTGATCGACGTGGCGATGGAATTGCACGTTCCCCGCGACCTGCCGGCCGACAACTGGTCGCTGATCGAGACCTGGGGCGGACAATCGCTGCGTCTGGAACGCTGTGCGCTGACCATTCGCAACGCCTCGGACCAACTGACCGCTTACCATCCCGACGCGGCGTTCATTAGTGCCCGGCCGGCGCCCGACGCGGGCACGTCGATGGAAGGCGCCCCGGCCGCCACGCCGCTGGCCTCGATCGAACTGGTCGATTCGATCGCTCGCGGCGAGGCCGCCTTTCTGCGGGTTGTGGACCTGCAACCGGTGCACTTGCTGTGGGACAACGGATTGCTAGTCGTCAGCGAATCGCTGTTGACGGCCGGCGGGGGACAAGCGGCGCCGAAACCGGACGAAACCTTGCGAATCGAACTGCGGCGGTTGACGGCCATCGTCTTCGGCGGCCTCTGCCGGCTGACGAGCACGCCCTCGAAACCCTACCAGTTGACCGTGCAGTTCGTCTGTTTGGACGACGTGTTCGCCGCGGCGCCCGGCGCGCCGTTGGTCGAGCAGGACGGGGTCGTCAGCGTGGAACAATCGCGGCAACGGTTTGTCTGGAACGGAAACCGCAACTATTATCAGGACGTGGACGTGTTTTGGATGACGCGAAACATCGATCCCGACGTCCCGCCCGAGTCGATGAGTTTCGAAACCTGGAAAACGTATTGGGGACCGTCGCGCGAGAACCAGCCGAGTCGCTCTCCGCTGCCGTGGAAAATGTATCCCGGCTCGGACCGGCCGTTGCACGCCCACGCCCCCGCCGATTATACTTTGGATTATCCGGCCTTCGACCAGCGGTGGGAGGCGGCGCCGGGCTGCCGGAGCGGCCGCTTGCCCGCGCTGCTCGCCGAACCGCCGATCAAGCGCCCTTCGCCGAACGGATACTTTCGCGGCAGCGGGTCGTCGCACCGCTCGGGCAGGAAGTGAGGGCGTGCGATTCGGAGAGGTCGATGGTACTACAACGGAGTATATTCGCGGGCGATTAGCTCAGTTGGTTAGAGCGCCACGCTTACAACGTGGATGTCGGCGGTTCGAGTCCGTCATCGCCCACTTTGGAAGACCTGTTCCGACTACGCAGAGCGTATTATATTATTGGACCCCGGCGAGGTGCAATCCCGAGGCGGCTATGCCCGCCAACAGCAGCGCGGCGGTCTCGACGCGGAGCATGCGCGGGCCGAGATCCACGAGTCGCCAGCCGGCCGCCGCGGCCGCGGCCGCCTCCGCGTCGCTGAAGCCGCCCTCGGGTCCGACGGCAAGGACGTATTTCAAGTGGTTTTTTACGGTCGGTGGGGGCCGCTTCGCCGGGGTTGGATGGGCCAAGAGCCGATTCGGCTCGCCGACGGTGGCCGCGATGAAGTCCGGCCACGATTGAGGAGCGTCGATTCGCATCAGGCGGTTGCGGCCGCATTGCTTCGAGGCCTCGACGACCGAACGACGCAGCCGCGTGAGAGTCTGCTCGTTGGGTCGGGCCACCGTCCGGTCGGTAAGCAGCGGAACGATCCGCGCGACGCCCAGCTCGGTCGCCTTCTCGACCAGCCAACGCTGTCGTTCTCCCTTGGGCAGGGCGACGCCGAGCGTCACGTCGATGGATGATTCTCGAACGACACGTTGCCGCGAGAGGATCGACAAATGCGCTTCACTGCGCCCGACGCTCTCGACGCGGGCGGAAAACTCGTCTCCCCCGCCGTCGAACAAGGTCACTTCCATTCCCGGCTCGGCGCGCATCACGTGGATCAAGTGGTGGGCTTCAGCGCCGGAGAGGACTGCCCGAGGGCCGGAGATCGGTTCGTCGATAAAGTAGCGGTCGGGCATATAAGGATCAGTGTTTCGGGGCTTGGGGCGGAACAGTCAGGGGTGGTAGTTGAACTGCCGCCTCAACCGCCGTCCACTACCCACTTTGGTCAAGTCGGCTCGTTAATTGTACCGATAAAAGCTGATATACGGGAAGTAGTATTGCGGGAGCACGAATACGATGTATCAAACACATTGGGGATTGCGGGAATCGCCGTTTCGGGGCCAGATCGACCCGGACATGTTTTACGAGAGCCCCACCCACGAGGAGGCCCTTTCCCGATTGCATTTCATCGTCGAACAACACTATCGGCTGGGGATGCTGATCGGCCCGCCGGGGAGCGGCAAGTCGTTGTTGCTGGAGGTGTTTGCCGAGCAGATGCGGCGGAGCGGCCGTCCCACGGCGACGGCAAGTCTGCTGGAGGTCGAGCCAAAAGAGGTGCTGTGGCAGTTGGCTGTCGGCTTTGGCTTGAATCCCGCGACGTCGTGGTCCACGTCGGCGATTTGGCGAATGTTGACCGATCGGTTCTTGGAATACCGCTACCAACGACTGGAAGCCGTGGTGCTGTTCGACGACGTCGACCAGTCCGACGGGGCCGTGCAGCGTCACATAGCCCGACTGGCCCGGTTCGACTCCTCGCCCGAGGCGCGTTTGAGCGTCGTGTTGGCCGGCCGCAACGAGGGGATGTCGCGGTTGGACGAGTCGCTGAGTGAGCTGACCGACTTGCGGATCGAGGTGGAGGCCTGGCGGCGGAACGAGACCGAGACGTTCGTCAATCGGCGGTTGAATCGGGCGGGTCGTCAGGCGCCGATATTTACGCCCCCGGCGATGGACAGGTTGCAAGAGATATCACATGGAATACCGCGTCGCGTGTCGCAACTGGCCGAGTTGGCCTTGTTGGCCGGGGCCGGCCGGAATCTCCAACAAATAGACGCCTCCGTGGTGAACGGCGTTTATCAAGAACTGGTTTAATCGCAACCACCGCCCAGCGTGCGACTTACGGTCGCCGAATCGGGCCGAATTGGTCTTGGCGGTCAATGCCGTCGCGGGTAGAATACCCCCTTTTGGCCGCACTATATCAATAATTGGCGGCCGAGAGCTTCACGCCCGACAAAACAAAAAACAACCGGCAGGACGCCGGTCGAGGCGTGGCGCCCCTTTTTGTCTGGAAGGACACGATGCCCAGGGAACGGACGCCGCGGGCCGATTTTTCCATTTTTTCGCGCCCCTTGGAGTGGATCGCCAAGGCGGTGGCGCGGTTCCCCGTCGCGACGTTGGTTCTGGCGTTGGCGGCGGCCGTCGCGTCGATCTGGCTGACCGTCACCCAACTCGGTTTCCGCACCAGCCGCGCCGAGTTGCTCAGCCCCACGAGCGACTATAACCGCCGCTGGCTCGAATACACCCGCGAGTTCGGCGAGAAGGAAGACGTGGTCGTCGTGGTCGAGGGGGACGGCCGCGAGCGGATCGCGCCGGTGTTGGACGAAGTGTGCCGCGCGTTGGAGGGGCGAAGCGACTTGTTCGCCGCCGTGATGCACGAAACAGACGCGCCTAAACTTCGCGCCAAGGGCCTTTACTATCTCCCCATCGAAAAACTGCGGCGGATCGACAGCTTCCTCGAACAATTCACCCCCGTGCTGGAAGGCAATTTAGCGGCGCTCGCGCAAGTGGACCTTTCCTCGATGGCCGCCTGGTCCGAGGAGTTGTCGGGCATCGGCCGCTCGCCGGCCGATTACTCGCATTGCACATTTCTCGACGGCGGGGCGGGGCGACTCATTTCCGACGACGGGCGAATGGGTTTCGTCCTGCTGAAATTGAGGGAGCGAGACACGCAAAGCTTCGCGCAGAACAGCGCGTCGATCGCCGCTCTGCGGCGAATAACCGCCGAGATCGAAGCCCGGCGCCAAGGCGTGAAAATCGGGCTGACCGGGTTGCCGATCATCGAATTCGACGAGATGCGCTCCAGCGAAAAGTCGATGACGCTGGCCACGATCTTTTCCTTCCTGGGCGTGCTGGCGGTGATGATTGTCGCCTTCGGCGGCTTTCGACATTCGATCATCGCCATGGCGGCGCTGGTGGTGGGAATGGTTTGGGCCTGCGGATTCGTCGCCTTGACCATCGGCCACCTGAACATACTGAGCATCGCCTTCGGTTCGATTCTCTTCGGATTGGGCATCGACTACGGCGTTTATTACGTCGCCCACTACTTGCAGCACCGCCGGCGGACCGAATCGACCTCGGAGGCCCTCGTGCAAACGGCGGTCGGCGCCGGACCGGGCATACTGACCGGCGCGGTGACCGCCGCGGTGGCCTTTCTCGCCGCCGGGCTGACCGAGTTTCCCGGCGTGGCGCAGCTCGGGCTGCTGGCCGGCGGAGGAATTATCCTCTGCTGGTTGGCGCAGATCACGGTGCTGCCGGCGCTGATCCGATTGGTCGACGCCGACGGCCGCAAGGACGATCTGCCCGAGCCGCTCGACTTGCGATTCTGGTTGCGGCCTTTGTTTGCCTATCCTCGGCTGAGCATGGCGGCGGCCGTCCTTTTGGTCGCCGCGACCGCCGTCGGCATCCACCATCTGCATTTCGACTACAACCTCTTGAACCTACAGCCGACCGGCCTGAAAAGCGTGGAGTTGGAACACCGGCTTTTCAAGCAGACCAACCGCAGCGCATGGTTCGCGCTGTCGGTGGCCGATACGCCCTATGAGGTGGCGGCGCGTCGCAAGGCGTTCGAGAGGCTTCCCTCGGTCGAACAGGTGGTGGAAATCGCCTCGGTCGTCCCGCCGGACGCGGCGGAAAAACGGCCGATCGTCGAACGTATTCATCGCCGTCTGGCCGATCTCCCGCCGGATGCGCCGCCGCCGGGGGCGAGTCACACGCGCGGCGCCCCGTCCGTCGATTTAGGGAAGATGTTGGCGGGGCTGCGGCGACTGCGGGAGGCGTCTTCGCCGGAGCCGCCGCGGCTGGACGATTTGCCCGATTGCGTTACCGCTCGCTTCCTCGGAAAATCCGGCAAACATCTCCTGCAAGTCTACAGCAAGGCGAATATCTGGGACGTGGAGCCGATGGGTCGGTTCGTTGCCGAGGTGCGCAGCGTCGATCCCGAGGCCACCGGCAATCCCATGCAGGTGTACGAGGCCTCGCGGCAGATGAAGCGGAGTTTCGAGGAGGCCGCCTGTTACGCCCTGTTGATTATCCTGCCGGTGGTGTTGTTGGATTTTCGCCGCCTCGATCACACCTTGCTGGCGGCCCTGCCGACGGGCGTGGGAATGTTGATGACCATCGGTCTGATGGGCCTGCTCGACATACCCTTGAATCAGGCCAACATGATCTTCCTGCCGCTGGTCATCGGGATCGGCATCGAGGACGGCATCCACCTGCTCCACGACATGCGCCGCCGCGGGCGAGGCTACGACGGCGCGGACAACGCCGTTATCGTGGCCGTGGTCGTCAATTCGCTGACCACGATGGTCGGATTCGGCGCGCTGATGATCGCCAACCATCGCGGACTTCAGAGCCTCGGTCGCGTGTTGACACTCTCGATGGGGTGCTGCCTGCTTACGTCGCTGCTGCTGCCGAACCTGTTGCGTATCGGAAAATTCGCCGCCGACGATTCAGCCGGGCCGGCGGCGGACGACTCCGACGCTCTCGTCGTCTATCCCCACGCATCGACAAGCGAGGACGCTGTATCGCGGGCGGCGTAGATATTTGCCTTGCATGGTGTTTGCGTTTGGGACGCGGCCGCTTTCTCCCCGCTTACGGCCTCTCGCCGGTCGCGTCTTTCCGCGGCTTTTCCAACAGTTTCGCCAGATGAGTCAACGCGCGCACGGCATTGGTGGCGGTGAAGGCGTTCTGTTCCATCCGCTCTTCGATGTCGTGGTGCGTAATTCCCGGCGCAACGGACCAGGAATCCCGGCGGAGCAAGTCCGCGACGCGCTTCGCTTCTTCGTAATGCCGTCGGGCCTCGCTCTTTTCGCCGGCCCAGGCCGCATGATAAGCCCGCACGCAAGCGTCGTAATATCGCAACGTCTGCTCGGCGTAGGCGAAAATCCGCTCGTCCTCGGCCAGCCGTTTTTCGATTCGCTCGGGCAAATCCATCGTCCTTGCTTCATCGATTAATTCGCGGCATTGCCGGCAGTGGTCGAGCATTTCGAGGAACGTCGGCCCGTCGCACTTTACGCCCGGCTCGCGGCGATACCGCATGTGCGGATCGGGAAAAAGCGGTTTTTGGCCCCGGTCGAGCCGCGTGCAAAGCGAAGGACTCCAGCCCTTCAGCAGTTGGATGTTGGCGAGCATTGTTTCCAGGGATTTATAATAGCCGCGCATGACGGTCGCCGCCGGACCGTAACGCCGCGCGAAGTAATCATCCCAAAACGCGCGGCAGTCGGTTTCCACGTTCCACGTTTGCCGGGCCATCTGGCAGGCCGTCAGCGACTTGCTCCCCCAGCGGCCCGTGGGAAAATGATGCACGTGGAAACGCGTCGCCCCGAGCCGATGAAAATACGGGATGTCGTCGGCCATTACGTGCATGTAACAGGCGGGCAGGTTCTCGAAGCGGCCGTAATCGTAATACTCTCCGACGCACACCCGCCCCCGATAGCGGCGGTCCGAATCGGTCATCCATTTTCGCAGAAGCGACACATATCGGGCATTGCGAGGGCAATCCGAATCGTCGAAAGTGTGGACGTAGCAATGCTTGATCGGGAAAAACTGGCCCATGCAGGTTCGGTAATCAAAATCGTCGGGCAGCGGGCGAGTAGGCGGGGCAAGCACGTCGGAATAGATCAAAAAATGAATGTCGATCGGCCAATTGACCGCTCCGGCTTTTTGCGCTCGCTTAATCGCTTTGTCGAGCTGATTTATCAGCCGAAGACATCGGTCGGTGGGCGAGCCGAGCGCCTTGCATTTCGGACATTCGCACCAGCGGCCGCCGTCGATGGTCCACGCCTCGACGACGCTAGCGCCATGATATTTTCCCTCGGCGAATTCGTTGACGAAGTTTTTCGTGTATTCCGCGACGGCCTCCTCGTTCGAGGTGCAAAAATTGCCCTTGCCGTATTGCGTCACGTCGTTGCATTCCCTTCGCCCGTCGAGCAAGGGGAACCACTCCGGGTGGGCCTCGAAATAACCGAGCTTGCCGTCTCCGTCGGCGTCGCCTCGATACGATTCGCTCACCGGCCAAGGATCGGCGGACTTCGCCTCGTCGCCGTCAAAACGAGGATGATTGTAGCGATATTCAGAGAGCGGATTGAGGAACTTGGCTTGCTCGTAATGGCCTCCGCAACTCAGTTTGCTGAGACATAATTTCCGCTGCAACGGCTCGTTCTTCTTGTCGATGTGCCAGTAGTTGAGTTTGTTTCTGGCGCACCAGTGGTAAATCGGCGGCCCGCCGCGAAGTCTCGGAATGCGAAACCCGCGCAGCTCGAACGTCGGTGTTTCGCTCGCGTCGAAGGCGGGCTTCCAATCGGCCGAGGGCACTTCCTCGTCGAACTCGGCGGGACTGAACCAGCGGCAGCCCATGCGGTCGAGCAGATCGTAGACGCCGTAGAGCGTGCCCGCCCGGCCGCCGCCGGCGACGAGCGTCACTCGGCGCCCGCCGGCCTCGACGGTCTTTAGCCGATAGCCCTCGGGACCGAGTTTTTCGATCTCTTCGGCGGTTATGCCCAGTTTCGACGCCAACCGTCCGGTCGCCGCGTTGGTTGCCGGAGAGCCGATCAGGACCAACTCGCCCTCGGGCGTTCGGTCATCATCGACTATGGCGAAGTCGTCGTCGCGGCCGGTCATCATGCGGAGATATTTTTGCAGTTCCAACGCGGCGAACGACTCGGTGCAGACCGTATCGTCGCTCGGCTCGCCGTCGAGCCAATCGACTTCGTTCTCGGAGTTCCCGGCCTCTTCGGCCGAGCGGTATGCGCCGAGGTTGACCACGATCGAAACGTCGGCCCGTGCGGAGAGCGTCAAAAGAGCGATAAACAACGCGGCCGGAATGAAGAAACAATTGCGTGAGATTGTCATGGCTGAATTCGTAGGGGGGTGTGCCACTGGCTTTGCCAGTGCCGGGTTTGTGCTGCACGGTAAGCAAAGCACTGGCAGAGCCATGTAGCCATGTAGGGTGCGTGCTTGCACGCACCGAATGTTTTCATTTTCCGTCATGGTGCGTGCAAGCACGCACCCTACGAATCTCTCAATAATCCGATCCCGAGATTATTTCCTGCCCGGCGATGGTTCCCAGGGCGTCGTAGACGTGCTTGTAGATCGTGTCGTTGATGAAAGTCACGTGCCCGTCGACGAAGGCGAAGTGTGCCCCGCCGCCGTGATAGCTGCCGAAGGGGGCCTCGTTTTCGTTGGTTTGAAGGATAGGAGTGATTTCAGAATTTATGGGATGTTCCGTGGAGCGGCAACATCGGGAAATGTGCTCGAAATACGTCCCGCAGATAGTGGGATTATTCCCATCGGGTTGGCAGGAACTGCCGAAGAACCAAGGCACGTGTCCGCCTTGCGGATTGTCGTAGCAATCGCCTTTTGTTCCGTCCGGCGCCGTGGTGTAGCGGGAATTATGAATGCTTTCGCCGAAGGCGAAGGAGCTGGACGTGCCGTCGGCCACGTCGGCCATTCTCCGCCATTGGGTCATGGTGAACAGACCGTTGGTGTAGAGGTCGCCCCAGTGTGTATCATAGGGTTGTTTGCCAGGCTCGTCTTTCCCGCCGGTGCAGCCGAAGTAATCTCGAACGGGCGGGATATAGTCGAGGCGGGGATCGCTGGGACACTGGTAAACCGGCAAGGGAATCAAGGCGTAGGGGTTCCAATATGAGGTGTTGCCGCCCGCCTGGATTTCACCAGTCACGGGATTCAATCGCATCCACCAGGCCCAACCTCTTTCCAGGTTGTGGATATATTCGGCGTTTTCGTCCAAGCTCGCCTGTTCGATGTAAGGGAGCAGTGAGATGTACAAGGGCGTGCCGCGGCAATCGTTGCCGCATTGAGTGTCCATCGAGATCGACTCGGCCGCTGGAAAACAGTTGAACACCGAATGGTAGTTGTGCAAGGCGAGGCCGAGTTGTTTGAGATTGTTGACGCACTGCGCGCGGCGCGCCGCCTCGCGGGCCGCTTGAACGGCCGGCAGCAGCAACGCGATTAAAATGCCGATGATAGTTATCACCACCAGCAGTTCCACCAAGGTGAAGGCGTCGCCGTTTAGCCGCCGCGTCCTCGCGGTGCCGATGTGTGAAGAGTGTGTTTTCATATCATCAATCCTTAAGTGTGGACCGGCTCACAAGCCGGATTACTTTCCGATTTCTCGCGAAAAGCGCCGCTATTCCTGCGGAAGCGAGCAAAACGAACGCGCCGGGTTCCGGTACGGGACTCGTTTGCACTAGATATGCGGCGGCCAAAGCGCACTGTACGTCCGCCGAAGCCCAGCGGGAGTCGGGATCGTTGTAGACATATTGGCCGTACCAATCGGCGAGCAGTTGTCGCACGTCCTCGTCAAAAAATCCCAGGTGTCCCCAATAGCCGATCCGGTTGGAAAGCTCGTGGTCGGTGCCGCCGCTGCCGTCGACGTAATACGTAAAAAGGTCTTCGTTTTCCTGGTAGATGTATTTCAGCGTTTCAACGAACGCTTGCATGTCCGTTTCGTCGAAGACGATGCCCGCCTGATAACATTCAAACGCGAAATCGACGTCGATGCCGCCGTGACTCAGGTCTTCCCATTTCGTTTGACCGGATCTGTATTTCCACTGGTAGCGGTCGCCGACCAACTGCAAATCGTTTTTCATGAAGTTGGCCAATCTTTCGACTTTATCCCGATATTTTGTTTCTCCGGTTGCCAACCACAGGTTCAACATAGTGCGTCCCGGCGCGTTTTGCATGTTGTATGGAGCAACGGCCATGCCTTCGGATGGGTTTTTATAATATCCCTCGTTGCCCAGCGGTTGCCATTCGCCGTCGAAGGCGTCGATTGTTTCCCTGACGGCCGTCTCGTATTCCGAAGCCTTGGCCGCGTATGTTGATTGCAATTCGGGCGTGGAGTTGACCAGGTAAACGAACCTGGCCGCCGGGTCGGTAATCATGCCCGCGTGGACCAGCCAGGCGTGTTGAACTCCCGCCGTATACTTCGTCGAAGACCAGGCGGGCATAATCCGGTTGCGGATTTGGTCGGTTATGCCGCGCTGGTCGTCGCGGTTGGCCAGAACGGCGTCGAAATGATAAACGAGCCGATCCAGATAGGCGGTCTCTTTGGTGGCTTCGTACATCGAGACGAATCCCATCATGACATAAGATTCGCCCCAGCCCATCCGGCCATTTTCGTTGGTTACTCCGTAGTATTGGTCGAGATCGTATTCGGCGTCGATCCCTTGGTAGGCGTTATAGGCTTGAATGCCGATCGGATCGCTTTCCCAGGGCTGTCCCGCCCGGGCTTCGCTGGAGAGTAATGACAGCGCAATCCAACACAGAAGCGGCAAGGCCGTGCGATGCAAACGATGTTTTTCGCCAAATGAGTGTTTCATCAGTCTATTTCGACCTTTTCCAGAAATAGAGCGATATTCCAACCAGTGCGGCGATCAACAACGCTATCGACGACGGTTCCGGGGCTTCCATTACTCCGTCGGCGAAGCGGTCGCCCAATTCGATCAATCCCGCGGCGGTGTAATGTCCGCCGTTGTTGACGATCAGCGGCAGGTCGTCGGTATCGACCCAGCCGGCGTGGTCCATTTGTTCGGCGACCGCGACTTGCGCCGCCCGGACTTGCGCGTTGTAATCTCCGTAGTAGGTGGTGATTCGTCCGACGACGAACGGCATGTCCGGCGTGGAGAAATCATCCCGCACGGTTTCGATTAAATTGGCGAGATTCGTCGCGTATGCGGCGGCCATGTCGGCGTATTGAGCGTCGCGCTCGCCCTGCATCCAGACCATGCCGGAAACGATCGGCGAGAGGCCATCGCCGACGAGGTCTTGCAGCGCGGCGTTTGCGGCCGTCTTCAGGGTGTTGTAATGACCGCCGGTCCCGTCCGGATTCCAATCTTCGGCCAGACTCGTGCCCCCCTCCGAGTATTTTACCAGATAAACGTCGTCGTCCGGAAACAATTCGTTGAGCGCGTATCCGAAGCTCACTTCCGGTCCGAACAGATTGCCGGTGTTATAGGTGGAAAAGCCTCCTTCAAGGTCTGCCCAGCCGCCGCCGGACCAATAGTCCCAGATTTTCACTTCCGTTTGCGGCTGGTCGTATGGCGCGGGGAGATTGGCGACCGATGCCCGCCCGTCCATGTTCGATTGCCCGGCCAGCAGGAAGACCCTGGTCGCCGCCGCGGACGGCGCGGCCGCCAATGTCAGCAACAACGTGGATGTTAATACAAAGCAGGCGTATTTCATTGAATTCTTCTCTGAGCCATGTAGGGTGCGTGCTCGCACGCACCGATTGTTTTCAGTTTCCATCATGGTGCGTGCTCGCACGCACCGATTGTTTGCATTTTACATCACGGTGCGTGCAAGCACGCACCCTACGAATCTACGAATCTTTTTAAGGTTGGGGCGGCAGTTGAACTGCCGCCCCAACTTTATCGTTCTACTTGCGTTTCCTCCAAGCGTATGCGAGCAGTCCGATCAAACCGCAACCGAGCAGGGCCAGCGTGGACGGCTCGGGAACGTTGATCAGAAATTGGCTTTCCGGCAACACCACGTCGGAAATGCGAATTTCATCAAACACGTCGTTCAGGGTCGAATTCGCCGTGCCAAAAAACGCGCCGATGTAAAAATTGGCCGACGAATCGTGCAGCGAAAACGCCGTGGTGCCGCCGAGATCCACGGTCTGCGACCATAGCGCGGTATCCTCGGTGAGATTCTTCAAGTAGAAGGTCACCTGATGATTGCTCAGGTCGCAAGCCACCGCCAAAAAGTAGTCGTAGTCGTCGTCGTAGACGTTGTAATCGCTGTAGACCGTCGTAAGGGCGGATCCGTCGCTGCTCAAAGACAACCTGATCCTTTTTTCTTTTCTTAGCTCGACGTTAATGTTTCTATCCGTCGAGCCGCTGGTATAACCCTGCATGTAGACCGTCCTGTGGTCGGTCAGCGTATCGCGATTGAAAAAGGCCTCGATGGTGAAGCCGGTCGTAAAGGAAAGCGCGCCGTTGTCCAAGCCGGTCAGCCCGTCGTGGTTGTGAATGATGGTGACGCCTTCGAGGTTTGTCGCCCCGGTTTGCGGGATCGGATTGGGAAAATACGCCCCGGCGCCGGTCTCCGGCAGCGTATACTGGGTCGGATCGTTGGCGGAATTGCTGTCCCCGTCGTAAATGGTCAGGTCCATGTTGTTCGAACCGGAGTCCTCCAGGAAGCCGGGAGAATCCTCGAACCGCCAGTGGGCCACCGTCTCCGCTTGAACTGCCGCCGCGCAAAACGACAACAACAAAGCCACGCACAGGCCCGCCGTGCAAATAGTCTGCTTCTTCAGATACATCGTTCGTTCTCCTTGATGGAAACATGAATAGTAAAAGGAGTTCTTTCCGTACGGAAAAAATTCGATTGAAAAGCCGCCGAACGTTTTGATAGCTCCTCCTTTCTTGCCGATGCGGCAATAAATCGCGTTTTTTAGTGTTCCGCTTTCGTATGGTTCGTCTTTTCAGCGTCCTGCTTGCCGTTGTCTGTGGAGACCGCCGCTTCGGTTTCGGCCAGTTCCAGCACGGGATCGCCGAGTACGAGCCAGTCGCCGGAGCTGCCGTCGCCGGCGTTGGTGCCCAGAATTGTGAGAAATTGCGCGTCGGGACCTAACTCGACTTCGGCGGCGACCGGCTTTTCGCCTTGGTGCACTCTGTGTTTCCACGCAAGGCGACCGTCGACGAAAATCCATACGTCGGCCTTGCCGAAACGATCGGCGTAGGCGACCGATGCGTCCGCCAGTCCGATTACCGCTTTGAATATCGACGGGCGTATTCCCTTGTGCGCCTCGCGCATCGCTCGAAGATCGAAAGTTATGCCCTTGTTCGTATGGAAGCCGAGCAATCCGCGATCCTCGGGCATGAACTCATCGCCGCGGCCCATCGTGTAGATGTATGCGTGCCGAGTTCTTTTTTGATTGATCGTGCTGACGTCGGCCTCGCGTGCCCAGATCGGCCCGATGGTTAATCCTTCGGTAAGCTCGCCGAACTCAGCGAACGTGTGGCCGGCCGAGTCGAGCACGACCGGCTCGGTCCGCCCGTCGGGAATGCACACGCCGTCGATCAGGCGGTTCCACTGGACGAGATGATAGCGGTTCTCGAATCGGTATTGCGTCGGCAGGAAATAGGTGTCCTGCTTTCCGGTGGTCGGATCGATGCCTCGTTCGCGCCGGCGGCCTGTTCCGTCGCCGCCGGCGACTATGTCCAGCAGATCAATCAGCTTGGGCGGCTCGTATATTCGGCGGACGAACGTAGGCGGTGTTGCGGGGCGCGTGAAACGCACAGTTTCGGCCGCGGTTTTTTTTACCAGCGCCGACTCGCCGGCGGCAAGTTGCACCATGCCGCCCTCACCCCCGGCCCCTCTCCCGCTTGCGGGAGAGGGGAGTATTTCGACTTTCACCGAACCCTGGAATACATGAGAGGTGGTATCGCCGTTCTCGTTCACCTCGACGCCGAACTCGGTTCCCAGGTCGGTGACGATCGCCGTCGGCGTGCGGATGGAGAATAGTGGAGAGTAGAGAGTAGAGAGCGGAGGGGAGTCCAAGCTTTGAGCTTTGGGCTTTGAACTTTGAGTTTTGATATTGGCTGTCAGCTTTCCTTTCATTAAAAAGCCGCCGGCGGAGGACTCGACTTTGTACGAGCAGGGACCTTCGAGTATGACTTTCGCGCCGCTGTTGTAAGCAATTTCCATTAGGCCCGAAGATAATGAGTAGCTGCGATCCAGCGGGACCGAGGCGCCGACGATCGTTGGCGATTCCGGATCGGCCCAGCGGCAATCTTTCATGCCGGTGACGCGGCCGACGAAGACCAACTCCGATTGATCCGACGGACCGGAGGTCGTTAAGTTGCGGCTATCGGCAATAAAGATGTTGCGGTCGTAGTTGATTTTGTATGCCCAGGCCCCCAGCAGCATCAAACACACGACCACCGAGGCGACCATGTAGGAAAAGACCGGGCCGCCGATGAATGAAGCGGAGAGAGGAGAAGGGAGAGGTGGGAGGGGCGACGGATCGGAGGGTCGTTCAGTTGCGGAGTCGCGCGGGCGTTCGACGAAGTCGCCGCCATAGGCGTCTCTTCCCCACTCGCTCAGAGCGGCCGAATCGTACATAAAACGGACGTAATAGCGCCTGGCCTCCGTGTCCTCGGCCACCATTTCGTTCAGCCGCTCGGTTTCTTCCGCCGTGATTGCCCCGCTCAGCAGCGCGTCGCCCAGGCGATAAACCTCGCGGCGGATCGAATCGGCGTTGTCCGATAGTCTGCGGCTCATCGGCTTGCCTCCCTATGCAAGGCGTCCTCGACGCAATCTCGGAGCGTCGAGCGGGTGCGCAGGATGGCTTGTCGTGTGGCGTCGAAAGACCGCCCCGACTCGGCGGCGATTTCCCGGGTTGTCCACCGGCCCGAATAGTAGCGCAACAACAGATCGCGCTTCACTTGCGGCAGTTTCTCGAAGCAATCCTTCAGCGCTTGCTCGGCGGCGTCCAGTTCCGCGGAAATCGCGGCCGCCTCCTCGGCCACCAGCTCGACGCACCGCCTGCTGATCTTGCTTTGGCGGCGAGACTGCTTTTCGCGATGGGTAAGCACTTGGTAGTAGGCGATGGTCCGCGCCCAGGCGCCAAAATCCTTGGCCGGGTCGTATTCGTCGAACTGTTCCCAGAGACGGATTCTCACCTCTTGCGCGATGTCGTCGGCGTCGGCCCAGTTCGGCACCAGCGCGAGAATATATCCCCGCAATCGCCGCTCGTGACGCCCGAGCAAGGTCAGATATTGCAGAGTCCGCTGGTCGTTGTCGGATGGATTGGATGGAGCCACGATGAACCTTCCCCCACCAGAGAAGCGATTCGCAACTGTATTTATTGAGAAGCTGCCCTTCCCTCTATTTTAATTAGGGGAAAAGGCCGCGAATGCGACAAATATTTGGCGGTGGCGGAAGCGAAAAATAAGCGCGCACCGTCAGACGGCGAATGCGTTGACGTAAGGCACTGTGTAAGAAGGGGTTACGTCGAAATCTGTTCCGGTTCGCCCGTCGGCCAGCTCTGTTTTTGCAGGGGCGCATTTCCTTCGCGGGGCCTCGCGGCCTCGACCGCTGGCGCCCCGCCGGCATCCCACAGCGCGCCTTCGATCTCGGCAAAGATTTGCTCGTCGGTGAAATGGGCGGCGGTGATGGCGCCGGCAGGACAGGCCGACGCGCAGGTGCCGCAGCCCTTGCACAATGCCGCGTTGACGCGGCAAACCGATTTGTCTTCGTCGTATTCGATGGCTCCGTAAGGGCAGAGTCCGTTGCAGGTGCGGCAACCGGAGCATCGCTCTTCGTCGATCCGCGCGGTGATCGGCTCGATGGTCACCTTTCCCTTAGCGATCATACCCTGGACGCGGGCGGCCGCCGCAGCGCCCTGGGCCACCGAGGCGGGGATATCTTTCGGTCCTTGGCAGACCCCGGCCACGAACACCCCGTCGGTCATCGTCGCCACCGGATCGAGCTTGGGGTGTCGCTCGGTGTACCAGCCGCTTTCGCCGCGGGAGATGCCGCAGATGCGGGCCAACTCGGCCGCGCCGCTCTGCGGCTCCAGCGCGCCCATCAAGACCACCATGTCCACCGGCACGCGGCGTTGGCGGCCCAGCAGCGTGTCCTCGCACTGTACGATCAGTTTGCCGTTCTCGAAAGGGACCCGGCCGGCGTCCGTCACTTCGGCCACCTTGCCGCGAATGAAGTGCATTCTTTCGCCCAGCAGGCGCTGATAGAACTCCTCGTAGTCCTTGTGCGGCGTGCGAATGTCGATATAGAAGGAATAGACCTCGGCGTCGGTCTTCTCCAGGACGAGATGTCCGAACTTCAGCGCGGCCATGCAGCAGACGTTGGAGCAGTAGGAATTGCATTTCACGTCCCGGCTGCCGACGCAGTGGATGATGGCCACGGTTTCCGGCTCGGTTTTTCCGTCGCGGAGGACGATTTTCCCGCCGGTCGGCCCGGCGGCGTTGCAGAGCCGCTCGAACTCCATGCTGGTATAAACGTTCGGCAGTCGGCCGTAGCCGTACTGCGGCAGCCGGCTGCAATCGAACATCTTCCAGCCGGTTGCCAGTATGATGTTGCCTACTTCCAACTCGACGAATTGGTCTTTCTGCTCGAAGTCGATGGCCTCGGCGGGGCACACTTTCTTGCACACGCCGCACTTGCCCTGTTGGAACCAGCGGCAGGCGTCGACGTCGATGACCGGCGTGCGGGGGACCGCTTGCGGGAAGGGAGTGTAGATCGCCTTTCTCTGTCCCAATCCGGCCTCGAAGGCGTCGTCGATGACCTTCGTCGGACACTTTTCCGAGCAGATGCCGCAGCCGTTGCATAAGTCCTCGTTAACGTATCGGGCCTTCTTGCGGATTTTCACCTTGAAGTTGCCCACCGAACCCTGCACCTCCTCCAGTTCGGAGTAAGTCAACAGGGTCACGTTTTCGTGTTGGCCCACTTCCATCATCCGCGGAGTGAGAATGCAGGCCGAGCAGTCGAGCGTGGGAAAGGTCTTGTCGAACTGCGCCATGTGCCCGCCGATGCTCGGCTCGCGCTCCAACAGATAGACGTGGTAGCCGGCGTTGGCCAGTTCGAGAGTCGCCTGGATGCCGGCGATGCCGCCGCCGACGACCAATGTGGCCGGATTGACGTCGACGAAAGTCGGCTCCAGCGGTCGATGGCGCTTTACCCGCTCCGCGGCGGCGGAGACCAGCGCCTTGGCCTTCGCGGTGGCTTCCGCTTTGTCCTTGGTGACCCAGGAAACGTGTTCGCGGAGATTGGCCATCTGAAGGAAATACGGGTTCAACCCGGCTTTTTCACAGGCCCGGCGAAATGTCTTCTCGTGCAGCGAGGGCGAACAGGCGGCGACGACCACCCTGGTCAACCCCTTGCTCTTGATGTCTTCCTCGATCATCTGCTGGCCGAGCGAGGAGCACATGAACTTGTAGTCTCGGGCGACGGCCACGTCTTCGATGCGTTCGCCGGCCCAGCGGGCAACCTCCTCCACGTCGACCGTTCCAGCGATGTTGCTTCCGCAGTGACAAACGTATATTCCGATTTTCTCCGACATGGTTGCTCTCCGCGTGGAATATTCTTTTACATATGTCGGGTACCCGGTACCCGATGAAAAAAACGAACAATTAGTTATTGAGTCATGTCGGGCACGGGGCGCCCGACCTGCGTCTACGTCTTCTATCCGACCTGTTGAAGCGTTCTAAGTTTTCGTTCCAACACCGGGCCGGCCGCGACGATTTCCTTGCCGAATCCCAGTTTTTTCCGTTCCACCCCGAAAGCCAATCCCATCAACTGGGTGAAATACACGACGGGCATTCGGAAGTCGGCGTGGAAGTGGCGATTTACCCGACTTTGATACGCGTCCAGGTTCAACTGGCACATGGGGCAAAGGCAAGCGATCATGTCGGCCCCTCCGTCGGCCGCGTTCTGGAGAATACGGCGGATAAGCTCGAACGCCTGCGGTTCGCTGATCTGCGTCATGTGTCCGCCGCAACAGTACGCCTTTGCGGAAAAATGGGTCGGCTCGGCCTCGAGCCAGGCGAGCACGTCGTCGAGTTTAGTCGGTTGCTCCGAGTCGTCGACGTCGTTGAAGGGACGAACCATTTGACAGCCGTAATAGCAGGCGACCTTCAGTCCGTTAAGCGGCCTGACGACCTTGTCGCGGATCGCCGCCTCGCCGACGTCCGCGTGTATCACGTCGAGCAGGTGCCGCACTTGGACCCGGCCGGCCTGATGATTCAGGCCGCCGGCCGCCAAGGCTTCGTTGATCTTATCGCTCATTTTTTTGTCGCCGCGCATCAGGTGGTCGGTCTTCTTCAAGTTGAGGTAGCAGGCGGTGCACGGGGCGACCAGTTGGTCGAAATCCGGTCCGACCAAGGCCAGGTTTCGGGCGACTACCGCGCTGGCGGTCAGCTCGTCCTGGGAAAAAAACTCGGTGGCCCCGCAGCAGTTCCAGTCGTCTAATTCGACCAGATGCAGGTTGAGCAGGTTCGCCACCGCTCGAGTCGAAACGTCGTAGGCGGCGCCGCTCGTTTCCAACGAACATCCGGGGTAATAGGCATATTTCACGTCGCACCTCCCAATTGCCGTGCCTTTTCGATGATCGCGTGCAGTTGATCCAGTTGTCTAATCCGCGTGGGCGTCAGCGACATCCGCCCCCGGGTGAACATGGAAAACCCCAGCGGCCCCATCTTTAACATGCTCAGGGGTTTGTTGAACAAATAATAACGGCTCGCCAGGCCAAGCTCGAAACTCCTGCCGTACCGCTCCAGCAAGCCCGTGAAGGTCTTGGCCAACGCCGGCGCGTCGGTCCCCGTGGCCATCCCTTCGCGGAGCGAGATCCGCTTCAAGGCGTACATGACGTCGGTGATGGGGATGTTCTGAGGGCAGCGGGTGGTGCAGGCGTAGCAGGAAACGCAACACCACATGGTGTTGGACGAAAGCACCTTCTCCCGCTGGCCGGCGGCTATCAGCGCGAATATGCTTCGGGGCGTGTAATCCATGTCCGGCCCGTTGGGACAGGAGCCGCTGCAACTGCCGCATTGCAGACAGTGCAACAATCGCTCGCCCCCCGGGACCTCTTCGATTACTTCATCAAGAAACGCCATGCCCCGTTGGTCGGTCGGCATTGCTATCATGGATCTCCTCTCACTAGCTAGTAGGACAACATTTCGCGGACGATGTGTTCGGCCAGCGCCTCGGTGTAGCGTCCGTCCCGGGCCGGAAAACCGGCGCTCCTCGGATCGGATTGCACTTGCAGGGTGGTTACGCGGCTGGTCTTCTCTCCGGCGGTCGAGCCGAACTCGGCCTTGGTGTCGCGGATCAGCGCGCCGGGCAGCCGGTCGGCGTCCTCGACGGTGAGCACCATCACCCGATCGCAGCCGCCGGCCACCTTGACTACGTTTGTGGGAGAAACGTCGGCCGTATTCTTGGTGGCGGTGACCGGCAGCGAGCGGTCGGTAAGCTTTCGCATTATCCGCCACCCCAGTCCGCCGCGTTCGCACGACATCGCCGGCGAGGCCAGCAAATGTACTTTCCGACCGTTCCGATTGGTGGTGCGGACGCCGCCGATCGGTTCCGGGGCGGCCGCGTGACGCTGCGGCGGCGGGGCCGGCTCGATCTGCCGCTGAAACGCCGAGTTGAGAATCTCGACGATCTCTCCGTCGTCGAAAGGCTCGACGGCGTAATAGAATATCCGCTGCTCGCGATACGCCGCCTCCCACTCGGAAGTCGAGGAAGCGACGACCACGATTCTCATCGACGGCGAGGCGAGGCAGGCCCGGCCGACCGACTGCGGTCCGTCTTCTCCAAATGAATCCGCGTCGAACAGAAGCACCGTCCGCCGCGGATCGTCCGCCTTTGGGGCGAATGAGCTCCAATCCGCCTCCCCGTCGGCAACCGTTTCCACCCGGCAGCCGAGCGAGGCGAGTTGCTCGCCGCGGCGTTTGGCGAACGTCTCGTCCTTGGTGGCCAGAATGACCCGCCGCGGGCGGCACCTCGCCAACTCCTCGTCCATGCGAGTGGTGCAAACGCAGGTGATCCAACCCTCGCCGCAGGGATCGTCGAAAATGGCGGACGGATCGCCGTTGAGGGCTTCGTTTACGCCGACGACGACGCCCGAAACGGCCGCGGGAATGAGCAACAACGAATTGTCCGCCATCTCCACCCCGGCCAAGGGCAACCCCTGGTAGACGACCTCGCCGATGCGGGGAAGCCGGACCGCCTCGACCATCGTGTACCGCTGCCTCGCCAGGACTGCCCCCACGGCGGCCGACCCATCCTCTTCCGGTCGAACCCAGGCTTCGTCCAGGAAAAGCAATTCGCTCTGTTCGAAGCGACTCGGCTCAGGGTTTTTCGCCGGCTCGACCGTCGCCGGCAGGGAACCGGACGGGATGCCGTCGCCGTTGCTCTTGTGCGCGCCGAGCATTCTCAGCACCGACTGGGTAATGTCTTCGGGCGTGAAAGGCTTGGTCACGTAATCCGCGGCACCCAAGCGGACCACCGCGGCCGCGTTCGGAATGCTCGGATAGCCCGTCATTATCAGCACGGGCACGTCTGGCTTCACCTTCCGCAATTCCTCGAGAAACTGAATCCCGTCCATCCCCGGCATTTTGATGTCCAAGAGGATGCCGGCGTATTCTTGCTCCAGCGCCAGACGCAAACCTTCCCGGGCGTCGGTCTTGTCCTCGACTTCAAAACCTTGGCGGGAAAAGACCCTTCGACAAGCCAGACAGATGATCGGCTCGTCGTCGACCACCAGCAATTTTGTCTTTTGCGCGTCGCACATGACCTGGTCCCTCCAGTTCGTTGAACGGATAGACGCAATCTTCGTGCCAATCTGAGTTTTTCCCGGACGATGCGGCGAGGGCATGTAAAATTGCCGCGGAAATCAACCGTTTTTATTTCGTCCGCGGACTACGCAACGGCTTAGAATGACAGTACAATGCGAAGAGAAATTGCGCGAAAAGTGTATCGCCGGCCGTTACAGTGTAATATGCGGCATTACAGTTTTCGCCGACCTCCGTAACCGTTCACGGGGGGCTGTCCCGATTTTCGCGGTGCAACGCGAAAATGGGACGGACCCCTTCGCGGTCAACTGGAACGATAAACTTTTATATGATTCATGAACGACGATTCTCGACTCGCTTGGCGGCTGCGCTTGCGGGAATGTGGCTTCTTTTTTCCGGAATGGTTTTCGGCTTCCCGAACGACTCCGAAACGGTGCGAATCGGTGTGCTGGCTCCCCGCGGCGCCGAGCAGTGCCTCGAACAATGGGGCCCCACCGCCGAGTATCTGACCTCGATTGTTCCCGGTTACACATTCCAGATCATACCGCTCGCCTACACCGAGGTTGCCCCAGCGTTTGCCCGCGGCGAGTTGGATTTCGTTCTGGCGAACCCTTCGCTTTTCATAGAGTTGGAACAGCTTTACGGGGCGAGCAGGGTCGCCACGTTGAAGGATTCCTGTCTGGGCAACGTGTGCACGGTTTACGCGGGAGTGATTTTCTGCCGCCGTGACCGCGAGGACATCCGCCGGCTGGAAGACCTGGAGGGCAAAAAGTTCATGGCCGTCGCCGAGGATTCGTTCGGCGGTTGGCAAATGGCGTGGCGCGAATTGCACGAGCGCGGCATCGACCCGCGCCGCCATTTGGCGGACTTGCAGTTCGCCCAAACGCATGACGAGGCGGTTTATGCCGTGCTGGACGGCCGAGCGGAGGCGGGCACGGTCCGCAGCAACACGCTGGAGCGGATGGCGGCGGAAGGCAAAATACGCCTTGATGATTTCAGGGTGCTCGGCCAACCCGACAAAGAAAAAGACCCCTTCCCCTTTCTGCGTTCGACGCGGTTGTATCCCCAATGGCCGCTGGCGAAGGCACACGACACGTCCGTCGAATTGGCCGAGTCGGTCGCCGTTGCCTTGATCCGGATGTTGCCCGATTTGCCCGCCGCGAGGGCCGCCCGCTGCGCCGGATGGACGATCCCGCCGAATTATCTGCCCGTCCACGAATGCTTGAAGGAATTGCGCATCGGTCCCTACAAGGATTACGGCAAAGTCACCCTCAGCGCCGCGGTCCGCCGCTACTGGTTCGCGGTGGCGGGCGCGACGCTGCTGCTGATCGCCGCCGTGACCGTGTCCGGCTATGTAATGCGGCTCAACCGTCGGCTGAATCTGGCGGCGGCGGGGCAAAGAAAAGAATTCGCCGAAAGAATGAAGGCCGAGGAAACGCTGAGAAAAAGCGAACAACTGCACAGCGTCTCCGAGAAGCTGTCCGCGGTTGGCCGACTGGCCGCCGGCGTGGCCCACGAAATAAACAACCCCCTCACCGGCGTGCTCACATTCGCGCACCTGCTCAGGGAAAAGCAAGACTTGGACGAGCAGGCGAAGCAGGACTTGGGGTTGATTATCCACGAGACGACGCGGGCCAGCGAAATCGTCCACGGTCTGCTCGATTTCGCCCGCGAAAAGGCGGCGGTCAAAGAACCGCTCGACGTGAACGCGGTCATCGGGCGCACGCTCCAGTTGCTGGGCAACCAGAAGGCCTTTCGACAAATCTCCGTCGAGGAACGCCTTCAAGATAACTTGCCGAAAGTGGACGGGGACGTGAACCAACTTCAGCAAGTGCTCTTGAATCTTTGTCTAAACGCCTGCGAGGCCATGCCCAAGGGCGGCGCGCTGACGATCGCCACCTCGGCCGGCGAAGAATCCGTTCTCATCAAGGTCGCCGATACCGGATGCGGAATCAAAAACGAGCATCTGGACCGAATTTTCGAGCCTTTCTTCACCACCAAACCCGTCGGCAAGGGGACGGGCCTCGGTTTGAGCGTCAGCTATGGCATCATCCAGGAACACGGTGGTACGATGGAAGTGGAAAGCGCGGAAGGAAAAGGAACTGAGTTTTCCATCGTCTTGCCCGCCGCCGCGACGACGGGGGTCCAAGACGGCAACCGACGGGTGAACCAATGAACGCGATCCCAGCCGACCACGACGTCCGCAATCTCGCGCAAAGGATACTGGTCATCGACGACGAAGCCGTGATCGGCCTGGCGTGCAAGCGGATCCTCGCGACGGAGGGGCATCAAGTGGAATGCCACCAAGACCCCCGGGCGGGGCTGGAAGCGGCCCTGACGGGACATTTCGACGTGGTCTTGTTGGACATGGTCATGCCCGGCATCGACGGCATGGAAATACTCAAGCAAGTCAAGGCGTCCGGCGCCGGTTCGGAGGTGGTTGTCGTCACCGGGCACTCGACGGTCGAATCGGCCGTCGAGGCCATGAAGCAAGGGGCGGCCGATTACATCGGCAAGCCCTTCTCGCCCAATCAACTGAGAATGGTCCTCCAAAAGGTGGCCGAAAGAACGGCCCTCATCCGCGAAAACGCCGCCTTGCGGAGCGAACTGGAACTGAACCAAGGGTTGGAGGGCATGATCGGCGGCAGTCCGGCCATGGAACGAGTCTTCGCCCTGATCAAACGCGTGGCCCGGACCGACGGCACCGTGCTGGTCACCGGCGAAAGCGGCACCGGCAAGGAGATGGTCGTCGGCGCGATCCATCGCCTTTCGCCGCGCAAGGGACATCCGCTGCTCGCCTGCGACTGCACCGCGCTGGCCCCCACGCTGCTGGAAAGCGAACTGTTCGGCCACGTCAAAGGCTCGTTTTCCGGCGCCATCGCCACGAAGCAGGGGATGTTCGAGGCGGCGCATCTGGGTACTCTTTTCCTGGACGAGGTGGCAAACCTCAGCATGGAGACTCAAGGCAAATTGCTGAGGGCCTTGGAAAGCAGACGGATTAAACGAGTGGGAGACACCGCCGAGCACGAAGTAGACATCCGACTGATCGCCGCCACGAACCGCGACTTGCAAGAAATGGTCGAAGAAGGCGACTTCCGCGAGGACCTCTTCTATCGGCTCAAAGTCCTGCCGATCCACGTCCCCCCCCTGCGCGAGAGGGCCGGCGACGTGCCCCGGCTGGCCACGGCCTTCCTCCTCCGCTTCTGCAAAAAAAACCACCTCGACGTGGACGGATTCAGCCCCGAGGCGATGGCCCGAATGGAAGCATACGGTTGGCCTGGAAACGTCCGCGAGCTGCGCAACATCGTGGAGCGGGTGGCCACGCTCTGCGACGCCGAGCGGATCGAACTGCACCATCTGCCCGCCGAAATCCGAGAGGCCGTGCCTCGGTCCGCGGCCACGGATATCCCCAGGACTTGGGAAGCCTTCAAGCAATACAAGCAGCAAGCAAGAGACGCCGTGGTGCAAGATTTGGAACGCGGCTTCTTGACCGACGCCCTGGAACGCAACGAATGGAACGTCACCAAGACGGCCGAAGACGTGGGCATTCAGCGGACCCAACTCCACGCCATGATGCGCAAGTACAGCCTGACTTCCGAGATCGACGACTAAAAAGTTTCTGTTGCGGAAAACCACTGTAGGGTGCGTGCTTGCACGCACCAGCTTGGTTTTGCCGCGAAATAAGGTGCGTGCAAGCACG
>JAFGLH010000200.1 GCA_016928165.1 Pirellulales bacterium | reverse complement strand
CGGTCGGCGTGTTCAAGACCCACGCCGACGCGCCCCGCGTGCTGATCGCCAACTCGAACATCGTCCCACGCTGGGCCGATTGGGAGCACTTCAACGAACTCGACCGGCGCGGGCTGATGATGTACGGACAAATGACCGCCGGCTCCTGGATTTACATCGGCACGCAGGGGATCATCCAAGGCACATACGAAACCTTCGTCGAGGCGGGCAAAAAAAACTTCGGCGGCAATCTGGCCGGACGTTGGATCCTCACCGGCGGGCTGGGCGGGATGGGCGGCGCGCAACCGCTGGCCGCCACAATGGCCGGCGCCGCCATGCTGGCCGTCGAATGCGACCCGCACCGAATCCAACGACGCCTGGAAACCAAATACCTCGACCGCTCCACCGAATCGCTCGACGAGGCGCTCGAACTGATCCAAAACGCCTGCCAGGAAAAACAGGCGATTTCGGTTGGCCTGCTGGGCAACTGCGCCGAGGTGCTGCCGGAGATCGTACGACGCGGCGTCGCGCCCGACCTGCTCACCGATCAGACCAGCGCCCATGATCCGCTCAACGGCTACCTGCCCGCCGGCTGGACTTTGGAGCGGGCCGACGCGGCCCGGCGGTCCGACCCCGAGTCGATCATCCGCGCCGCCCGGGAGTCGATCGTCGTCCACGTTCGGGCGATGCTCGATCTGCAATCTCGCGGCGCGATCACGTTCGACTACGGCAACAACATCCGCCAGGTGGCAAAAGACGAGGGGGTCGAAAACGCCTTCGATTTCCCCGGTTTCGTGCCGGCCTACATCCGCCCGCTGTTCTGCCGCGGCGTTGGTCCTTTCCGCTGGGTGGCGCTCTCCGGCGACCCGGAGGACATCTACCGCACCGACGCGAAAGTCAAAGAGCTGATCCCCGACGACCCGCACTTGCACCACTGGCTGGACATGGCCCGGGAAAGGATCAAGTTCCAGGGGCTGCCGTCGCGAATATGCTGGATCGGCTTGAAGGACCGCGCCCGGCTGGGCGTGGCGTTTAATAAGATGGTGGCCCGGGGCGAGTTGCAGGCCCCGATCGTGATCGGCCGCGACCATCTCGACTCCGGCTCGGTCGCCAGCCCCAACCGCGAGACCGAAGGTATGCGCGACGGCTCGGACGCCGTGTCCGATTGGCCGCTGCTAAACGCGATGTTGAACACGGCCGGCGGGGCCACATGGGTCAGCTTCCATCACGGCGGCGGGGTGGGCATCGGTTTCAGCCAGCACGCCGGGTTGGTAATCGTCGCCGACGGCACCGAGGCGGCCGCCCGGCGTTTGGCCCGGGTATTATGGAACGATCCCGGCAGCGGAGTGATGCGTCACGCCGACGCCGGCTACGAAGAGGCGATCCGCTGCGCCAAGGAGAACGGGCTGGATTTGCCGATGATCTCTTGACTGTATAGCGTTATGCAATACAATATAGATAGGAGGTCATGCCATGAAACCGGACAACATGACTACGGATTTAGGCGGCAGCGTCAGTCCGCTGATGGTTCGGCTCGACGCGGATAGCAAGAACTCGTTGGCCGAAGCGGCCGAGTTGCGGCGGATCAGCGTGAGCGATTACGTTCGAGCGGTAACCGTTCCGCAGGCGAAACGCGAGGTCCGCGCCGCCCGGGAGCAGGTAATCTCGCTCGCTCCCGAAGAACAACTTGCTTTTTGGAAAGCCTTGAACGAAACTCCCAAGCTCACCTCCGCACAACGACGTTTGGGGGCAATCATGCGGGGCGAGGAATGAACGGAATCCGCTTTCCCAACGGCCTGAGATTGGAACAACTCCGCCGCGATCATCCGCGGCGAAAATTCCGTTGCGGCGTTGAAGAAGTCGACCGGTGGCTATCGTCCAAGGCATTTCAAAATCAGAAAAAGCATCTTTCGGCAACCAAAGTGCTGGTTGATGAGACGGGCAATATCGCCGGCTATTATACATTGGCGACCGGACAGGTAGATTTCAGCGATTTGCCCGCAGAAGCCGCCAAACGTCTACCGCGTCGAAGTCTGCCGGTGGCCGTGTTGGCCTGGCTCGGCGTCAGTTCCGAATGCCAAGGGCGGGGACTTGGACGATTGCTGCTTGCTCAAGCCTTGCGGGATTGTTGGCAAGCCGGAAAAACGTTCGCTTTCGTGGCGGTGATACTCGATTGCATCAACGATAAAGCCAAGTCGTTTTATCAGCACTGGGATTTTGCGGAACTGCCGGGGCGACCGTATCGGTTGTTTCTAAGTTCAAAACGGTTGGCCGCCATGATGGGAGATGATGCAGGAGCCTCGTAAACGAGGCTGACAAAACCGTGCTGAAATGTGATAATGGAGATTTGTTTTAGTCCCAAGCACCCGACGTGAACGTCGGGCCTATTACCGCCTGCGGCGGGCAAGGGCCATGAATGGCCCCGAAAGTGAGCTGAAAAGAAATTCGATGATACTTCAATTAACCCCCGGACAACTCACCCTCGCCGAGCTGCGCCGCGTTTGGCGCGAGGCGGTCGATGTCGAACTCGATCCGAATTGCCGCGCGGCAATCGACGCGGCTGCTGAAACCGTCGCCCGGGTCGTCGCCGAAGGTCGAACCGTCTACGGAGTGAACACCGGATTCGGATTGCTGGCCCAAAAACGCATCTCGCCCGAGGAATTGGAACTGCTGCAACGGAGCATCGTGCTGTCACACGCCGCCGGGGTCGGGCCGCTGATGAGCGAAGCGCAAACGCGGCTGCTGATGACGCTGAAAATCAACAGCCTGGCGCTCGGCCGCTCGGGCATCCGCCGCTCGGTTATCGAAGCGCTCGTCGCATTGCTGAAACACGAAGTCTATCCGTGCATCCCGCAAAAAGGCTCGTGCGGGGCGTCCGGCGATCTGGCCCCGCTGGCCCACATGTCGCTGGTTTTGCTCGGCGAAGGCGAGGCAATGCATCAAGGCCGGCGGGTTTCGGGCGACGTGGCGATGAAAATCGCCAAACTTGAGCCGATCACGCTCGCGCCGAAGGAAGGTCTCGCCCTGTTGAACGGCACCCAGGCCTCCACCGCGCTGGCGTTGGAGGGATTGTTTCGCGCCGAGGACCTGTTCGCGGCGGCGGTCGTGGCGGGGGCCTCCTCGGTCGATGCGGCTATGGCCAGCCGAACCCCGTTCGACGCTCGAATCCACGCCGCCCGGGGACAGAGCGGGCAGATCGACGCGGCCGCCGCGTATCGTTATTTATTGGAGGAGCAGAGCGAGATCGGCCAATCGCACATCCATTGCGAGAAGGTGCAAGACCCGTATTCGTTGCGATGCCAGCCGCAGGTGATGGGCGCTTGCCTCGCGCAGATCCGCCAGGCCGCCGAGGCGCTGGCCGTCGAGGCGAACGCCGTCTCGGACAACCCGTTGGTCTTCGCCGAGGACGACGACGTTCTCTCGGGCGGCAATTTTCACGCCGAGCCGGTCGCCATGGCCGCCGACAACCTGGCATTGGCAATCGCTGAGATCGGGGCCTTATCTGAACGGCGGATTGCGCTTTTGATCGACGCGAACCTCTCGAAGCTGCCCGCTTTTCTGGTCGAGAACGGCGGCTTGAACTCGGGATTCATGCTCGCCCAGGTGACGGCCGCGGCGTTGGCCAGCGAGAACAAGACGCTTGCCCACCCGGCCTCTGTCGACAGCCTGCCGACCTCGGCGAACCAGGAGGACCACGTTTCGATGTCGGCCTTCGCCGCCCGGCGGTTGGGCGAGATGGCCGCGAACACCGGCGGCATCGTGGCCGTCGAGTTGTTGGCCGCCGCGCAGGGGTTGGATTTCCGCGCCCCCTTGAAAACGTCGCCCCGTTTGGAAAAGGCCAAGGCGTTGTTGCGCGAACGGGTATCGTTTTACGACCGCGACCGTTGGTTTTCGCCCGACATCGAGGCGGTGCAATCGCTGGTCGAGAGTTCCGCGTACAACCGCTTCATGCCCCGCGGCACGCTGCCGTCGTGCGACGGATGAAGAGATAATATCGAAAATGGCCGACGATGCTTTTCACGTTCTCAGTTCTACTACGCCCGTTCACGGGCGATCCCGCCGCAGGCGATAATAGACCCGGCGTTTACGCCGGGGGAGCTATTTACTGGACTTTTGCAAATTTGAAAATGAAAGTCCCCTCTCCCTCCGGGAGAGGGCTAGGGTGAGGGCTTGCGGCCATAAAACGCCTTG
>JAFGLH010000199.1 GCA_016928165.1 Pirellulales bacterium | reverse complement strand
GGAAAGGGACTTGACGGAGACCGAAAGATTGCGTGATAATCGTTCGAGGAATCGCCCTCCTCTTTTCAACTGCCAAAGGGACATCTTTCAAATATGCCTCGGAACGCTTCCTGCCGACCCTCGATAAGAAAGTCTTCGGAATGGGCCTGCCGCGAAAGCCGATGTTGAATATATGCCGTTAGGACACTACCGAGTCCAATGCCGCCAACAAATGAGATGCACACGCTAATCCACGTCATCGTACACCTCCAATCCCAGGCTTTCAAGGGTCGCAACCAATTCCTTCGGCGGCCGCTCGGGCATGATGCTTTTTCCGTCAAACATCGGGCAAATAGTACTTCCCGGGGCTGATTTTCCCCTCGCACGCCGATGAGTGCAATAGAGGTTTTCACGCCGAAACGAAGCGGAGGCGGTTTTTTTCGTTTTTAACCTCCATTCCCGGTTCTCTTCTTCGTTTCTTTTCTAGAAGTTTGGGGCGCATTAACCGGCCGACGGAAAGTCGGATAGTAGCGGTTATTGCAATTTAATCGCCTGTTTTTCCGCATAAACGAAAAAAAAGATAGTATCGGCAAGAAACTCCCTGCCAAGCAAATCATAAAAAAACGATACAAGATTATGGAAAAGTAATTTCAATAGTTCCAAATTTGGGCTAATCGAAGTGTTGTCATTCTGAGCGCAGCGAAGAATCTCCTTTGCCACCGAGATCCTTCGCTTCGCTCAGGATGACCCGATGAGGCAAAACCAACCAAATTTGGAACTACTGAATTTTCGCGCGCGAGATGAATGTCGATCGTCATATCCCTCGCATGGTCGCCGGAGGCAGGGTGTCGTGAGATTCTTTATAACCTTGCTTTTGATAACTGGTTTGCTCGCGCCGGCGTTCGCGCAAAGCGTCGATCAAATACAGGACACCCGGAGCAACGATGTCAATCCGAGCGACGACATCCTCAACATGGACCTCGAGCAGTTGTCCCGCGCTCCGGTGGTCGTCCCGTCGATGGACATTCAGGTCACGTCGGTCACGAAGGAACAGAGCACGGTGGGCCGCTCGGCGGCGGCGGTCTTCGTCATAACCAACGAGATGATCCGCCGCAGCGGCGCCACTTGCATTCCCGAAGCGCTGCGGATGGCGCCCGGATTGGACGTGGCGCATATCAACTCGAACACATGGGCCATTTCCGCGCGCGGCTTCAACGGCATGTACGCCCGGCAATTGCTCGTGCTGATCGACGGCCGTTCGGTCTATACGCCCGTCTCTTCCGGCGTTTACTGGGACGTGCAAGACGTGTTGTTGGAAGACGTCGATCGAATCGAGGTGATTCGCGGGCCCGGGGGCACGCTCTGGGGCGCCAACGCAGTCAACGGCGTAATCAACGTGATTACCAAAAAAGCGGCGGATACCCAAGGCGCGTATGTCGAAGCCGGCGGAGGCACGGTTGAACGGTCGTTCGAGAGCGCCCGCTACGGCGGCCGGATAGGCGAGACCGGCTACTACCGCGTTTACGGCAAGTATTTCGACCGCAGCCCCTTCTACGATCCCACCGGACCGGCGCCGGACGGCTGGAACCAGGGGCGCTTCGGCTTCCGAACGGATTTGGACTTGGATCGCGCCAAGGACTACAGCCTAACGGTTCAAGGAGATCATTACGTAGGCATTGACGGCATGTCCGCGGGCTTCACGTCCCTGACGCCCCCCTACTACGAAGTTCGAGACGGCCAGATACACAACTCCGGCGAAAACGTCCTCGCGCGGCTGACTCGAACATACGACGAAGATTCCAATTGGACGTTGCAGACGTATTTCGACCAGTTCGCCCGGGAGACGATTCTCAACTCGGAAATCGTCCGAACGTTCGACATCGAGTTTCAATACCGATTCAAGCTGAGCGAACGTCACAAGATGACCTGCGGGGCGGGCTATCGCTATATCAACGAGGAATGCCCCAGCGAAGACCCTTTCACCGCCAGCATTCAACCGCCGATTCAAAATACGTTCGTCGCCAACCAGTTCATTCAAGACGAAATATCGCTTGTGCCCGAGCGATTGGACCTGATCGTCGGATGCAAGATCGAGCAAAACGGCTACACGGGCTTTGAATACGAGCCGAATATCAGATTGCTCTGGACCCCCGATCGCAAACATACGTTTTGGGGCGCGGTGTCGCGCGCCGTGCGCACGCCGGCCGTTTTTGAAAGGAGCCTTTTTTCCACGGCCGCTCCTACTACCACAACCCCGTATTTCCTTCGCATACTCGGCAATCAAAACTCCGTGTCCACGACATTGTTCGCCTACGAACTGGGATACAGGACACAGGCCACCGATCGGTTTTCCTATGATATCGCTACCTTTTACAACGTATACGACCGCCTCACTTCAACCGGCGTGATTGGATTTCAGCCCTTTCCCGATCCGACGCTAATACTACAATTCAACAATAACGCGTTCGCAAATTCTTACGGGGTCGAGTTGGCGACGAACTTCACCGTTTCGGAAAACTGGCGGCTTTCCGCCCAATACACATTCTTCCGGGTTTTCGAGTATGACAATGCATTGGAGACGGAAAACACGAACAGCCCCAAACATCAGGCCGGCCTGCGTTCCTCCTGGAACTTGCGCGAGGACCTCGATTTTGATCTGACGCTTCGATACGTCGATTGTCTCGTCTCGCTCGACGTTCCCAGCTACACGGAGATGGATTTGCGCTTGGCGTGGCGTCCGCGAAAGCAGCTTGAATTGGCCGTCGTGGGCCAAAACCTGCTCCAAGCCCATCATTGGGAATTCGGCGATCTCGGTGAATACGCCGGCTATGCCGTTACGGAAGTGCCGCGAGGCGTCTATGGCACAATCTCATGGCGGCGATAGACAATGCTGCACGGTTGAGTTGGTCGGCCAGGAAAAAGTAGCCGCGCGGAAAACCTTTGGTTAGAGTGCAAACGGCGTCCGCGAATGAGACGGATTTCCGGTAGACTTGCAGCTTTTCGAAAGCGAATGACATTTTTATGAGATACTTGCTATCAGGCAGAGAGGAGAGAGTGGAAAGGAGACCGCAGGAGAGAGGTTGGATTTGGACCGATGTCGCAATTATCCGTATCTACTCTCTACTTTCCCCTCTCTCCTGCTCTATTTTTTGCCCTTCGGGCAAAAAATCGGGGCGAAAGGATTCGAACCTTCGACCTTCTGGTCCCAAACCAGACGCGCTAGCCAGGCTGCGCCACGCCCCGGGGTAGGTTTAGTTTACCAGGATATCTGATAGAAAAGAAGAGGGCAGAGGACATCATGTAGGTCAGGTACCCCGTACCTGACAACCCGCCGAATACAGTATCAGGTACTGACCTACATATTACTGACAGCTAACCGAATATTGTGTCAGGTACGGGATACCTGACCTACATATTACTCTGACCCCTAATCCCCGCAGACGTGCCGCTTCAGACGCTCGAACTCGTCGTGGTCGCGGAAGTGGACCACCAACTGGCCGCGGCCCCGGGCGTTGTGCGCGATCTTGACCTTCATCCCCAGCGCCGCGCGAAACTCTTGCTCCAAGGCGGCGATCTGCTCGTTCTTTGCCCGCGCCGGCCGAGCGGGTTTCGCCGCGGCGACATCCAACGGCTCGCGATCGGCGGCGTCGATGGTTTCCTGGACTAGCCCCTCCGTCTGGCGTACATTAAGCCCCTCTCTTACGATGCGGCGGCAGAACTCGATCTGCTCGTTTGGATCGCCCAACGGCAACAGCGCTCGGGCGTGTCCCTGGGTGATCTCGCCGCGGCGGATGGCGTCTTTGACCCGCTCGGGCAATTCCAGCAGCCGGATCAGATTGGCGATGGTCGAGCGATCCATCTTCAGCCGCCCGGCCAGCTCGTCTTGGGTGCAGCCGTACTGTTCGAGATATTTTTGGAAAGAGGCCGCCTTTTCCAACGGGTTGAGGTCTTTCCGCTGGAGGTTTTCGACGATCGCCAACTCGGCCATCTGCCGGTCGTCGGCCTCGACCACGCTGACCGGCACGTCGACCCACCCGGCCTGAATCGCCGCCCTCAGCCGCCGCTCGCCGGCGACCAACTGATAGCGGTTATGCACCCGGCGGACAACAACCGGCTGCAACAGGCCGTGGGTCGAAATGCTCTCGGCCAACGAGCTGGTTTCAGCGGGATCGAACTCTTGTCTCGGCTGGGCGGGATTGCTGTCGATCTGGCGGACGTTCACCCAACTGGAGGTCGCCTTGGCCGTTTGCGGGTGAGTCGCCTGGGCGGCCATCGCCGGCTGGGCGACGCGCTCCGGCGACGTGTGCGGCTGGGCAACCTGTCGGCCCGGCGTCTGATGGGCCTGGTCCAACCAGAACATCGCCTCGGCCGAAGGCTTGGCGGCGGCTTGAGGCCGCAATTCCTCGCTTCGCGGAGTGTCGGCGCTCTCCGGCGATTGCTCTTGTTCGGTTTGCTCGTTCGGCTCGTTGCGAGCGGGTAATTGTCCCAACAATGCCGCCAAGCCGCGTCCCAGTCGTCGATCCTTCCCCATGATCGAATACCTCCTTGCAATACCACAGGCCGCCCCACCGATCCCTGACGCAGCGGCGCGGTCTATCCCTTATTCTCTATATTCGATCATTTCCGGCGGCCGTTCCGCAAAGAAATAATCGCAATCGAACATTGCTCGATCAGAAGCTGATTCTAGCAAGGATTCGCCCGCCGGGGGAATGGCAGTTTTTTAGGGACGCGGGATGAAGAATGAGGGACGAAGGATGAATATGGAGGGCTGGCCGCTTCAGCGACCAGTTCATTTGCTATGTTTCATACGTTTCACATGAAACCGCCAGACGCCGCACATCGCCCGTTTCATGTGAAACACGCAGTTTACGAAATCGGTTTCAAGGGCAACAACAACACGACACGCGAGAAACCGCAAACGGAACTCGGAATGGTAGGGAAAAAGAACGTTGAGGCGGCAATAAACAAAACGATGGGGTGGCAGTTCAACTGCCACCCCAACCGCGTTTTTTTCTATCGACTACCCACTATCCACTACCTAGTATCCACTACTCTCTATCCACTATCCACTACTCAACAGGATTGACGACCAATCCGCTGAGCAGCTTCGGATAGAAATAGGTGCTTTTGGCCGGCATCCGCTCGCCGCTGAGACTGATCGAACGGACGTTGGCGACCGTGGCCGGCATGACGACCGCCGCCAGCGGATACTCGCCGGTCTTCAGCCCGTCGACGACTTCCTCGATCAAGTGGACGTAGTTCGGCTTGGGCAGTTCCTTGCAGCCGAGCAGTTCCTCGATGATCAGCCGGTGCAACAGGCTGACGCCCAGGCCACGCCACTCGTCGCCGTGTTCCTTGGCCGCTTCGGCCATTTTCGCCCGGCCGGCGTCGGTTAGTTTGGCGATCATCCATCGGCCGTCCTTGCGAGTATAGAGGCCGATTTGTCCCTGTTCGTCGGCCGTTTCTATCTCCTCCCAAACGGCCGTGGCCACCTCGGGGCCTTCGCCCGCTGGGCGACACTTGAAGCACGCGCCGAGTTTTTCGGTCAACTCCTCGAAGGTCATTTCCGGTACGCCGGTGAACAACCGATGTGTGGGCATGACGATCATGCCCGGGTCGTCCATCGCCACGCACATCATCAGCGTGTAGTTGGCCGGATGGTCTTTCGAGAGGAACCCGCTGTCGTAGACCTGGTCGCGGTAGTTGCAGGCGGTCTCGTAGCGGTGGTGTCCGTCGGCGATGAACATCGGCTTCGGGCCCATGACGGCCGAGAGCTTCGCATGGACCTCGACGTCGGTCACAGGCCAGAGGCGATGAACCACGCCCAGGTGGTCCGTGGCCACCAGCGGCGTCTTGCCGGCAATCGCCTCTTCGAGCAGGTTTTGGGCCTCGCATTCCGGATCGGGATAGAGACCGAATTGCGGGCTGAGTTGCGTCTTCGTCGTCACGGTCAGCATCAGGCGGTCGGCCTTGGCGGCCGGGTGGGTCTCTTCGTGCGGAAAGACCTTTCCCTCGCCGAATCGGCTGAGCCTTTGCCGGGCGAGGAAGCCGCGGCGGACGTGCGTCTGCCCGTTGACGGTGAACTCTTGGTGGTAGACGTAAACGGCCGGATCGGCCTCAACCGTCATCACGCCTTCGTCGAGCCACTGCTTGTAAAACTTCGCCGCGCGGGTGTAGCGGTTGTTCTTTTCGTCGTCGTCGCCCGGCTCGATCCGGTTCAGATCGACGCGAATAAAATTGTTCGGATGGAGCTTGTAGAAGTGGTCTTGGAGTTTATCGTCGATCACGTCGTATGGAGGCGTCACCACGTCGCTCAGCGAACCGACTCGTCCCAGGTTGTAACGCACTCCGCGGAAGGCTTGAATCTCGGGCATTGTAAGGGTCAGGGGTTAGGGGGAAGGGTTCAGGGTTTCAGGGTTCAGTTGTAGGTCAGGTACCCCGTACCTGACAAAATGATTTTCCTCTTTGGGTGTCAGGTACGGAGTACCTGACCTACGGGTCTAGGGGTTAGAGGTTAGGAAAAAGGGTTCAGGGGTCGGGGTTCAGGGTTCAGTAAGATTGCCGCTGGCGGCTTCGCAGTTGTCTTTCTCGTTTTGCTTTGATTTTTCAAGTGCTTGCAGGCGATCCCACAAATTCACAAGCAGATCATCTTTGGAATATGCAAACAAATTTACAAACAAGGAACCAACTGCAAGACCTAATAATGCAGCCACCAACATGGATTGCGCAATCAGCGTGCTTGCAGGAATAAATAACATTTGTTGTATGGCAACGTGAAATAGCAAGTCTTCGTGCTCCATGAAAAGCGAATCTTTCCATATACACTCCACGACATACCATTGCCAACTCAACAGCATGAGCAACAACATGCTAAGTATCATGCTGGCGATGATTCGACTCTTGCGGTTCCTGAGGCGGGCAATCATCTTCTCCGGCGATCTTTTCATAGGAGCACAATCCCCGCGACCACAGTCGCGGGGCGTTTCCAAATCCCCAAATCCCAAAATCCCCGAACCCCTGACCCCCGAACCCTGAATCCTAATACCTGTAATGATCCGGCTTGAACGGTCCGGCGACCGGCACGCCGATGTAGTCCGCCTGCTTCTGGGTCAATTTTGTCAACTTCACGCCTAGCTGTCCGAGATGCAGCCGGGCAATCTCCTCGTCCAAGTGCTTCGGTAGGACGTGGACGCCGATCGGATAAGCGTCCGGTTCCGACCATAGCGCAATCTGGGCAATCACCTGGTTGGAAAACGAATTAGACATCACGAACGACGGATGACCGGTCGCGCAGCCGAGATTCACCAGCCGACCCTCGGCCAGCAGAATGATCGAACGCCCGCTGGGCAACGTGTAGCGATCGACCAACTGCTTGATGTTTTCCCGCTTCACGCCGGGAATGGCTTGCAAGTCGGCCACGTTGATCTCGTGGTCAAAGTGCCCGATGTTGCAGACGATCGCGTCGTCGCGCATCCGCTGCATGTGTTCGGCGGTGATCACGTCGCAACAGCCGGTGGCGGTGACGAAGATGTTCCCGCGCGGGGCGGCGTCTTCCATCGTCGTGACCTCGAAACCCTCCATCGCCGCCTGCAACGCGCAGATCGGATCGACCTCGGTAATCAGCACCCGGGCGCCGTAGGATCGCATCGACTGCGCGCAGCCCTTGCCCACGTCGCCGTAGCCGCAAATGACCACGATCTTGCCGGCGACCATGATGTCGGTGGCCCGCTTGATGCCGTCGGCCAGCGACTCGCGGCAGCCGTAGAGGTTGTCGAACTTGCTCTTCGTGACCGAGTCGTTGACGTTCATCGCCGGAACGCCAAGTTCGCCGCGTTCGTGCATCTGGTAGAGGCGGTGGACGCCTGTGGTGGTCTCTTCCGAAAGGCCGCGCATGCCGGCCAGCAGGTGCCGGTATTTATCCGTGTGGACCATGGCCGTCAGGTCGCCGCCGTCGTCGACGATTAGTTCCAATTGATGACCGTTGGGGAAGATTAGCGTTTGCTCGATGCACCAGTCGTAGTCGGCGTCCGTCTCCCCCTTCCAGGCATAGACGGGCACGCCGGTGGCGGCGATGGCGGCGGCGGCGTGGTCCTGGGTCGAAAACTTATTGCAACTGCTCCATTGGACCTCCGCCCCCAGCTCGCGGAGGGTCTCAATTAACACCGCGGTCTGGATCGTCATGTGCAGGCAGCCGGAAATATGTGCCCCGGACAACGGCTTTTTCGGGCCGTATTTTCGCCGCAAGGCCATCAGGCCCGGCATTTCCTTCTCGGCCAAAAGTATTTCTTTCCGGCCCCATTCGGCCAGTGAGGGATCGGCAATTTTATAGGGCAATTTCGTCTCGACTTGCCACACGGTGGTGCTCCGTTTTGTTATGGAATTGATGTTTGATAAACCATTATTCTATGGCTGCATGGCGGTCGTTTGCAAGCCCCGTAGCCCCGTAGGTCAGGTGCCCCGTACCTGACAAAAGATAACAATGTTGCAGATGTCAGGTACGGGGTACCTGACCTACGAACTACGGACTAAAACATGACTCAAGCTATGGAGTATGTTGGGACGATGCAAAACATAGGCAATCTACGATATATAGCAAACCAAGGGACTGTGCAATGCCTAGTAAAACGTGGACGCACTCGCAACAGACCGTTCGTCCCAGGACTTGCGGCCGGGTGCCGTTGTTTCTCTGTGTAACGCTGGCATTGCTTACCGCACTGGTCGTTTACCGTTGGGGCTACGAGCGGTGGTTGCCCGTCCGTGCCAAGCCGACCTTTACCGCGACCGTCCACGTAACGGAGCAATCCGATAAAGCCGCGACCGGTGGTCGCGTCGGGCAATCTTTCTCCCAAACCGCCTCCGATCCCGGGCGTGCCCGCGATGCGGCCAATGCGCTGGTCGAGGAATACGTCGCCAATCAGCGCCAGGACTGGCAAGCCAACATGGAACAACCGCTGGCCGAGGCGCATCGCCGCGTCGAGCAGGCCCGGCGGAGACGCGACCAGTCCGCGGCTGGCCTTGATGAGTTCAAGCAAAAAATTCAAGCTGACGCAAAAGCCGCGTCAGCCGACGCGCCGCGGCAAAAGACGATGTCCAACCCGCAATGGCTGGAACTCGAGCGGGAGGCGGCGAAACTGATCGAGCGGCGCGAGCAACTGCTTTCCATTCGCACCGACTTGCACCCGGACGTGGTGGAGGTCTCCGACCGGATCGACGAATTGGAGCGTCGGATGGCGGCGATTCCCCGTGAAATTTCCTCTTCCGAGGAGGCGGCCGAAAAGGACGCCTCGACGACCCCGGCCGCCGAAAAAATGTCCCGCGAAAATCGGCGGAAACTCGACGAGCTTGCCGCCGCCGTGGCGGCGTCGGGCGATGCGCTCCGCCGGGCGGAGCAGGCCGAGCAAGAGGCCGAACGACGGTTGCGGTCGCCGCCCGAGTACGCGATCGAGCCGGCCGGCCTGGTCGAGAATCCGCCCCCGTTCGATCCCGCCTGGCGACGTTTGCTGTGGACCGCGCTGGCGGCCGGATTGACGATGGCCTTCGGCGCCGGCTCGCTTTCATACGGCGCGAGCGTCGAGCCGCCCATCACGGGCATCAATGAGGTCCGAGCCGCGACGAAGAAAACGGTCGTGGGTACAATTCCCGCCATCGAGCCGGCCGAAAGCAAAACCAAGATCAACCGGCAATGGCGCGTTCGTCGCACGATGATCTCGCTCGGGCTGCTGCTGATGGCGGCCTGTCCGGCGGTCGCCGTTTGGGGCGTGCTGGGCATCTCGTAAGTTTGGCAGTTGTCCAAGTATTACTCCCCTCGCCCGCTTGCGCGAGAGGGGCAGGGGGTGGCGTGATGAAAACGGGAACTGGCTCCGCAATCCCTTGTATTGTTGCGCAACGAAAACCACTACTGATTGCGGCGCCTGTCCCCGTTTTCATCAGCCCAGGCAGGGGGTAAGGGCGGCCGCAAAAAAAACTCAAAAGTAATTCTTGGACAACCGCTAAGAATGAGGGATCAAGGGAGGTTGATCCTTGGGACCGAAGAATTCTCTTTCGATTTCCTCCAGGCTCTTGCCCTTGGTTTCGGGCAGCGTTTTCGCCACGAAGGCCACGCATAAGACGCACATCACCGCGTAGCACCCGAAAATCCCACCCGGGGTAATCGCCTTCGCCAGCATCGGGAAAGTTTGGCTGAGAAGGTAGCAGGCGATCCATAGGGCCAGGGTTGCTATGCTCATGGCGCGGCCGCGGATTTTGGTGGGGAAAATCTCGGACATAACCACCCAGACCACCGGGCCGAGAGAGGCGGAAAACGCCCCGACGTACACCAGCACGGCGAGCAAGACCCACCAGCCTTGCGCGCTCGTGGCGAACCCCACCGCCACCGCCGTCAGCGCCGCCGCTTTGACGGCGGCGCCCGCGATCAGCAGCGGTTTCCGGCCCAGGCGGTCCACCAGCGCGATCCCGACGAACGTAAACGCCACGTTTGTCAGGCCGATGGCCACGCTCGACGCGAACGCGGCGTTCCCGCTGAAGCCGACTTGCTCGAAGATGTTGGTCGAATAGTACAAGATCGCATTTATGCCCGTCCACTGCTGAAAGACCGCCAGGACGACCCCAATCAGCAGGGCCTTCTTCATCCCCGGCCTCAACAGGTCGCGGAAGGTCCCTTGCTCCTCGCGCAGCGCGGCCGAAATCTCGACGATTTGCGCGTCGACGTCGGCGGGGGCGCCAACCTTGCTCAACACGGCTCGCGCTTCCCTTTCTTTTCCGCGGGCCATCAGAAAGCGGGGACTGGCCGGCACGAACAACAGCAGCCCGAAGAAGGCGACGGCGACGAATGTTTCGCTGCCGAACATCCACCGCCACCCGACCGCCACGTTCCAGGCCTGTTCGCCGACGAGGCGTTCGTGCCCGTACGACCGGATGAAGTAATTGACGAAGAACGCCATCATGATTCCGACCACGATCGCCAGTTGGTTGAAGCTGACCAACCGGCCGCGCAGGCGTGCGGGAGAAATCTCCGCGATGTAGATCGGCGAGAGCATCGATGCGGCGCCGACGCCGACGCCCCCGACGATGCGATAGATTGCGAACTCGGCGACCCCGCGCGCCACGGCCGAGCCGACGGCCGAGACCGTGAAGAGGACCGCGCAGACGAGCAGCGAGTTGCGGCGTCCGAGGAAATCGCCCAGAAATCCGGCCGATGCCGCCCCGATAATGCAGCCCACCAGCGCGCAGGAACATGCCCAACCGTACAGCGCGTCGCTGACGATGTTGAAGTGCTCGCGCAAGAACACGTTGGCCCCGTTGATGACGGCGGTGTCGAATCCGAACAGCAGCCCGCCGATCGCCGCCACCAATGCCACGAGTAGAAGATAGCGGACGTGTTTCGAGTCGCGTGGGGCCGGATCGGTCATGTGGCGCGTTTCCTTCGGGCGGCGGCCGGGAGATTCGGCTCGCTCGGGATTCAACTAATTTACACAACCAACTCCACAAATCAAGTTGCCGGCCGCGGCAAGAAAAGCAAAAAAGCCCCCCGTTGCATAGGGACTTTACGAAAGGGTCCGCATCTTGGCCTCGTCATGTGGAGGATAGGGGGCTCGAACCCCTGACCTTCTGGATGCCATCCAGACGCTCTCCCAACTGAGCTAATCCCCCGCTGTCGGCCCATCGACCGACACGCAAACCGATAAACTATCGTCATTTCGCACGGATGTCAAGGAGCGGAATTCGCGGCTCGGCTACCCCGTGCCCGACGTCATTAGGGCCGACCCTTTGCGTCCGAGGCGGGATAACCGACCTTCTGATTCGATTTTTCCGGCTTTACACAAGGACAGGTGTTAGGGTATCCTTCGCGGCCCGCAAATAGGAACCTTTTCCATGTGCCAGTTGTCCGCGTTGATTTTGATCGCCGTTTTGGGCGCGGCTGCCGACGCCGACCAACGGTCTCCCGCCGCCGATTTTCGCGTCGACAACGCCGTCTTTCTCGGCAAGGAGAAGACTCCGGCGTGCCTCGGCGCCACGATTTTCCACGGCGGCGTTGTCTACGATTTTCTGCAAAATCCGGCCGAGACGATCGTCTTCGAGACGGCCTCCGGCCGGTTCATTCTCTTGAATCCGAAGGGCCGTACCCGCACCGAGCTGACCGTCGGTCAATTGTCGTCGTTCACCGGGCATTTGCAGGCGTTGGCGGCGAAGAGTCCCGAGCCGTTGGTGAAGTTTCTCGCCGCGCCGAAGTTCGTCGAGAGCGAGGACCCGGCTGCCGGCGTGTTGACGCTTTCCAGTCCCTTGGTCGTCTATCGCCTGACGCTCTCGCCCGAGAGCGACCGGCGGATCGTGGAGCAGTATCACGAGTTTTCCGACTGGTACGCGCGGCTGAACGCCTTGCTTTCGCCCGGCTCGCGTCCTCCGTTCGGCCGGCTGGTGGTCAACGCGGCGCTGGCTCGGCGCGGCGCGACCGCTGCGGAAGTGGCGCTGACGATTCGGACCGGAAAATCGAATGAAAATGCGACGACCATCCGCAGCGAACACCGCCTGGTCCGTTCGCTCGACGAGAACGATTTTGAGCGGGTCGATCGCGCGCGGAAGCAAATCGTCGGCTTCAAGGCGGTCCGTTTCGCGGAATACCGCCAGACGGCCCTCCGCTAGACCCCTTCTTTTTTGCTTGCGGACCCATGGGCGTTCGCATATCATGGGTGTGGCCCCATACCTGGAGGAGACCCGTGAACCGCCCGCCAACGTGCTTTGTTGTACTATGCTTTGTTCTACCAATAGTCTCATTTCTCCCGCATCCCGATGCTCTTGCAGTAGAAATTACCGTCGATCGCTCCGAGGGCGGCGCGGCGGTGAAAATCGACGGACGGTTGTTCGCCGAATATCTGATTCGCTCGGGCGCCAAGCCCGTCCTCTGGCCGATCATTGGCCCGACCGGCAAGCGAATGACCCGCGATTATCCGATGGCGGACAATCCGGGCGAGAAAAAGAAGGACCATCCGCACCATCGCTCATTGTGGTTCACGCACGGAGATGTGAACGGAGTGAATTTTTGGGCCGAGGGGGAACGGGTCGGCACGATCAAGCACGTCGAGTTCGTCAAGCTGTCCGGCGGTCGGCCGGCGGTAATCGAAACGCGAAACGCCTGGCTCGACCCCGACGGCAAGAAAGTCTGCGAAGATCATCGGACGCTCCGCTTTGACGCCGACGGAGACACCCGATGGATCGACTTCGACATCGCGCTGAAAGCGACCGACGGTCCGGTAACCTTCGGCGATACGAAGGAAGGGGCGTTCGGCATCCGCGTGGCCGACACCCTCCGCGTCGACGCCGGCCGGGGAGGGCGGATCGTCAACAGTCGGGGACAGGTGGATCTGGACGCGTGGGGCCGGCCGGCCGAATGGATCGACTATCACGGCCCGATCGACGGCCAAACGGTCGGCATTGCCGTGTTGAACCATCCAGACAGCTTTCGCTTTCCCACATACTGGCACGTAAGACCATACGGCCTGCTGGCGGCGAACCCGTTCGGGATGCGCGACTTTACAGAGGGGAAGCAATCGGGCGGGGAAAAAACCCTTTCGCCCGGCGAGGAAATTACACTTCGATACCGCATTTTGTTGCATCGCGGAGACGAGCGACGCGGACGAGTTTCAGAGGCGTACTCCGCATACGCCGGCGAAGCAAAATAGGCGAAAAATGGTGCGGGGATCGGTTTTTCCGGGTCGGTCGGACTTTAGACAAAAAGCCGCGTCGGGCGACGCCAATCGGACAGTAGTTGCCCGAACTCATTGTGTTGCTTGGAATAAGCAACCGTCAAAGTCTGGTTTAATTTTGCAAGACCCCGAAAATACCCGGAATACTCAAGCGAACTTTTTATCTTAAATTGCCGATAGTTTTCTTTGCTGGCATTCACCCCATATTATCCCGTCCGCGAGAAGCCCCTTATTATTTCAGCTTCCCGCCCAATCTGGAGGATTATTCACAACAATGTTGACTCGTTTTCAACAGATTGAAAGCGTCCATGATCTTCGAGACTACGTCAACACGACAATTTGCACCAGATATCAACTTCAAAAAGGAGTCTTTTCGCTGACCGAAAGGGTATTGCTTCGCGGCGGCAAACCCTGCGGAATCTATTTTTGCCTACACGGGCCGCGTGCCACCAAGTTCACAGCCATTTGGGAAACCGATCACAATCAGGTGCTGTTCTACGGCTGCCACGGAGAACGGTTTCTCAAGACCCAACTGCTCAAGAGGCCGATACGGGAATCGGCCGCCGCGTAAAAAGGAATACGCCGCGATCGAAGCGACTCGCCGACGGATATTTAAGTATCATACCATTGCATGGAGGTTTCATATATGTTGGTCTTATCCAGGCGCGAGAGCGAGCGAATCAAACTCGGCGAGGAGATTGTCGTAACCGTGGTCAGAGTGGCGGGCGACCGCGTCCGCTTGGGGATCGAGGCGCCATCGGACATCTTGATTTTGCGGGGCGAATTGGAACCGCGCCGGTCCGAGGCGTCGTTGAAGATGAAGGAGTCCGCTTAGCAGGGCGAAAGGGGAGGAAATTCCTTGTGGTTTGTTGGGGTGGCAGTTCAACTGCCACCCCAACCACTGCTGCAATACCACCTATTTCAGACTTCTCAAGCGCGGGGTCGAACGGCCCCGGTCAGGCCGCTATAGTCGGAACGGTCGCATGGATGCCACAACGGCTGTCCACGGAGCACCCGCTCTGCCAAAATATCGATCTTCGCGCGCGAACCGGCGGGCGCTTCGGTCGCGGCGAAGTCATCCGACTCCACGGGCATGAAATCCTCGTCATGCCCACACTCTAAAATCGCTTCAAACACGTTCCTCATCAGCTATCCACTCCATCGAAAACACAAAACGAACGGAACACAACCGCAATTTACAGGGGGGGCTAGCCCCCTGCTGCCGTCGGCGGTTGGGTTCCGCAATGCAACCAACGGCGGCCGATACGCCTCGCTTATCGAGCAAAACCTGATTCCAATGCCTTGTTTGCCCGATCCGGGAGGGGTAAAACATATCATTATTACCGAGAACTGATCAAAGTCAAGCGTTTTGCTTACATTTCTTTTCGGCGGCCCCCTTTTCTCTAGATCGAGGCAAACCGTGACTTGGCTGCAACGCGAGATTCAACTGCCCAAGTTTTCGCCGGGCATCCACGGCATTACCCAAACGGTGCTCGACGCCCTGCCGGAGATGGCGCAAATTCGCACCGGCCTGCTGCACCTGTTTCTCAAGCACACTTCCGCGTCGCTGTCGATCGCCGAGAACGCCGACCCGGACGTTTTGACCGATTTGGATCGGGTGCTCGACAAACTGGCCCCGGAAGATTTTCCCTATCGTCATTGCGACGAAGGCCCCGACGACATGCCCAGCCACGTTAAATCCACGCTGTTGGGTTGCTCGTTGACCGTGCCAATCCACAACGGCCGGCTATCTCTCGGCGTCTGGCAAGGGATTTGTCTTTGCGAGCACCGTCGCGGCGTCGGCCCTCGACGCGTCGTACTTACCTTGCAGGGCGAGGGAGAAAAGGGATGAAGGATGGGATGAACGATAAAGTTTAGCGGTCGCAGGGCCGGCGACCTATTGCCCGCCGACCCCCGCAATATCGTTTGCCCAACACTCGATCAAGGTGGCCAAATTGGCGTTCCGTTCGATCTGCGCGGCGGCGTCCAGGGAGCGATCCAGGCCGGTCGCGGTGGATTGGGGATCGTTTTGACCGTTGTCCAGCGCCTCGCGTACGCGGCCTTCCAGTTTGGCGTCCGCCGAAGCCGCCGCGCCGCATTGCGCGCGGAGGAGGCGACGATGGAACTCGGCGGCGAAGGCGACGACCTGGCGCAATCGGGCACGTCGGGGCGGGGCCTCGCTGCCCGCCTCGTCCACGAAGGAAGCAACAATCCGCGACAGTTCCACCCCGTCGATCGTCGGCTTGGAAAGCCGCTCGAAGAGCAAATCGCGGAACGACCAAAGCGACGGATCGGACAATTCCGCCGCACGCCGAACGCTGCCTTCGCCGTATTGGGCCAGGCGTCGCGCGGTCGCGTCGTCCGGCGCCAACGATTTCGCCGTCAGCAGTCGGGCGACCGTCTCGGTCGGCAGCGGCCGGAAGCGGACCAGTTGACAGCGGGAACGGATCGTGGGCAGTTGTTTCGCCTCGGTCGTGCCGATCAGGATCAGCACGGACCGGGGCGGCGGCTCTTCGAGCGTCTTCAACAGCGCGTTCGCGCCCTCGGCGTTCAGATAATCGGCGTCGTCGATGATGGATACTTTCCGCCCGCCCATCGAGGGCTTCAGGCTGATGTTGTGGCAGAGTCCCTCGCGGCGGCGGTGTTCCGCGTCGCCGATCAACAGTTCCAGCGGGATAAACGATTTTTCTTCCGGCTTCTCAATCACGTCGATGTCGGCGTGCGTTCCGGCCGTTGCTTGGATGCAAGAGGGACACTTGCCGCAAGGGTCCATCGCCTCTTCCGGGTGGTTTTGGCAAAGCATTGCCTGGGCCAATTTCAGGGCGAAGGCCCGTTTGCCGATCCCGGCCGGCCCGACGAACAGAAAACTGCTTGCCAACCGCCCCCGCGCCAACGCACGGCGGAATTGCCCGACCACTTCGTCGTGTCCTTCAATGCCGTGCCACATAGCAGGGAGTCAGGGGTCAGGGATCAGGGGTTAGGGCAAGGTTGAAGTGGAAGTTGAACTGCCACCACAGCAGCTATTACAACGACGCGCGATTTATTCATATTTCCAAGTATTTCAAGTGTTTCTTAACGACGTCCCGTACTCTCTCTTGCACTTCCTCGATCGATTCGGCGGCGTCGACGACGACGATCCGCTCGGGCGAACGCTCGGCCTCGGCGAGGAAACCGTCGCGCACTCGGGCATGAAACTCCGCCCCTTGACGTTCCATTCGGTCCAGCGGCCGGGAGATTCGCGCGGCGGCCGTTTCGGGCGGAACGTCGAGGACCACGGTCAGCTCGGGCATCAGTCCGCCGGTGGCGACGCGCCCCACCCGCCAAAGCGTCGGCACGTCGAGCCCGCCGCCGTAGCCTTGATAGACCACGTTGGCCAGCAGATAGCGGTCGCTGAGGACGGTTTTACCCTGCTCCAACGCCGGGCGGACGACCTCTTCGGCCAACTGCGCCCGGGCGGCCATGTAGAGGAGCATCTCGCTTCGGCGGTGGATGTGAAGATCGTGGCGGTCGAGGAGTATGTTCCGCACGGCCTCGCCCAGGGGCGTGCTGCCCGGGTCGCGACAGACGACGACCCGGCGTCCGCCGTCGCGGAGCCATTCCGCGAGCAGCTCGGTTTGCGTGGATTTGCCCGTCCCGTCGCCGCCGTCGATGGAGATGAACATGGATGATTCCCGCGGATTTGGCCGTCGAATATCGAGCCGATATTGTATACCATCGGCCTTCGGGGGCCAACACCCCGGGGCGAACCGATCGCCGCGTCGCAACGCGTCGTGTCGTTGGGGTGGCAGATAAACTGCCGCCCCATCATTGCCCCACCCCATCATCGGCCGGTCGGGATGCAGCGCGTCCTACGAAGCGCAGGCAACGGTTTCTTCCTTGGAGGCGAACTGGTCGAGCGTAACGGTCAACGCTTTCCTGTCGAAAGGTTTGACCAAGAAGTCCGCGGCCCCCAGCTTAAAGGCGTCTTTGAGCACGTTCTTTTGTCCCAGCGCGCTAACGACCACCACCTTGGCGTTCTGATCCTCGGCCATGATTTCCTTCAGGGCGTAGATGCCGTCGAACTCGGGCATGACCAGGTCGAGGGTCGTGACGGTGGGCCGCGTTTCGATGAATTGCCGGACCGCTTCCTTTCCGTCGGCGGCCTCTCCGACGATCCGCCAGCCGGCCTCGCATGCCGCGTCTTTGATCTTCTCGCGGACGATGGCCGCGTCGTCAACAACAAGCAATGTTTTAGACATAATCGCTTATTCCTTGTTTTACATGGTCCGAGATTCTCGACCGATGCTTTCCACCGTCACGGAGCCGGTGGACAGGTCGAACGATATGCGGCGTCCGATGTCGCCGCCAACCTCGCGGGCGACGATCCTCACGCCGGCGGAATCCAACGCGGCGACGGCCGCCCGCACGTTTTCTTCTCCAATTCGAGTATGCACTCCCCGGCCGAACATTCTCGCTCCGCCGGCGATTTTGGCCAGCAGTTCGTCGGGCTTCGCGCCGCGCGCCGCGAGCGTGGAGCACATGTGACGCACGGCGGAATCGGCGAATTTGGCGGGGTGGCCGCTCCTCCCTCGGGAATCAGGCAGCAAGACGTGGCTGAGCATTCCCAGCCGCAGCGCGGGACAGTAGACGGTCACGCCCACGCAGGAACCCAGAATGGCGGTCAGCCGGTCGGGCGCGGCGGCCAACGCCGACAGCCCCATGCCGACCGACGCTTCCACCCCGGTTTCGGCGACCCCCGGAAGCGTTGTTTCTTCGATGGTCGTAATCATAGCGGTTCTCGCTTCAAGGTAAATGCACGAAGGCGTCTTCCATCGCCTCGCGGAGCGCGATCGTGGGGATGAATATCAGCAACCAACTCAACTCGTCGCCCGCGTGGTGAAACCCGGTGCGGCAAACCAGCATCGCGTCCCGCAGCGAGGCGTGCGCCGCGAAGGCTTGTTGCAACACGCTCGCTCCGTAATCGCTGACGAAATAGGGGACCGAGGGAACAAGTCGGCGGTCGATCAGCCGGGTGATCGCGTTGACGTAGGCGCAACTGAGTATGTTGCCGGTCTCGGTCAGGGCGGAGATTTCCATTTCGCTCCACCCGCCGCCGTTTTGCGAGCCTTTGCCCAACAGCGAAGCGGCCAGGCGGCGGCCGTTGTCTTTGTCGAACATCAGCACGAGCGTGCCGCCGACGACGTCGTCGATGGTGTGCGCCACCATGGCGAAATGCTCGTCGCCGACGCCCAGCCTTCCGCAGGCGTCTTCCAGGGGAAGCTCGCGGACTTCGTCGAGGGTCAATTCGATCGGGCTGTTCGTCCAACGGCGCATGGCCTCGGAGGCCTCGCGGGTGGCGGCGGCGAACAGCCCGCGCAGGTCGCCGCAGGTTATATGGCTTTCGCGGCAGAGTAGAGTCATGGTGCGTTCTCCCGGTTGTTGATGGGGTCGAAATTGGTTTGCGATTTGTCCTCTATCAGAACGGTCGGATCGAGAATCAGGCAGACGCGTCCGTCGCCGAGGATGCTTGCCCCGGCGATGCCCGCCACGTTGCGCCAGTTGGCGTCCAACGGCTTGACCAACACGTCTTCCTCGCCGAAGACGCGGTCCACGGCCAGCCCGATTCGGCGGCCTCCGCAGCCGAAAACGACGATGGTTTGGGTTTGCGACACGTGCGGAGGGGGCGACGCTGCGGCGCGTCCGAACAGATCGGCCAAGGAGACGATTGCGATGACCCGATCGCGGACCACGACGGTCGGCCGCCCCAGCACGTCGGTCGCGTCGCGCCGCTCGACGCCGACGACTTCGGCCACCGATTCCATGGGGATGGCCACCGGCTCGTTCTCGATTTCCACCATCAAACTGGGTAATACCGCCAGCGTCAGGGGGAGTTTAATCTCCACGGTCGTTCCCCGGCCGGGTTTGCTTTCCAGTTCGACGGCGCCGTTGAGCTGCTCGATCTTCGCGCGGACGATGTCCATGCCCATCCCGCGTCCCGACAGGTCGCTGACGTTTTCGGCGGTGCTCAGCCCCGGCAACCAAACGAGCCGGAGCTTCTCTCGGCGGTCCATTTCCGCGGCGGCGTCGGCCGCGACGAGTCCTTTCTCAACGGCCTTCTCGACGAGTCTTTCCACGTCGATGCCGCGTCCGTCGTCGGCGAGCATGACGACGACGCTTCCGCCGCGATGGCGGGCCTCGATGGCGATCGTTCCTTGCGGGTTCTTTTGGGCCGCGGCTCGTTGGCCGGGCAACTCGATCCCGTGGTCGGCCGCGTTGCGCACCAGGTGGATCAACGGATCGCCCAACTCGTCGATCATCCGCTTGTCCAGTTCGGTGTTCTCGCCGCGGATGACCAGCCGGATTTCTTTTCCCCCGGCCCGGGCGACGTCGCGGACGACGCGGTGGAAGCGAGTCAGCAACGGCCCGATCGGCGCCATTCGCAGGTCCATCATTCCTTGTTGAATCTCGTCGCCGACGCGGTCCAAACTGTGCACCGCGTCGTCGAGCCGGGCGACGACCGCCTCGACCTCGCGGTTGCCGGCCGCCGCTTGCTTCAACTCGCCGGCAATCCGCTTCAGCCGCGACTTGCTCAGCGACAACCCTCCGGCGCGGTTCATCAAGCGGTCGAGGCGCTCGACCTCGACGCGGATGGTTTCGGCCGGTTTGCCGGCCAAAGTCGTTTTCGCCGCCGGTTCCGCGGCGATCGCGCGGTTCTTTCGGGCGTCGAGCGGTTCGATCGCCATCCGTTTGATGCCCGCCACGCGCACATGGCGGCGGACCGCTTCGACGGGGCGGACCGTGACGACGCCGAAGCAGACGTCGCCCAGTTCGTCGAGTTCCTCGATTCCCTCGACCGGCGGCTGGAAGAAGCGGACCGCTCCCAAATTGGAGAGCTTTTCGTACAACAGCCGGGCCTTCAGACCGACCAGCGCCAAGTGCGGCTCGAAGACGACCTTGCCCACCAGCGTCGAGTCGCGCTGGTCTTCGCGGACGGCCGCGGCCGCGCTTCGATGCAACTCGTCGTCGATCCGCGTTCGCTGAACCGTCGTCGCGGCGGCCGTCAACCGCTCGGCCAGGGCTTCCAGCGGCGAATCGTCCGTTTGTCCCAATCGCAGCCGCTCGATGAACTTGCGCAAACCGTCGGCGAACGACAACATCGCGTCGCTGATCTCGGGCGTCGCTTCGCCCCCTTCGTCGATCGCCTTTTGCACCAGGTCTTCGGTCAGATGGGCGAGTTTTGCGACGCGCTCCAATCCGATCGAGGCGGCCGAGCCTTTCAGCCGGTGCGCGGCCACGAGCAGTTGCCGCGCCCCGCCGCCGCGTCCGCCCTCTTCCCAGGCCAACAGAGCGTCGGTGATTTCGTCGAGCGTCCGCTGCCCCTCGTCGATGAACATAGAAAGATATTTCGAGGCGTTTTGCCAATCGTTTCGCGGACCGGCAAGCGGCCTCGATGGGGCGTCGGCGTTGGTCGCGGAAGGGGGCATTTATTTGTGGGCAACCGTTTAGCGGGGCCGCTTGCGGCCCGTGTGTTTATTCTCTCGGGAGGCGAACGAGCCAAGGTTTCAGGCGTTCTACGTCGCGGAGCAGGTGGGCCACGCCCTCGGCGGCGCCGGTCATCAGATGCCCGCCCGGCCCCAGCGCCGCGCGGACGTTGCGGACCGCGGCGGCTTTCGACTCCGCGTCGAAATAGATTAATACGTTTCTCAGCAGCACCAGGTCGAAGCCGCCCTCGTCGAGCGGCTCCATGAGGTTCCTCCGTCGATATTCGATCATCTCGGCCGGCGCGGGTTTCAGTTTCCAGGCGCCGTCGCCGGTTTTTTTGAAGAAGCGGCGTCGATACGCTTCGGGCACAAGCCGCATCGCCCGGCGGTCGAACGAGGCTGCGGCCGCCTTCTCCAGCGCTCCGTGCGCCACGTCGGTGCCGAGCAGGCGGATGCGCCATCGGCGATGGTCGGGCAAAACGTCGGCGATGCAACAGGCGGCGCTGGCCGGCTCGTCGCCGGTGCTGCACCCGGCCGACCAGATTCGCAACGTCCGCGGCGCTCGACCCCGCCGCGCGGCCGCCGCCCGGTCGGGTAAAAACTCCTCCCGAAACCACTTCCATTGGACTTCGTCGCGGAACAGATACGTCTCGTGCGTGGTGACTTCCTGAACGAAGGCGTCCCATTCGGGATCGTCGGCCGGCAGACGGCGGAGGAAGCCGTAGTAGCGGGAGAAGTCCTTGACGCCCGTCTGACGCAAACGACGCCGCAGCCGGTTCGACAACAGCAGGCGCTTTCGAGGCGGGATGCGGACCCCGCAACGTCGATAGATCATCTCGGCGAAGCGGTGGAGCTGCGCGTCGGTGATCGTGTCCGAGCGAGCGGAGGGCGGCGACGGATAAGGGGCTTTTTCAAGGATCATTGCTTCGGGATCGCGTTGCGGTGGCGAATCCGCGCCAATTCGGTTCGTCAACTGAAGTGCGCCCCAAACAAGCCCCTTGAAAACGCCTCCTCTCTTCCAAATGGAGGGGAGGACTCTTGTATTTCAAAAATACTTCTTGCTTGCGTCATACGGCGACCGATTCGGCCGCCGGCCATTCCTCTTCCTTTAACAGCGCGTCGACGTTCAGCAGGACCAACAGCCGATCATCTTGCTGGACCAACCCGCTCAGATATTCGCGTTCCGGTCCGGCGACCGTTGAGGGGGACGGAATTACCCGCTCTTCGCCGATCCTAGACACTTCGACGACCTCGTCGACCGCCAATGCCGACTTCTTCCCGCCGACCTCCACCACCACCATGCGGGTCTCGTCGTTCCATTGCTCCGCTGGCAAACCCAATCGGCGCCGCAGATCGACCAACGGCACCACCTCGCCGCGCAGGTTGATCAATCCCAGCACATAGTCTGGCGCGTGCGGCAATCGCGTGTAATCGCTCGCCGGGACGATCTCGCGCACCTTGGCTATCTCGACCGCATACCGCTCGCCGGCCAGCCGAAAAACGACCAAATGAACGGTCCCGGCGCGGCGGTCGCGACGGTCGGTTGTTTCTGGAATTGTCGTCGTCACCGTCGTCTCCGTTGGCCCCTAAACACACTAAATATAGGTTATGGAACTGGAAAGAGAGGTAGGTCCGTTGGGGTGTCGGTTGAACTGCCGACCCGGCATGGAATACGATCGCTATTTCTATGCGGCGGAGGACGGCTGTGCCACGAATATCGGTTGTGCGGGCTACTCGGCCGGCGAGATCTCGACTATCCGCCCGCGGCGGCGGAAATCCAAACCGGTTCCCCGCAGCAATTCGCCGAAAAGTTCGTCAATCGTGGCGTTTTCCACTTTGACGGACACCCGCCGATCGAGCGAAACGCCGGCGGCGGCGATCGCCCGGCGGTCGAGGCGCAGGTCGAGATTGAGCCGTCGCGCCAGTTGTTCGAGGACCGGGCCGAGCGGCTTCTCTTGCACCGTCAGCCGCTCGATGCGGAGCCGATCCAAATCGGCGGGCGGACCGGCGGCCGGCTTTTCCCGCGACGGCCGGGCGGCGGGACGAGACGCTTCGCTCGACGCATCCGAGGCCGTTGCCGGCAGGGGGACAAGCTCCAGCCGTCGGCCGTCGCTCGATATCCGCAGCGTCAAATCGTATTGAAAGGCAATCAGCGTGAGGCGGTCGGCCAGCGAGAGTGGGGGCAGATCGGCCGCCGCCCAGAGATCGTGAGGCAGAAGATCGAGGCGTTCGATAATCAAACCGTTGTCGCGGGCGAGTTGTTCGATCAACGAACGCGGTTCGGCGAGATCGTCCCACCGGAATGGCCCGCGCCGATGAAAGTTTAGCCGCGCAGCGGAAGGAAGGCGGCCAACGGCTTCCTTGAACTCCGTCGAGACGGAAGTCAACCGCCCGACCTCGACAGCCGGTCCGATGTAAAATACATCGCCCAAGCGGGCCGTGTCCAGGCCGAGCGGGCGCGCGATCTGGCGCAAGGCGGATTCCAGCGGCGCGTTGTTCAAGGAAACGTCGAGTTCCATGCCCGGATCGACGCGGCGGTCGATCAGCACCGCCACGCGGCGGGTTTCGCAGAGGTTTTCGATTGCCCGCCGCAGGGGGTTGTTTGCCCAGAAGATGTCGACCGGCTCGCCAAGCCGGCGTTGCAGCGCGGGGCCGGTGGCCCAATCGATCCGATCGGCGGAGAGGGCCGCGGCCGGACATGCGAACAGAATGGCGGCCGCCGCCGCGTAAAGCGTCGATTTTGCGGGTATCGACACGACCGGCCCCCTTATGGTGGGTATATGTAAAGCGGGACGCCGCAACCTCGATACTTTGCCGCGCGACGGCCTATCGCGGGGCACTTATCAGTAAAACTCATTCAAACCCCGCTTGTCTATAGTCTACCCCCCCTGGCAAGAAAACGCCATCGTGGAAAAAAATTGGAGATTCCCCGGGATTCTTATTACAATCAAGGGATAGTCCGTGGTTAATTGCATCCCCGGGGGCGTGGAGTACGTTACGTGAGCACCGATTCCACACGGCCGCCACTGCTTTTGGTCTTGTACCAGCAGTATCTCGACCACCAGAATACGGGCGAGTATGCCCGCGGGGTTTCGCGGCTCTATTCGCCTGGCACGCTTCAACGGTTGTCGGGCAATCCACGGCGGGAGGTCCGCCGCGCGGCCGTGCTCGCCTTGGGAATCCTCGGAGAATACGACGCCAACCACACGATGGGCTGCGCACTGCTGGATGAGGACCGCACGGTGCGCACGTTGGCCGAAAACGGAATCCGCGACGTTTGGACCCGCGCCGGCAACGACGCGGAACGCAAGGAGCTGGAGGAGATCGTCCGGCTCAACTCCGCCCAGCTCCACAAACAGGCCCTCGGCCGGGCGACGTGGATGCTTCATCGCACCCCCTGGTTCGCCGAGGTTTGGCACCAGCGGGCCGTCGCGCAGGCGGCCCTGGGGCAATTGACCGAATCGATCCGCGATTGTCATCAGACGCTGGAGATCAACCCCTATCACTTCGTCGCCGCCACGAGCATGGGCCATGCCTATCTCCGCTTGGGCAATCCGATCTCGGCGTTGGAATGTTTCCGCCGCGCCCTGCGTTTGAATCCCGGCCTGGAAGGCGTCCGCGCCCAGGTGGAGCGGCTCACCCGCCTGGTCGGGGACAAACCTTAAAAGAATCGTAACCGTTTGCAGGGGACTGTCCCCCTCGCGGCGAAGGGGACAGGCTCATGTTTTGCCCTTGAACTTGAAAGGGTGAAAAAATGAGCCCGTCCCCGGCACGTGAACGGTTGCAAAGAATCCTTAGCGATAATCGGCTCCCTCTCCCTTTGGGAGAGGATTAGTGCGAGAACGTGTTTTGAAAATCTCCCCTCTCCCTTTGGAATAGGGAAGATTTCTAAAACGAATCTTTGACAAAAATCGCCTTGTCGTCGCCGGGGGCATAGAAATCTTTCAGCAAGGCGTCCAGCCGGTAGCCGAGACGAAGGTAAAAATCGCGCGTGGGCGCGTATTGGGCGCGGCCGGAGGTCTCGACGTATATCCGCCGCCCGCCCGATTGTCGAACAAGCTCCTCGCTCTTTTCCAACAGCAACCGTCCGATCCCTCGCCTCTGATGCTCCTTGTCCACTACGATCCAGTAGAGATCGTAGGATTGCGCTGTCAGCGGAATCGGACCGTAACATGCGTATCCGAGCGTACGGCCGTCCCGATCGGCGAAGACGAACCGATAATCGCTCGACTCGCCGCGTCCGAGGCGGTCGTCGACCAATTCCACGGCTGTCTCGATCTCGACGTGCGAGAAGACCCCGGCCGCTTCCGCCAGCCGACGAACTTCCACTCGGTCGTCGGGGCGGATTTCGTATCTCAGGATGATCGGCATTTCGCTCACGTCGGCGTTTCCTCGACAATGCGTTCGATCGCCCGGTCGAAAGGAACGGACGCCATTTCGAGCATGGCGGCGAACCCGGCGTCGGGCGAGAGGCAGGGGTTGGCGTTGATTTCCAAGATATACGGCCGGCCCGAGGCGTCGACGCGAAAATCCACCCGCGCCCAACCGCGCAGCCCGAACTCGCGCCAACAGGCCAGGGCCGACTCGCCGAGCCGGTCCAAGAGCGGCCGGTCGGCCGGCCCGAAATCGAAACGGCGGGGCGTGTGCAGGCACTCGAAGCTCTCCTCGGCCCATTTCGCCCGATAGCCGACCACGCGCGGCTTGCCGGCCGGGAAGGCGGAAAAGTCGATCTCCGCCGGCGGCAGAAGTTCGGGACCGTCGGGACCGGCCAGCAGGGCCGCGGCAAACTCCCGCCCCTCGATATATCGCTCGACGAAACATCGTCGGCCGGTGTTCGCAAACCGGTCCGCCAGTCGTTGCCGCAATTCTTCCACGCATCGTGGGGAGAATATCGAATCGTCGTCCATGCCGTCGGAGCCGTGCTCCCATAGCCCTTTGACGATCCAACGGTCTTCCCGATCGTGGGTAGCATCAAACAACGGCTCCGGGCCGGCCGCCGATGCTTCAACCCAGTCGGGCGTGGGCAGGCCGACCAGGCGCAGACGCCGCTTGCAGAGCAACTTGTTCGAGGTCAGGAACATCGCTTCCGTCCGGCTGCCGACGTATTTCACACCTATGGCATCGAGAACCGCCAAAGGGAGATAAAGGAGCGCGTCGGCGCCGTCCAACGATTCGACCAGGTTGAAAGCCAACTCCGCTCCCGAGCGGAGAAGCTCAGTCCGCAGGGCAGACAGGTCGAGGGTGCAAGGAATGGTCGCCGGCCGATGTCCCAAGCGGACCAGGGCGGCCCGGACCGCCTCGACCTGGACCAGCGTGTCCTGGTCTTCCGGCGGGGCGTCGGCCGACACGGCGTTGTGCAAAATCGCTATTCGCATCACGACATGTTTGGGAATTCCATCAAGCCGCGACCGGTGGTCGCGCCCGCTGCCGACTATTGCCCGGAAATTGCATTACGCGCGACCACCGATCGCGGCTTGATGGAGACAAAACATTTTCATGCCCGTTGCTGCAAGTCGCTGGCCGCCGTCATTCTTTGCCGTGCGGAAGCGACGATCCGGTCGATCAGGTCCATATATGGAACGCCCAGGAAGCCGCAGAGGATCGGCAGGTCGGAATGTTGCGGGTGCAGGCCCGGCAGGGGGTTGATCTCGAGAAATTGCGGCAGACCCAGGTCGTCGCAGCGGATATCGACCCGGCCCCCGTCGCGGCCGTCCAACGCCCGCCATGACGACAGAGCCAACTGCTCGACCTGTCCGATCAGGGCTTCTTCCTCGCGCCGGGCCAATCGGTAGCGGACCAATTCTTCGCACCGTTCTTTGTTCGTGAAGGAATATACGCCCGCCTCGGCCTCGGGCAGGAGGTGGATTTCCATCGTGCCCAGGACGCCGGCCGCGGGGCCGCTGCCGACCAGTCCGACGGTGAACTCGCGGCCGGAAAGAAACGTTTCGACCAGAACGGGCTGTTGGAACTGGAACAACAGCTCGGCGCAGGCCTTTTCCAGCGCCGGCCGGTCGCGGACGATCGACTTCGCCGAAATCCCCTTGCTCGTTCCCTCGGCTGCCGGCTTGACGAACAACGGAAAAGGCAAATCCACGTTCTTCACGTCGTCCGGCCGATCGACCACGGCGAAGTCGGGCGTCGGCAGACCCGCCTGACGCATTGCCATCTTGGTCAGCCCCTTGTGGAGCGAAAGGGAAAGGGCCAACGGCTCGGAAAACGTGTATGGGATCTCGTAAACGTCGAGGATCGACGGCACTTGCGACTCGCGGCTCAGGCCGCGCAGCCCCTCGGCAATGTTGAACACCAGGTCCCAGCGGTCGCCCCGGGCAAGCCGTTCGATCAACCGCCTGGCGTTGCCGATCCGATCGGTCCGATAGCCCAATTCATCGAGGGCGGCCTCGATGGCCTCGATCGTGTCCAGCCGGTCGAACTCGGCCGTCTCTTGTTCCGAGTATCCTTCGGCCAGGTAGTCGTCGCGGAGGTCGTAGGTTAATCCGATGTGCATGGGAGGGGGCAAGGAAATAGGGGCTTGGTGTCAGGGGGGCAGGAGGTGGCGTCGGGGTGGCGGTGCAATTGCCACCCTAACGTCTGGCCGCTGGCCCTCTTTTATATTGGATCGGGGTAGCGGTATATGCCGCCTCGATAGTTTCGCAGCAGCAGGTCGTCGCCGTCGCGGCCGACGACGTAGTCGGGCTGAAGGGGGATTTTCCCGCCGCCGCCGGGCGCGTCGATCACATAGTTAGGCACGGCATAGCCGGTCGTATGGCCCCGCAACCCTTCGATTATCTCCAGACCCTTGGCCACCGGCGTGCGAAAATGGGCCGAGCCGGTGATCGGGTCGCATTGGTAGAGGTAATACGGCCGGACCCGCATCCGAAGCAGGTTGTGGACCAGCCGCTTCATCGTCTCCACGTCGTCGTTGACCCCCGCCAGCAAGACCGTCTGAGAGCCGAGCGGGATGCCCGCGTCGGCCAGTCGAGAGCAAGCCGTAAACGCCTCGGGCGTACACTCGTCGGGATGGATAAAATGGATGCTCATCCAGAGCGGGTGGTGCTTGCGGAGCGTCCGGCACAGGTCCGGCGTGATCCGTTGCGGCAGCACGGCCGGCATTTTCGTGCCGATCCGCAGAAACTCGACGTGCGGGATAGCCCTCAGTTGGGAGAGTATCCAATCCAGCCGCTCGTCGCCAAGCGACAGCGGATCGCCGCCGGATATGAGCACGTCCCGGATCGCCGGGGCGCCGCGAATATAGTCAAACGCCTTTTCCAGGCGGTCGGAACCGTGCGGCAGCGAACCGTGGCCGACCATCCGCGAGCGGGTGCAATAGCGGCAATAACTCGAACAGCAGTCGGTAACCAGCAGCAGGGCACGGTCGGGATAACGGTGTACCAGGCCCGGAACGGGGCTGTCTTCGTCTTCGCCGAGCGGATCGTCGGCTTCGCCCGGGCCGTGGATGAACTCGCTGGTGCTGGGTATTACGGTTTTGCGCAAAGGCTGGTTACGGTCGTCCCGGGACACGAGGCTCATATAGTAGGGCGTGACGCTCATAGGGAGCATGGCGCCGTCGAGCGAGAGGGCCGCCCGCTCTCGATCGGAAAGCTCCAAAACCCGTTCCACTTGGGCCAGGGTCCGCAGCCGATTGCGGCTCTGCCAACGCCAATCGTTCCAGAGTCGATCGGGAACGTCGGGGTAGAAAGTTTTGCGAAAAACCCTTGTTTGGAAGGTGCTGCGAGGGTTTCTGCCAGATACCCGGCCGGCGGCGGCGGGTGGACAATTCAGACTTCTCCTCGGCCGAACCGGCCGGGATAGGCGAACCGCCTTGCGAGCGACAACCAAAGAAACCGTGGTACCAGGAGGCTCGTCTTCGTCCATGCCTCCGTATGGACACGCCTCAGCATCAGTGCCGGTCATCGAGATACATCCTCCCGGGCTTCGTGGCGGGCCGGACGGCGGTCCTCGCCGTCCCGTTGCCCTGCTCTGCCCGGCAAATTAACTCCCATATCGACAGACGAAAGCCAGTGTCTTTCATAAATCCGCCAATTCATACGCGCCGCAAAATGCAATTCATATCGTCCGCCGCGAAAAAGTCAATAGAAATTTTTCATAAACCGCGGCGCCGCGGCGGCCGGACCTGGGAGAAGCCTGGTCGGCATCAAGGATCGGCGTTGCTCGCTTGCCTTGAACGGGGTCATTGAAGCTCAAAAACGGCCTCGATCTCCACCGGCGCGCCCAGCGGCAGTGAAGCGACGCCGACGGCGCTGCGGGCGCCGACGCCGGCCTCGGGTCCGAAGACCTCGGCGAACAACTCGCTGCAACCGTTGACGACCGCCGGCTGGGCGGTAAACTCCGCCGCGCAGTTGACCAGGCCGAGGATTTTTACGACCCGCTTGATTCTATCGAGCGAACCAAGCTCCGCCTTCATCGAGGCGAGGATGTTCAGCCCGGCCCATTGCGCGGCCTTGAAACCCGCCTCCGCGTCGAGTTCGGCGCCGAGCCGGCCGACGATCAATTTGCCGGCGCCGTCCAGCGGCAGATGCCCGGAGGTATAGGCGAGTTCGCCGCAGATCAACACCGACTTATAAAGCCCCTTCGGTTCGGGGGCGGGTGGAAGTTGAAGGCCGAGTTTTGCCAGTTTCGCGTTCAGATTGGTTTCGGTGGACATTTTTAATAGTGGTTAGTGGTTAGTGGTTGGGGGTGGCAGTTCAACTGCCACCCCAACTTCCGCTTGCCGTTTCGCAATCGTCAGAACACAAAATATCAGCATAACCGGCATCAATTTTAATCGCTAGAGGGGGAGCTACAAAGGTTAGAAGTCGCGCAACACGTCGGCCGGCCGCTTCTCTATATTCAGAGTGGCGTTTCTTCCGAAAATTTTCGTAACCGTTCACGGGCCGGGGACTGGCTCATTTTTTCGCCCTTTCAAGGGCGAAAAATGTGCCTGTCCCCTTCAACGCCAGAGGGACAGTCCCATTTTCGCGGTGAACCGCGAAAATCGGGACAGTCCCCTGTGAACGGTTGCAAAATTTTCCTGAGTGCGAGGACATCGGATATTTCTTGAAAGGGCGGTCGGGTGCCAGAAATGTTGTCGGTGCTGTTTCCGGTGGAGGACGTGCAATCCTCGTTGAACGATTCGGTGGCGGAGATACTCGACGCGGCGGCCGACACGGGCCGGCGGTTCGAGCTGTTGATAATCGACGACGGCTCGACTGACGCGACCAACGAGGTGGCCCACGAAATCGCCCGCCATTTTCCGCAAGTCCGTCTCATCCGGCACGATGCGCCGCAGGGGCGCGAGGCGGCGGTCCGCACGGGCTTGAAGCACAGCCGGGGCGAAGTGGTGGTGCTGCGCGAGGACGGCGGCTTCCGCGTCATCGAGCGCCGCTCGCATTTGCCCCACGGCGCCGTCAGCCGGCCCGCCCAACCGAACTTCCTCCGCCGACTGAAAAACTTCGCCTTGGGCGAGTAACCCATAATTTTCCCCCGTCAAAAGAGAAAATCCGCAAGGGCGACACCGCCGGCTTGCCCAGCAGTGCAATACCGCCCTCTTGGAAAACACTGCTGAACAAGCCGGCAGTGGCGCTGAATTTCTACAACATATTTCGAGAGAGTTTGGATGAAACGATTGGGTACCGTGGCCGTAGTCGGGGTCGGAATGATCGGCGGCTCGATCGGGCAGGCATTGATTGAACGCAATCTGGCCAAGAACGTCGTCGGCGTCGGACGCTCGCAGGCCTCGCTCCGTTCGGCCCGGCGCGTCGGCGCGATCACAAACACCACGATCGATCTGAACCGGGGCGTGGCCGACGCCGAACTGGTCTTCGTCTGCACGCCGGTCGCGGCGGTCGTCGAAACGGTCAAACAGGCGGCCGAACATTGCCCCGAGCGGACGCTGATCAGCGACGTTTGCGGTCTGAAGCGGGCGGTCGTCGGGCCGTTGGACGACGGCCTGGCCCGCGGCTGCCGCTTCCTCGGCGGACATCCGTTGGTCGAAGGCGGACAAAACGGAGTACTCGACGCCCGGGCCGACCTGTTCGACGGACGAATCGTCATTCTCACGCCGACGGTGAACACTCGGGCGGAGGATTTTGATTTTCTCGCCGATTTCTGGCAAGCCTTGGGCGCGGTCGTCGTAAAGATGCCGCCGGAGGAGCACGATCGGGCGGTGGCAATGACCGAGCATTTGCCTTATCTCTCCGCGGCGGCGATGTCGGCCGCGCTGCCGGAGAAACTGTTTCGCTTGGCCGGCGGCGGCGTTTCGGCCGCCACCCGTCAGGCTGCCGGCGATCCATCATTATGGGCTGACGCGCTTACTTTGAATCGCGACAACGTCCTGACGGCCTTGGAGCAATACGGCTCGCAGTTGGCCGCCGCCCACGCCGCCATTCGCGACGGCCGCCGCGACGCGCTGCTCGACATTCTCACCCTGGCGAAGAAGCACCGCGACGCTTTGGGGGATTGACGTGTCCAATGTACAAGTTTCTATACGAGGCGGATAAAATCGTCAACCGACAGCTTCGCCTGCTTGAGAATATGTGAGAGAGTCGATCTTTTCACCGGGCGATGGGCGGGAACGGTTAACTTCAACGTTTCGTCCATCGTGTGTTTTTGCAGCCGAATGTGGCTTCCCTTTTGCCGGACGACAATCCAACCGTCGCGCTGTAGGGCATGCACGATTTTATCGTATGCCAGAGACGGCACTTTGCTCATAGCGTCAACTCCAGCGATTCCGCATTGGAGGCAAATGCATTATCGTCTTCAACCGGCTCAAGATACAACTCTATGGCCTCACGTATGTTGCGGAGGGCATCCTCTTTGGTATCTCCTTCGGAGATACATCCCGGCAGGGCCGGCACGGTTACCGTATATCCACCTTCATCGCTGGGTTCTAAAATGACATTTAGTCTCATGATTGGCACCTAAAAGGCGTATTGCTAGAGTTTTGACATCAATTTTTCCATTTACGAAGTATATTGTAATTTTTCGATGTCAGGGTCAACAACTTGTGAAAATTCAATGGCCCGAAAATCATCTCCACGTTTTCGATTTTGAGGAGGCTCTAAACCTTCGATAAGCAACGCTTCCATGGTTGCGATAAGATTATCAACAGAAAAAGAACACCAACCATCCATTTGCTGTAGAGAGCCATTTTCAGCTACAGTGTAAATACCAAACCAAGAAAATCTGTCCCATCTGCCACCGAGACGGTCAGTCGTATGTTGGTACAATCGTTTTCCAAAAGGTTGGTCTGTGGTTCGACCGACATATATCACGCGATTACCATCATGGAGAAGGTAAACACCTTTTTGACCTGAAAAATCAACCTCGCTAGCGCCCAATTGTTGCTGTCCGAGAATACGGGGAGTAGCAATCCATCGAATGGCATCTCTTTTCCAGTACATTCCAAAGGCTTTAATCAAACCCATTTCAGCGGTTTCGTCTTCATCATCAGAATCGGAAGACGAGTAATCACTGGAAGAAGATTCCTCTAGTTCTGAAGCCAGTGTTGACCGAAGTGCATAATGTCCACGTCCAACACGAATAAAAGGCGAGTCTTCACCATCATTGTTCAGTGAAATAGTAATTGTTGCACTAACAGATTTAGCAGGCGTAGCACCGAATTCTGTTTTGAGCTGTCGTTCCACAATCAGATCCGTGATGTCCGTATAGTGCAATGGTTCCGTTTCACCATGGAGAACCTCTATGATGGCTTCTTTCCAGCCCATATCTTGCATGTCAGTACTCCTATTTTGGAACCAAGATTGGTATTATTTTACAGAATATTATTTTATAAGGATACCACCGGCGGTGGGCTGATTCAATGTTGATGGCGGACTCGGGCGCGACCAACGGTCGCGGCTTTATACCGCCCCCAATCTCCCGTCCCCAATCCCCAAACCCCACCTCCCCCCATCCAATTCGGCCGCGATTTGTTACAATGGGCCGAGTTATTCTTTTTCACCCTTGCGAAAACTCCATCACGATGCTTTGGGAAGTTGACATCTACCCGGCCGAAGGACAGCCGGACGTTGGGGCCGCGGACGCGGCCGCCTCGGCCGCCGAACTGCATATCGCCGAAAAATTGAGCGTCAAATCCGCACGCGGATACCTAATCCAAGGGGATTTCGACCGCGAGCAAATCGAACGAATCGCCCGCGAACTGCTCTCCGATCCGGTGATCGAGCGGACGGTCGTCGCGCGGGTCGGCGATCAGTTGCTGACCGGCAAAGGGGACAGTCCCATTTTCTCTGCGCGAAAATTGGGACAGTCCCTGTCCGACGCCGCATGGATTCACGTTTTGCCGAAGTCGGGCGTGATGGACCCGGTGGCCCAAAGCGCGATCGAGGCCATCGCCGATTTCGGTCTAAAGGCCGAGGCCGTCCGCACGCTGCGGAAATACGCCGTCGCAGGTTTGTCGGAGGAGCGGATTCAGTTGCTTTGCGACAAGGTGCTGGCCAACGACGCCATTGAGCAGGTGATCGTCGGCCCGCTGCGGTTCGAGCGGCTGGAGGTCGGTTCGCCCTACGAGTTCAAGCTGGTCACGGTTCCGATCCGCGAGATGGACGACGCGGCGCTCGAACGGCTCAGCCGCGACGGGCAGTTGTTTCTCTCGTTGGTCGAGATGCAAACGATCCAAAAACACTTCGCCGGACTGGAACGCGACCCGACCGACGTTGAACTGGAAACTCTCGCACAGACATGGAGCGAGCATTGCAGCCATAAGACGCTGGCCGGACGGATCGACTATCGCGGCCCCGACGGCGAGCGCCGCTTCGAGAACATGCTCAAGGAAACGATCTTCGCCGCCACGCGGGAAATTCGCCGCGAGTTGGGCGATAATGATTGGTGCGTGAGCGTGTTTGCCGACAACGCCGGGGTGATTCGTTTCAACGAGCGGTACAACGTCGTCTTCAAGGTCGAGACCCACAACCACCCCTCGGCCCTGGAGCCTTACGGCGGGGCCAACACCGGCATCGGCGGCGTGATCCGCGACCCGATGGGGACCGGCATGGGCGCCAAGCCGATCTGCAACACCGACGTGTTTTGTTTTGCTCCGCCCGACGTGTCGGCCGAGGAGCTTCCGCCCGGCGTGCTCCATCCCCGCCGGATAATCAAGGGAGTGGTGGCCGGAGTGCGCGACTACGGCAACCGCATGGGCATCCCCACCGTCAACGGCGCGATCTACTTCGACCGACGCTACCTGGGCAATCCGCTGGTCTATTGCGGCAACGTCGGATTGATTCCCCGCGAGATGTCCGAAAAACACCCGCGGCCGAACGACCTGATCGTCGCCGTCGGCGGACGGACCGGCCGCGACGGCATCCACGGCGCCACGTTCAGTTCCGCCGAGCTGACCAGCCACAGCGAAACACTCTCCGGCGGCGCGGTCCAGATCGGCAACGCAATCACCGAAAAGATGCTGTTGGACGTGCTGCTGGTTGCCCGGGACCGCGGCCTGTACAACGCCGTGACCGACTGCGGGGCGGGCGGATTCTCCAGCGCCGTCGGCGAGATGGGCGAGCGGATCGGGGCCGAGGTTTGGCTAGAACAGGCGCCGCTCAAGTACGAAGGGCTTTCCTACACCGAAATATGGATATCCGAAGCGCAAGAGCGGATGGTCCTCTCCGTGCCGCCGGACAAATGGGAACAGCTTTCGGCGCTGTGCGAATCCGAGGGGGTCGAGGCGACGGTGATCGGCAAATACGTGCCGACCGGACGATTGACGCTGTTCTACGGCGAGCATCGCGTCGGCGATCTGGCCATGGACTTCCTCCACGGCGGCCGTCCGCCGGTCGTCCGCGAGGCGATCTACAATAATGCCTCCCCTCGCCCGCTCGCGGGAGAGGGGTCGAGGGCGAGGGCGGCTGAGAGTTCAGGGTTCAGGGGCAAGGGATCAGATAAAGCCGATGCGGTTTCCCAAGAATTACCCTGCGATTTTAATTGCACCGACACCCTCAAAAAAATCCTCGGCTCGCCGAATGTATGCAGCAAACAGTGGGTGGTCCGCCAATACGACCACGAGGTGCAAGGCGGCAGCGTGCTGAAACCGCTGGTCGGAGCGGCGAACGATGGCCCCGGCGACGCCGCCGTGTTGCGGCCGGTGTTGGACGGCCGCCGGGGGATCGCCGTCTCCTGCGGCATGAATCCCCGCTACGGCGACTTCGATACATACTGGATGGCCGCTTCGGCGATCGACGAGGCCGTGCGGAACTGCGTGGCCGTCGGGGCCGATCCGGCGAGAATCGCCATTCTCGACAATTTCTGCTGGGGCGCGACCGACCGGCCCGAAACGCTCGGCTCGCTGGTCCGCGCGGCGATCGCCTGCCACGACGCGGCCGTCGCGCTGGGCACACCGTTCATCAGCGGCAAGGACAGCCTGAACAACGAGTTCCGACCGACGGCCGAAGGCGGAAAAGGGGACAGTCCCCATTTGCCGGAACGGCCCGAAGGGTGCTGCGCACAAATGGGGACTGACCCCTTTTCCGCGGAGCCGATCTCCATTCCCCCGTCGCTGCTGATTAGCGCCATCGGCCTGGTGAAAGACGTGGCCCGATGCGTTTCGATGGACCTCAAGGAGCCGGGCAATCTGCTCTACATCGTCGGCGAGACGAAGGATGAGTTGGGCGGCTCGCACTTCGCCCTGGTTGAGGGCCTCTCGGGCGGCAAGGCGCCGATGGTCGATTTCCACCGGGCGAAAGCCACGTTTGCCGCATTGCATTCCGCGATTTCAAACGGGCTGGTCCGCGCGTGTCACGATCTCTCCGAGGGCGGCATGGCTGCGGCGGCCGCCGAAATGGCCTTCGCCGGCGGATTGGGGGCGAAAATCTCGCTGCAAAATCTCCCCTCGCCCGCAGGCGGGAGAGGGGCCGGGGGTGAGGGTTATTCCGATCTCCCCTCGCCCGCAGGCGGGAGAGGGGCCGGGG
>JAFGLH010000198.1 GCA_016928165.1 Pirellulales bacterium | reverse complement strand
CGCCTTGACTTGCTTGCGCGATTTTCCCATGCCCTCACCCCCGACCCCTCTCCCAAAGGGAGAGGGGACAAATTTGCAAAAGTCCAGATATTATTTATGGCCTTAATTGCAGAATGCGGGACAACCTATTTCAGGTTGCGTCAATTGTGATCGGTGTCTTGCTTGGGGCCTTCGTCGCGGTGGTCTACTTGGAAGATTCCACCGTCATCGCCATTGCAGGCGGCTTCATCGGCATGGTGGTTGGATCATTCAACAGTGGATTTGTCCTAATGGTGTATCGCCTGACGTGCCACATGCACGGGAAACACAAATAACCATCTTTTCTTTAGCAACGCGCCCCCAACAAGCTAAATAAAACAAAAAAATGCCTTCCGGCGTCACCACCGTCTGTTTCGCCGCCAGCTACGCCGTGGCGCTGGCGTTGGAAATCTCGCGGCTGCTGTTCCGCAGCAGTGTGCGCGGGTTGGCGATGATCTGTTTCGCCGCCGCGGGGTTGTTCGCACAAACTGTATTCCTCTACTCCCGCGCCGTCGAAGGCCCCGGAGCGCCGCTGTCGAGCGAGCGGGATTGGTATCTGATGGCCGCCTGGGCGATTGTCGCCATCTATCTTTATTTGTCGTTGGCGCATCCCAAAACACCCTTCGGTCTGTTTCTGCTGCCGTTGGCGCTGGGACTGATCGGGGCCGGCACGTTTCTGGCCAATGCGGAATCGGTCGGCCGCGATTCGGCCTCGCTGGTTTGGGGAACAATCCACGGCGGGGCGATCGTGTTGGCCGCCGTTGCCGTATTGGTGGGATTCGTCACCGGCGCGATGTATCTGGGCAAGGCGTGGCGGCTCAAGCGCAAACGTTTGCCGGCAGGCGGGCTGAGCCTGCCCAGCCTCGAGTGGCTACAGTGGACCAACGGCCGGGCGATAGCCGTCGCCGTGGCGATGTTGGGCGTCGGTATTTTTGCCGGCACGGTGCTCAACCGGATCAACATTGCCGACCCGCAGGCTCGCCTCGGCTGGACCGATCCGGTCGTGATAAGCACGTGCGCAATGTTCTGTTGGTTGCTGGCGGCCATGTTGATTGCCGCGCGTCGCCCGGCCAGGCAAGGACGCAAGGTGGCGTATCTAACACTCGCCGCGTTTGTGTTTCTGGTGATCGTCCTAGTTGTCGGGCTGGCGATGGACACGAAGCATTGGGGGCGGGGGACGAGGGACGGGGGACAAGAACCACAGGAAAAAAACATGCTATCCACTATCCACTACTCACCACCCGCTATTCTCCTTTCTCCTTCCTCCTCCCTCCTCTCTCCTTTTCCCGGAGGCCCGCCATGCTAGTGCAGGTCGTCGGATGCAGCCACCGCGGCGCGTCGATCGAGCTGCGCGAGCGGCTGGCTTTCTCGCCCGAGCAGACCCGCGGGGCGCTGGACCACTGGCGGCGGGTGTTCCCGGGCGTCGAGGCCGTGTTGCTTTCGACCTGCAATCGAGTGGAAATCTACGCGGCTACTGAGACTCGGGCGGAACCGTCGTTGGACCAGGTGGCCACGTTCCTCGCCCGATTCCACGGCATTGAACCGGCCGAGATCGTCGAGCGGCTCTATCGCTACACCGACGAGGCGGCCGTGGGCCATCTGTTCGCCGTCGCCGCGGGGTTGGACAGCATGGTGTTGGGCGAATCGCAAATTCTTGCCCAGGTCAAAGACGCCTATCAGACGGCGACCGAGCAAGACAACACCGGCCCGCTGCTGCACGCCGCGTTTCAATCCGCCCTCCATGCGGCGAAACGCGTGGCCGAAGAGACGAGCATCGGCCGGCGGCGCGTGAGCGTGCCCAGCGTGGCCGTGGCCGATTTCGCCCGCGAGGTCTTCGAACGCTTCGACGACAAGCGCGCCCTGGTCGTCGGAGCGGGCGAAATGGCCGAGGAAACGCTCCGTTATCTCCGCGAGGAAAACATTCGCCGGGTGACGGTCGTCAACCGCAGCCGGCGACGGGCGGACGAACTGGCCGAACGCTGGGGCGGTGAAGCCCGCGATTGGGACGAGTTGCCCCAAGCGATCGCGGAAGCCGATCTGATCGTCAGCGCCACCGGATCCGACGAACCGATCGTGACCGACCCGGTTTTCGCGAAGATTGAAACCCGTCGGCCGCTGATGATACTCGACCTGGCCGTGCCGCGCGACTTCGACCCGGCAGTCGGCCGACGAGCGGACGTATATCTCTATTCGATCGACGACCTGCAAGCAGTCTGCGAGGAGAACCGTAAGCGGCGCGAGAAGGAACTGCCGGCGGCGCGGCGGATCGTCGAGCAAGAGACAGCCCGCTTCATGGCCGAGATGTATCATCGCTCGATCGGGCCGGTGATCGAGCGGTTGCGGCTCGGTTGGCAGCGGCCGAAAGAAGAAGAACTGGAGCGGTTGCTGGCGAAACTGCCCGATCTGGACGAGCGGCAGCGCGAGGAGGTCCGCCGTTCGTTCGACCGGCTGTTGAACAAACTCATGCATCCGCCGCTGGAATCGTTGCGCGACGAGTCGCGCGAGGGCGTCCCCCGCGGCCTGCTCGACGCGCTGACGCGGCTGTTCCGGTTGAAAGATTGATCGATGAAAAAGACCGATTCAAAACACAGCGTCCTCAGAATTGTGGTGATAACAACCACGCCGTTGGGAGCGAGCCTGATTTTGCCGCTTCTGGTTGTACCGGTCTTTTTACCGTGGTCGCCAATAAATTGCCGGCACGAAGAAATCAACATCAAGACCGGACAGGCGCGCCACTCTCGATATATTTGGTGCGTATGTGTTTACAAAGTGATCACCGACACGCCGTTGTTCATCGCATTGCAGGGCGAAAAGATAGACGTCGCCTATGTTGAGCCTTGGCATCTCGCCAACACTTTTTCTCCCGGCGCGCGTCATTCGCCGCATTATCGTTTTCATGCCGCTTTACATCAGGCGAAGTGGGCTGGACAGATTTTCGAGATGACCGAGGCTTCGCCGGAGAAGAAGCGGGAGATTGCCGAAACAATCCTTAAGCTATGGCAGCGGAACGGCAATTATCACGAGGCGGATAAATATCTTGGTGACTTCGAAAAACAGATGACAGAGAAAGCATCCCGGCGGACGCGGCGTGGAACCGGCGGCTAAACTTTGCCGGTGTCACGCTGGCGCCATGGGTAAGCGCAGCTTACCCATGGCGCCCGCGTTGAATGGGTCGAGGCTTTATTTTCCATCGCTGCGAAGCGCCTTCTCGCGTTCGCGGCGGGAGCGGTCGAGATAGGCGTCGTAGTCCTCGATCTCGAACTCGCGCATCATATCGTTGATCGACCTCTCGGGATGCAGCGAGGAAATGAAATAAACTGCCTCGGGGCTGGCGGTATCGATCCGGACCAGTGGCCCGTACTTTTCCTTCATTCGTCGCACGCGGTCGACGTTGAAGTCGATGTGCGCCGTGCGGCTGTCGAGGTTGACTCGCGCGAAGACAACGCGGCCGTAATGGCTGCTTTTCGCCAGCGCGCGCCCGAGGGGATCGACGATTACTCCGTCCTCTTCGGGTACGGCGCTGGCGATGAACCAATGGTGTTTCCGCGCCAAGGCGGGCACCATCTCGCCGCCGCGGAAATCGGAGAGAAAACAGAGCAGTTCGATTCCCTCGTCCTTGTATTGCTCGGCCAGCTCGGGGAAGTTCAAATCGAAGCAGATCATCGCGCCGATGCGGCCGAAATCGGTGTCGAAAACGACCGCCTTTCGGCCGGGAATGACGCCGCTCTGCATTTCCGGGATCGTGGGGAATACCTTGTCGTACCAGCCGACGAGTTCTCCCTTGCGGTCGATCAGCACGGCGCTGTTGTAACGTCCTCGGCCGCGCGGATCCTTGCGCCAATAGCCGGCGATGATGTAGCAGCGGTGCTGCTTGGCCTTGCGGGCGAGGAACTCGGTGATCGGACCCGGCGCGGGGAGCGGCTCGGCGCCGGCGTTATGCTCTTCCGGGGTCGCCGACCGCGGCGTGTTTTGCATGCAACCTTCGGTCAGGAGGATGATGTCCGGCTTGTCCAGCGCGGCGACGTCGATCAATTTTTCCGTTTCGCGCGTGTCGGCGGACTGAGGATGGCATACGCAGGAGACGCCCACCCATCGCCCGCCGATCTTGGCCCCGTCGTTTGTGCGCGGGACGCCGTTTGGTTCTTTTCCCCAGCCAACGTGAATGCAGGAAAAGAACATCGCCGCGAGGGCGATTTGAATGCCGGTCGTCTTAAACGCAACGGCCATTGCGAGTCTCCCTTCTTATTGGTGTTTTTGCCGCTCCCGCCGGGAGCGGTCCATATATGCGTCGTAGTCCTCGATCTCGAACTCGCGGATCATGTCGTCAATCGACTTTTCGGGGTGCTGCGAGGAAATCAGGAACAGCGCTTCGCGGCTGGCGGAATCGACTTTCACGAGCGGTCCGTACTTTTGCTTCATCCGCCGCACCCTATCACGGTTGTAGTCCACATGGATGACGCGGCAGTCGAGATTGATGCGAGAAAAAATCACCGGCGCGTTGCGGTTGCTTTCAATCAGCGTGCGACCGAGGGGATCGACGATCTCGCCTCCTTCTTTCCAGACCGCGCTGGCGATGAAACAGCGGTTCTTCAACGCCAGGGAAGGGACCATTTTTCCGCCGCGGAATGCGGAAAGGAAGCAAAGCAATTCGGCCCCTTTTTCCTTATACTCCGCCGCAAGTTCGGGGAAGTTCAAGTCGAAGCAGATCATCGCGCTGATGCGGCCGAAATCGGTGTCGAAGACCACCGCTTTTTGTCCGGGCTTGACGCCGTCCTCCATCTCGCGGTCCGTGGGAAACATCTTGTCGTACCAACCGGCAACTTCCCCCTTGCGGTCGATGAGCACGGCGCTGTTGAAGCGGCCGGGGCCTTCGAGGTTCTTCCGCCAGTAGCCGGCGATAATGTAGGTCTTGTGCTGCTTGGCTTTGCGGGAGAGGAAGAGGGTGATCGGCCCCGGCGCGGGGAGCGGATCGGCGCGGGCGTCTTTCACCTCGGCCAGCTCCGAGCGGGGCGCGTTTTGCATGAAGCCCTCGGTCAGCAAGATGATGTCGGGCCGGTCCTTCGCGGCCAGGTCGATCAGTTCTTCCATCTTTTCTTGGCTCGCGTCGGGCGGCCAGCATACGCAGGACACGCCTACCGTCCGCCCGCCGTCGGGCGTTTCGCAGCGGGCGATCGCCGCGAGACCGACGATCAGTATTGCAAAAAGAACAATTCGCAACAAGTTTGATTGATATGGCATAGTCATCGCCAGCCTCCGGTTAATATATCTCTTGCAATTCCCGCCGCGCGGACGCGACGGCCAAACATCTATCCCTCTCTCCTCTCTCCTCTCGTCTCTCCCCTCAATCTGGACCTAATCAGCCTCAGCCGCTCGGCCAGCTCTTTCTCAAAACCGCGATCCGTCGGATTGTAATACTCCCGCTCGACGCCGAGATAATCCTGCTTGGCGATTGCGTCGGGTGAGTTGTGCGAATACTTGTAGCCGACGCCGTGGCCGAGTTGCTTGGCGGCATGGTAGCTCTTGTCGCGAAGATGGCGGGGGACGGGCAACAGGCGGCCCTCGCTCACGTCGGCCCGGGCCGCGTAAATGCCTTCGGTCGCCGAGTTCGACTTCGGCGCGCACGCCAGATAGGTGACTGTCTGGGCAAGGGTCAACTGGCACTCGGGCAGGCCGACGAACTCGCAGCCGTGCATGGCGGCCACGGCCAGCGGCAGGGCAGCCGGATCGGCGTTGCCCACGTCCTCGCTGGCCAGGATGACCAGCCGGCGGCAGAGGAACCGCACGTCCTCGCCCCCTTCGAGCATCCGGGCCAGCCAGTAGAGCGCCGCGTCGGGATCGCTGCCGCGGATGCTTTTTATCAGCGCGCTGATGGAATCGTAGTGGGCGTCGCCCGATCGGTCGTATTGAATCGCCTTCCGTTGGACCGATTCGACGGCCAACTGCCGGGTGAACTCGATCGGGGAGTCGTCGCTGGAGAGCACGCCGACCTCCAGCGCCGAGAGCGCCCGGCGGGCGTCGCCGTCGCTCGTCTCGGCCAGAAAATCTAGCGCGTCGTCGTGCATGTTGATTTTGCATTGGCCCAGTCCGCGCTCTCGGTCGGCGATGGCGCGGCGGATGAGAGTTTTCACGTCGTCGGACGAGAGCGGCTCGAATTGGAAAATGCGGCTGCGGCTGACCAGCGCGCTGACGACGGTGAAGAACGGGTTTTCGGTGGTCGCGCCGACCAGAATCACAACGCCCTCCTCCACGTCGGGCAGGAGCACCTCCTGCTGCGGCTTGTTGAAGCGGTGGATCTCGTCGACGAACAACAGCGTCCGCCGGCCGGAGGCGGCCAGCCGGTCGTCGGCCTCGGCGATCACTTCGCGCAGTTCCTTCACTCCGCTGGTGACGGCGCTGACTTGATGGAAGTGACTCTTGGTTGCCCCGGCCAGCAGTCGGGCCAAGGTGGTTTTGCCCGTGCCCGGCGGGCCGTAGAAGATGACCGAGCCGAGCCGGTCGGCGTCCAACAGTCGGCGGAGCAGTTTTCCCGGGCCGAGGAAGTGCCGTTGTCCGACGAACTCCTCCAACGAGCGCGGCCGCATCCGCGCCGCCAGCGGTTGGGCGGTCTGGCGGTTTTTCGATTCGCCGGCGTCGAACAGGGACATTGGGGTTTCTCGCGGTTCAGGCCGCCGTGCCGGCGACCGCTAAACATTATATACGAATGTTCAATCAATGTTTAGCGGCCGTCGGCACGACGGCCTAGTCCCGCATCAATGGTTTACCGTTCGGAAGCAGTTCTTGTAATGGACATTCCTCGCAGCGCGGACGCGACTTGCGGCAAAAGTCCTTGCCCACGCGAACCAACAACGCATGATATTCATTATATAATCGCACGTCTTGCGGCAACTCGCCCTGAGCGTAATCTTGGATCTGATGATAGTCGGCGTCAAAGTCGATCCAGCCGTGCCGGGCGAAGACGCGGTGGGTGTAGGCGTCGACCACGAAGCTGGGCAATCCGCCCGCGTAAAGGAGGATCGAGTCGGCCGTCTCCGGCCCGACGCCGTGGACGCCGAGCAGTTGCTCGCGGAGTTCGAACAAGTTGGTCTGGAACATCGCGTCCAGCGATCCGTCGTATTGTTCGATGATGAACTCCAACATGCTCCGCAGCCGCCGGACCTTGACGCGAAAATAGCCGGCCGGCTGAATCAAAGTTTCCAATTCCTCGACGGGCACTTCGTACAGAGCGCGGGGTTCGAGCAGGTCGGCGTCGCGGAGATTGTCGATTGCCCGCTCGACGTTCCGCCAACTGGTGTTTTGGGTTAAGACAGCGCCGACGACGACCTCGAAAGGCGTTTCGCCCGGCCACCAGTGTTGGGGTCCAAAGGCGTCCAACAGGAGTTTGTATGCGTTTTTGAGCATGGGAGCTATGAGCTTTCACAGGTCAGTTTGAAGCCGCCGAGTGCAGCAAATATACACCATATTGACGCTAGACGTAGTTGATTGCCAATGGAGTATTTATGATAAAATCTCAATTAGCTTAAAGCCGACCGCTCACAACTTAAAGCTCATAGCTCAAAGCTCATAGCTGACCGCTCTATTATGTGGCCGCGACGGACCCGGCTCAAGCCCTGCCCGGCCGGCGGCCGAAGATAACGAAGATGGGCACTTCCACCGAAAGCGTTCCGATGGGGCAGATGGCCGAGCGGTATTGGACCGAATCTCGGTTGCCTCTGGCCGGCCTGATCTTTATCGCGCCGCTGCTATTGGTCTACGAATCGGGCGTGCTGCTGCTGGGCGTCCAGAACGGGGCCGACCAATTCATGCGGCGGGTGCTGGACCTGTTCGGATTCGGCCAACACCTCGTCCTGCCGATGGCGACCGTCTGCCTGCTGCTCGGCTGGCAATATCTTTCCAGAAAACCGTGGAAGGTTTCGCCCCGCGTGGTCACGACGATGTACGTCGAGAGTTTTTTGCTCGGCTTCTGCCTCAGCCTGGTCCCGTTCCTGCAAAGTTGCGTGTTCGCAATCGAACAGCCGGACGTAAATCCGTTCTATGCGACGTTGCAGAGAGCCGTGGGCTTCATCGGGGCGGGCATCTACGAGGAATTGCTCTTCCGCCTGATTCTGCTCTCGCTGTTGGCGTGGGGGTTGCGCTGGACGGGCATGAAGCCGCGAATCGCGACGATCGCGGCCGTGGCGATCAGCAGCTTATTGTTCGCCGCCGCCCATCACGTCGGGCCGGGCGGAGAAGATTTCAACGCGTACTTTTTCCTGTTCCGCACGCTGGCGGGCGTGTTCTTTTCGATCGTCTTCATATATCGCGGCTTCGGCATCGCCGCCGGCAGCCACGCCGCCTATGACATATTGGTGGGCGTGTTTTAGCGTTACCGTAACTTCGCCGCCGCCGTTGCACACAGCGCCGAGGTCAGCAAGATCAACATGCACGGTTCCGGTACGGTCCAGCCGGATGCGTCGATGCCTTTTTCGGCGGCGGCGGAAAGCAAGGCAACACGGTCAGCGTCGTTGACGAGGCCATCCAAGTTGACATCGCCGAGCAACAGCGAGTCATAATCGCCCTCGCCGAACTGATTGTCGTAGCCGAGGTTGGACATAATGAGCCGGTAGTCGGCTTGGCTCAGCACGCCATCAGGCACCGGATCGAGCCACTTGACCGTGCCGTTCTCGAAGTCGCCCATTATGATCGATCCCGATGGACCGAACACTTTGAATTCGACGTCCCAATCGGTCGGCCAGGCGGGGAACAGTAGGACGCGTTGCCCATCGACTTGCACAAGCATCCGTTGCAGAGCGAGCGAAGCCGAACTGGAGTGGTCCTGATCGGGCACCCAATCGTAATTAGGGCCGTAAAAACCGGGGAAGCGGCTGCCGGCATCCTTTTGAGTGAAGCCCTGCACGACCAGTGCCTGCGCCTGTTCAGTCAGGCCGAGCATGGCCGCGTCGATGGGGTCTTGACTCCAGCCGCTGGCGCCGAGGTTGTGCGTGCGGTTGTTGTATGTGTCGATTCCGATCTGCAAGTTGTCCTTGCCGACGCCGGAAATTAGATAAGGAAAGACGCCGTACAACTCGGGATTTTCAATGTTGTTTTTGTCGGAGAAGGTTTCGCCCGGTGCGTAAATCGTTTTTCCATTAACGACGCGGATCGGAATCGCCGGCAACTCCGACTTCATCCGCGACCATTGCGCGCGCTGGGCGGCATTGGTTTCACTCTCGGGTAAAGCTAACAGTTTGTCCAGCACATAATGCAGACCGGCAATCTCAGGCAAGGGATTCGTCGCGCTCCACCACGTTTCCAGCGCCTGGGCGGGCGAGATCAGTAATTTTCCATTAGCGTCTCGGCCGTAGTGAGTGTCATAGAAGGTCACTATTTCCGTGGCCGTGGGCAGCAACTTTTCGCGGACAAATTGCCGGTCGCCGGTGTAGTCGTAATACTGAAGCATCATCGCCGCGACTTCGATGCCCCCCTGCCATTCGTAGCGAATGTACTGGTTAACCGCGACGCCGCTTTGCGGATCGGGATTGTCCCAACCGTAGTTGTTGCCGGTCCAAGTTCCCCAGGGGGTCATCGTCTCGGGAAAATAGGCCCCTTTGGCATCGGGACCGTAGTAGGTTTTCACCCGTTCCTGGGCCACATCGAGATTATCGAGATAAAGATCGAAGAAGGGTTGCATCTGTTGGAAGTCGCCCGTTTCAAGCATCGACCAGTAGATCAGCCGGGTGTTTTGCAGCCAATACGGTCCGCCCCAGCGCCGATAGTCCGGTCCCATGTTGTTTTGATCGCCCAGGTCGGGACGGTTGTAGGTGTCGACGGTGAAGATCGAGCCGTTGAACTTGATCGGCGACGCACCGCTGCCGGCGAAGGCGTTCATCGCCCGTTGCAGGATGTAGCCCCGAGTGACGGCCTCGGCGTTCGGGCCGGCTGTAATGCGGATGTAGCTCTTATCCGAAAAATCGCTCCACCACTGATCGTTCGCTGCTTTACGTTGTTCGTAGGAGGTGTTTTCGGTTTGGGCGATTCGGGCGTCGAGCCTGTCGATCCACTGGTTGGCCGTGTCGGTCTGGGCGGTCAGGGCGTGAATGGAAATGGTTTGTCTGGTGGTTGCCTCGTCGGTGCGGAGCGTTTTTGAATCGACGCTTTGCAGGTTGTCGCCGGTGATCGCCGCACCGAAGGTGTTGTGCAACAACTTGTCGGTTCCGACCGTGTTGTTCGGATCGAGTCCTTGCAGTTCGAGGTTTTTCGCCCAGACCGAGCGTTCGTTTCGATGATACCAGAGGATGCAGTTTTGCTGGCCGGCGACGATGGTGTCCGGCTCGACATAAACGGGCATAGGCGAGCCGATCTCGCCGTAGGCCATTTGCATTTCCTGGCCGGTCAGCTTCCGTCGTTCCGTCCGCCACGGCTCGAACGTCACGTCGGCATTGAAGGCCGCGGCGCGCTCGACGTCCACTTGCACCGTCTGGTTGTTGCGATCTATCCAGAGTTTTATGGTAGTGGCGGCGTCGCCCGACCCGGCGTCGATTTGGATCGTGCCGTCCTGAAGCCGCAACTCTTGCTTGAACAATCCGTCGGCGGAGAAAGTTCCCTCGGGCAGGCTGACGCGGACCTTGCCGAGTTTCAGCAGGCTGCCGTTTTCATCCCAGGCGTCGGTCTTGCTCAGATAAAATACCAGGTCGCTATCGTTTTCGGTCCAGACGTTGACGCCGATGTCGCCATTGCCCAAGGGCATCGAGCCTTGCGAACTTGTGCTCGGCGATGTCCAGACGACGTTGCAGCCGTCGTAGACCACGCCGGCGCAAGAAGGATGAGATAACGAAGAAACGGTCGCCGCCGTAGCGGCAAATATCAGTGCATAGTATCTCATCGGTTGCTTCTCTCTGTTACGCGTGAAGTTTTGTTCCGTATTCCATTCCGGTGGGGTGGGTTCGCGGCCTTTCGGTCGCGGATTGATTGCCGAATCACTTCTTTTTCGGCACGTCGTAAATCAGGTCATTGATGCCTCCTTTTTCTGCATCAACGATCAATTCCGGCGGCTGATAATCGGCGGGGACCAGATTGGCTTTTTCATATTCGCCCGGGGCGGGGGCGGGCTGGTGGGAAAGACACTCGATCCGCACGCGGTATCGGCCTGGAACCAAACCCTTGGTCCCGTTGAACGACACGACTTCAAAATATCCGTCCGGGCCGAACTTGCCGGTGCCGGGGCGGCGCGGCAAACCGGTGGCGGTTTCCAAGGGCAAAAACTCGACTCGCCCGGCGTATGGCGGCGGGCCGCCATCGAATTGAACCCGCCCGCTGACCGGCACGATCTCGGGCAGGTCACGGCCGCAACCCGAAAGAACACATAACAGGCCTGCAACAAATATCGCTCGTTTGAACATACAGCCATTCTCATTTTTGCTACGGCACTTTGACGACTTCACCGCCGGCGCGGGTGCCGATTTGGTTGATCAAAACATAATCGACAGTTTCGTTGACAAAACGCACGCTTCCGTCGCCCATGGCAAAACCGACGCCTCCCGGATGCAAGCTTTTGAATCCGCTGCTTCGGATGTAGCCGTTTGCCATCGTCGGGTCTTCCTCCATCGAATCCATCAGATTCAGGGGGACGTGAGTTGTGGCGACGGGGAAATTGTTGCAATAAACGCAGTTGTATTTACAGTGGCCGGGAAGGGTCTCGCCGATCATAAGCGTATGGCTGAGGCCGTCGGTGACTCGGTTGAATGGAATGCCGACTTTGGCGCGTCCGAACATTCCGGCGAAGCATGCCTCGCCCTTCAGACCGGCGGCGACGCAAAACCCGCCCGACTCGGTTCCCCAGTTGCAACCTTGGCAGGTGGGATTATTGGGCGAGGCCGTGTTGTCGGCGGAGAACAAACAGAAGTCGGGGCACGTCGGTCCCATGCATCCGACGTACCAAAGTCCCATGGCGCGGGTCGGATTCCAAGTCCCCCTGTAACCGGACTCTGACGTGCCGGGACTCCAACGTCGGTTTTCTAGAATCGGCTCGCTCGACTGCGGATCGGAGGGACAGGCGAACGTCGATATCACGATGGCCGCCGCCGCGGCGTTTCTCGCGTCGCCCATCGGGTAATTGAAGTCGAGCAGATCAAACACACCTTGTTGCTCGATATAAGGCAGAATGAATGAGGCCCATGTTCCCGTATGCGATGCCGTCGTGGCGCTCGAATAGCTCGATCCGAACGGCAAGGTTTGATTCGTTTCGTGATAGTTGTGCAGCGCCAGGGCGACTTGCTTCATGTTGTTCTGGCATTGCAACAATCTAGCCGCTTCGCGGGCGGCCTGAACCGCCGGCAACAACAACGCGATCAAAATGCCGATGATCGTGATTACGACCAAAAGCTCTACGAGTGTAAAACCGTGTAGGGGCGGGAATTCGGGGATTCGGAGATGCGGGGATGCGGGAAACGCTCCGCGACTGCGGTCGCGGGGGCAACCGTTTAGCCGCCGCATCCACGCGGCGTCGGTGAATGGAAGAAATGTCTTCATAATTTGAACTCATTATATATAAATTATTTGCCGGGGCGGCGGCATTCGATCCGCCCTCGCCCCCGGCTTCTCTCCGGGCACCGACCGAAGGTTGGTCGAGGAGAGGGGAAAAATGCGTTGGGGCGGCAGTTGAACCGCCGCCCCAACATATTCTACTTTCCTACTTTCGCTTCCTCCAAGCGTAGGCCAGTAGGCCGATCAGGCTGCAGGCAAGCAACGCCAACGAAGACGGCTCGGGCACCACGCCGATGGTGTAGTAGCCGTCAAACAAGGCGGCGTCGCCGACGGTGAACGTAACCTGGTCGCCGCCGCCAAAAACCCCCGTCAGTCCCAAGTTGGTAAACGCGACGGATTCATTGCTCCGATAGAGCAGACCGTAGGCCTTGCCGGCGTCGTAGGCCATGCCCGCGTCGCCGAAGTCGAACGTCAGATCGGCGTCCAGGCTGCCGGTCTTGTCGAGGAACCATGCGCGGTCCCATCGCTCGACGATTCCGCCGGAAAGGTCGGTTGCAACCCAACTGTTAGCCAAGTCCTTGTCGCCGGCCAGCAGATATTGTCCGGCGGTGTCAAGCGGGGTGTTTTCCGCCAGGATCAGACCGTTCGACAGGCCGCTGCCGGGACTGGCGACAAGCTTGTCGGCGGCCGCTTCGTAGCCGATGCCGATCAGGTTGAAGTCGTAGTCGCCGTTGGCCGACAAGTCGCCGGCATATTTGTCGCCTGCGGTCAGCGTAATGTCCAGTTTCGAGGCGAGGAAGTTCTCCACCAGGACGCGTTCGCTATTGGTCAAGGCGTGATCGTAGAGATATACTCCGGCGATGTTGCCGTTCAATTGATTGGCTCCGCCGTCCTGCCTGCGGCCGATATAGGAGTATTGAATGGGATCAGGGTCTCCGTCCAGCTTGGGATCGGTGCGCCCCGCAGCGGCGGCGATATTCGAACCTTGAAAGTAAACGTTTAGTGAATTGTAACCGTTTATTTTATTGGTTGCGATGCGGTAGTCGTTCGTGTCGAAAATCCCAGTAGTTGAATTGGCCTGCCAGGACCTGATGGAATATGGATAGGGGGAAGCCCCTTTATGTCCGAAGAAACCGTTGATGTTGTCCGGGTCGGCGAGAATGCACGCTCCCACCTGATTAGCCGCGGCCGGCGCGGTGTAAACGACGATGGAAGTCGAGTTCGACGTGCTGGAAACGACGGAGACTGGGGTGGTCAATTGCAGAAAGTTGTTGGCGTCGGTCCCGCTGAAGTCGATGGCCGCGCGGCCGTTGACCGCGTTGAGAATCCGAGACACCCCGCCGAAAACTCCGGCCGCTCCCGTGGCGTTGTTGCCGTTGCCGCTCTGATCGGCCCAGGTAACGGTCGTGCCGTTGTCGGTAAATCCGAGGTCGGGATCGAGTGCCGCTTGCAGGCCGCTGGTGACGGGAGATATGATCCCCGCCCCGGCCTGCGCCGCCGCGAAGGCCAGGGCGACGATGACGAGAATGACGATCGTTCGGTCGAGTCTCATGCTACTCATAATGCACGCTCCTTAAAAATGGGGGAAAAACATTACTTACACGCTGATCAACTCTTGTCATTTCCGGTGTTGTTTACTCCTCCGGTGGAGTATTTTTTGGGAACATTGCTCGGCGAGCCGAACACGTCGATTTCCCGATATGCCGATTCCGGGAATTCCGAATCGGTGTCGTGGAACGTAAAGCGCAGTTTGGCCACGCGCTGGGCGATGGGCCGCAGCCCGCCGCAAGAAAGCGTAATTTGCATTTCGGACCAACCGCGCGCGTTCCGGTTCACCGTGGTTTCTCGGTCGCATCGCAGAAGAACGAAATCGTCGGGGGCATCGACCGTGGAGTAAGCCACGTCGTACTTCTGCGAGGATCGGTCCTGATTGCCCGCCCGGCCTGCGCAGCCGGTTAGCGAAACGATCGAGAAAACGTCGTAACCCGACGGCTGATCGGCCGTATTCAACGCGACTTCGACCACGGAGCCGTCGAGGGGCGTGACGGCGGCAAACGTGCTTTCCGCGATCTTGTTTCCATACACGTCGCCGTCGTGAAGTTTCGACAAGCCGCCTTTATGAATAATTTCGCCCCGGATCAATTTAATATCCGAAAGCGTCTGGCTTCCGGCGGCGATCAGATCATCGGCGGCAACGCTGAATTCGCCCGTCGCGCCCAAGTGATGGCGGCAAATTAACAACGAGGGCAATTCACGGACGAATTGAACGGCATCGCGGCTTGCATCGACGACATTGACGCCATACATATTCGCATTGCGAACGATTTTCGCGACTTGGTCGGCGGTGATCCTTTTCGGCGTTCCAATGGCTCCGTCTTTTTCAATTAGCGCGGCCTCGACGACGCCCTCGTAAACCCGCACGAAGCAACGTCCGTCGTCATCCACCTCGACGCCGAACTCGGTGCCCAGGTCGGTGATGAGGGCCGTAGGGGTGCGGACGGCGAAAAGGGGAGATGAGAGAGGGGAGAGAGGGGAGAGAGGGGAGGGTTCCGAGCTTTGAGCCTTGGGCTTTGAGCTATGAGTTCTGATATTAGCCGTCAGCTTGCCCCGCGCCAAAAATCCGCCGGCGGATGACTCTACTTTGTAAGTGCACGGCCCTTCGAGAATTACTTTCGCCCCGGATTGATAGGTTATTTCCAGCAGACCTGAAGTCAACGCATATTCGCGGCCTAGTGATGTTGACGCGCCGAGGATCGTTTGCGTGTCGAGGTCGGACCATCGGCAATCTTTCATGCCGGTGATCCGCCCGACGAAGACTAATTGTTGTTGCTCCAATGAACCAAAGGTCGTTGACCTCCGGCTATCGGCTGTAAAGATGTAGCGGTCGTAGTTGATTTTGTAAGCCCAGCCGCCCAGCAACATTAAGCATAAAACCACCGTGGCGACCATGTATGAAAATACCGGGCCGCCGACGAATTGCGGGGAGAGAGGAGAGGGGAGCGGGGAGAGTATTTGAATATCCGTGCTCTGCTCCCTGCCTTCTGTTCTCTGCCCTCTGCCCTCCGACCCCTGATCCCCGACCCCTAACCCTTGGTCATTGTCGGCCGCGCGCCATGCCAAATCAACGTCCAACGCCATGAACCGACTGTAGTAGTCTTGTGCGTCGGGATTGTCTAACAGCAGCGTTTCCAAGCGCTCCCAATCGGGCCGATCCAGCTCGGCGTCGCAAAGGCAAGTCAGCAGATCGTGCAGTTCGGCGTGGTTCGCGTTCGATCGCATCACCCTCTCCTCCTTTCGGAAAGGGCCCGCTGCATGCAATCCAACAGCCAGGCGCGGATTCGCCCCAGCGCGTAGTAGACGGCCTTTTTCGGGCGTCCGATCCGCTCTGCGACGCTTTGCACCGTCGCCTCCGGCTCGTAGCGCAGGTCGATTAAACGCCGGTCGCGCTCGGAAAGTTTCGCCACGCACGACTCGAAAGCCTCCACGTCGTCGCCGCGCCGGGCCGCGCTCTCGGCGGCGCGCGGGGCCAACTGCTCGACCAACGCGTCGCTGAAATGCAGCCGGCTCCGCAACTGACGCTTGCGATGGGTCAACACCTGATAGTGGGCGATCCGGCAGACCCAAGCCGTGAAGTTCGTGCCCAACTCGAATTGATCAGCGTTACGCCAAATATAAAGGTTCGTCTCCTGGAGCACCTCGTCCGCGTCCGTGCGATTCGGGACCAATGTGCGGACGTAGCGGGTGAGCTGCTGCTGAGCGCCGGTCAGCAGTTCCACTATCTGGTCGTCGCGTTGAGAGTCCGCGTCACCCACTTGTCACTCCTGAGAGTTGGAGTCAAATTCCAAGTAGAGAAGAATCCCCCTACTATCTGTTATGGCGCAAGCGGAATGAAATTCCTAAAAAATGTCGCGCGTAGTGCGCATGGGGGGTGCAAAGCCGAGGTCGCTGGTTGCGCCGGCGCGACCACCGGTCGAGGCTTTATGGATGAGATTATCCGACCAGCAAAACGACCAGCCGTTTCGGGCCGTGGACGCCGAGAATGAGGATTTTTTCGATGTCGGCTGTGCGGCTCGGGCCGGTGACGATGACAAACTCGCCGCTGAGCGAAGGATCGCCTGCCCAAGCGACGACAGACGGCCAGACGGCCGGAAGGTGTTCGGCCAACCGGTCCATTCGGGCGACGACCACGCATGCGATGGGCAGGTAGCAGAGGAGCCGGTCGCCGGCCGTGGGACACGAGATCAAGCACGAGCCGGTATCGGCCAAAAGCGCGTCGGCCTCGACTACGGAGGCCTCGAACTCGGCGATCCCGCGCGGCTGCCAGTCGGGCGAGGCCCAATGGATCGTCTCCGCCGGCAGTTCGCCCGCCGCCGCCCGGACGCCGGGCCGGTCCATCGCGCCGATTTTGGTCCAACCGGCTTCCTTTGCCAATTCGGCGAGTTTCCGCCCGGCCTCTTCGATGTTGCCGCAGCGGATCACTTCGCCGTGGACGGCCGTTAGTTCCTTGCTGAAACTATCGGCCATGGTTTCCGGCGCGGGATTGGTCTTCGGCCAGACTTCGACCGGCGCCGGTTCGCCGACCGGTTCGGATTTCGACAATTCACCGCGCAGACGTTGCAGGATCGTATCGCGACTGGTCATGGTTCGTATTTGCTTTTGTTGTATTTCCACCAATTTCTGAAATCGGGGCCGGGGACTTGGGGCAATTCGCGGCCGCGGGTCCAGGCGCCCAGCTTGCCGGGATGCCAAGGCAAATACCGCGAAAGCCGCACGCCGATCCGCACGCCGGTCATCGCTAATTTGTAGCGCAGCGGTCCGCCCATCATCCAGGCCCAACCGGCCCAGATGAGCCGCTCGGTCCAGGACCGCATCGGCGACGGTTCGTTGACCGCGCGATGGCGGAGATGAACGAGTTGGTGCGGGATGTCGATCTTCACCGGGCAGACCTCGGCGCAGAGACCGCACAGCGACGAGGCGAACGGCAGCTTGCCCGCCTCCTTCATGCCGCGCAATTGAGGCGTGAGGATCGAGCCGATCGGGCCGGGATAAATCCAGCCGTATGCCCAGCCGCCGACCTGCCGATAGACCGGGCAGTTGTAGATGCACGCCCCACAGCGGATGCAATAAAGCGCAGAGCGGGCGGCCGGGTCGCGCAACACGTTCGTCCGCCCGTTGTCGATCAGTATCACGTACAGCTTGCGGCCCGGCGCGGGACCGTGGATCAGGTGCGTGTAGCTGGTCAATTTCTGGCCTGTTGCGCTGCGGGGCAACAAATTGAGAAACAGCGGCAGGTCTTCCAACCGGGGCAAAATCTTTTCGATCCCCACCACGGCGACGTGGACCGGCGGGGTGGCCGTGCTTAGGCCGGCGTTCCCTTCGTTCTCTATCACCACGGCCGTGCCGGTCCGAGCGATGGCGCAATTGCAGCCCGAGACGCCCATCTCGGCGGCCAGATACGCCTCGCGGAGGTGTCGGCGAGCAATGTCCGTCAGCGCGGTGTGCTCCTCTGTATACGGCTCGCGCAGCTTTTCGTGGAACAGCCGGCCCACGTCGGCGGCCGACATGTGAATGGCCGGCGTGACGATGTGCACCGGCCGTTGGCCGGCCAGTTGCACGATGTATTCGCCCAGGTCGGTCTCGAGCGCGCGGATACCCTCCTCCGCCAGCACGTGGTTCAGATCCATCTCCTCGGTGACCATCGATTTCGACTTGACGACGCTTTTTACATTGTGCTCGCGGGCGATCCGCAGCATGTGCTCGTTGGCTTCCGCCGCGTCTTTCGCCCAAAGCACGGTCGCTCCTCGGGCGGAGATGTTCCGCTCGAACTCGACAAGCAATTTATCGAGGTTGGCAATGGCGTATTGTTTGACCCGATGGGCGGCTTCGCGCCACTGTTGAAAATACGGGACCGAGTCGGTCACTTCCCGATTGGATTTACTCGCCCGTTCAGCGGTTTCCCCCAGCGCCGCGGGCGCCGTCGGCTTGGACAAGTTTTTGGTTTGCTCCGTAAGGAACTCGGCGCCGTCGAGATGGTGTTGTGTTGTAGTCATGGACACATCTAAACGGAAAATAAGGTGTTTTGTTGTTTCGATGAATCTATCTCAAGTCTTGCACTTGGTTTGATTCCAGCTTTAGCAGCGATTTTGTTTGCTACAAGCTCAAAATCTCTATAAACTTCATTGACGGCGTATGTATGAGCACCAATAGCTCCATCAGCAGCTTTCAAGAAGAACATGGGCTTTCGCACTTCTTGAGCTAGCGGCATTAGACTGCGATAGTCTTTCATTTTTGCTATGCAATTAGTACTACAGCGCTAACTTGAGTCCCATTTACATACAGGGGTTTCGGTCAGTTTGATGCCCATATTCCGTAGAATTCGGCGTTTT
>JAFGLH010000197.1 GCA_016928165.1 Pirellulales bacterium | reverse complement strand
GGAGTGCCCTGCCAAGCGTTGGCTGCGGGAACCAGTCCTTGGCAAGCAATCCTGGAGGCCACGCGACCTTACGCCCGCAACCTCCCGGCGCTCGGCCCGCTGGGCACGCCCGTCAACCTGTTTCTCATCTTCGCCACGGTTTTGGCGGTGTCGCTCGACGGCGCGGCCGTGGCGATGGTGCGGGTGTGGAATCCGGCAAGAGAAGAGGGAAAAGCGAAAAGGGAAAAGGGCGGCGGTACCGCATCGGCCGCCGTTGACGACTCCCCGAAAACAACTCGGAAAGTCTGGGACAATCCGATTATCTGGCGCGAGATGCGCACCTGGGCTTACGGGCGGAAGATGCTCGTGGTGCGATTGGCGTATTTGGTGCTGTTCTCGCTGGCCGCGGGCAGCCTCTATATGATGCACGGCGGCGGGCGGGCGGCCGCCGACGGCCCGCTCGTGCTCGCCGCGCTGATTCTGCTGAGTCTCGTGTTGGTCAACGCCCAGGCGGTGACCGCGCTGACCAGCGAACGCGACTCGCGGGCCTTGGACCTGCTGCTGGTGACCGATCTGACGCCGAAGGAGATCGTCTTCGGCAAGCTGGGCGGCATCCTCTACAACACCAAGGAGATGGTGCTGCTGCCGATGCTGCTGTGCGCGGGGTTGTGGCTGATCGGAGCGCTCAGCCTTCTGTATCTGATCTACGTGCTTGTCGGCTTGACGGTGTTGTACGCCTTCGTCGCCATGTTGGGCATGCACGCCGGAATGAGCTACGGCAACTCGGGCGCCGCGGTGGCCTCCAGCCTGGGAACGGTGTTTTTCCTGCTGATCGGCGTGGCGGTCTGCATGAGGATCATGATGGCTTTTTCCGGCTCGTTCGGCGCGCAGTTGCTGCCGTTCGCCACCTTCATGGTGTTCGGCGGAGTGGGGCTGTACGCCGTGCTGGGCACGCGAAATCCTTCGACGGCCATCGGCACCGCGGCGCTGCTTTGCCCTTTCGCCACCTTTTACGCGATCACCAGCTACTTAATGACTCCGCCGTCCCCGCTGGCGGCTTTATTGGCAATAGCGGCCGCGTACGGGTTCACGACCGCGGCAATGTTGGTGCCGGCAATTTACGAGTTCGACGTAGCCACCGGGCGGACGACCGCCGACGAATGACTATCGACGGTAGCCCAATGATTGGACCACCGATAGAATCTCCTCGAAGGTGACGAAGCGGCGGCGGTGCAAGAGTTTGTATTGATCGACGGCCCGAGCAAGCTCGGCGGCCTCCGGCGACAGATCGTCGTATGAGTTGCCGAATTGTCTCCGCTCGACGCCCGGCGCCCGCGGAACGCCAGTCTGGTCGCGACGTTCAATAAACGGCATGTCGCCGCCCCCCAACGACGGAGTATTCCTGGTCGTGGGTAAATCCGTGGTTTGTGACATTTGTTGACTCCTTGTCGATCAGGCGGCAATCCAGGTTGGACGCATCGGTTTGCCGCCGAAAGATCCTCGTTTGGCGCGTTGGTGGATCGCTCCACTCAATTTTACCCCAGGATTCACCGGCGGGGCGACTTTTTCCCGCAGAGAACAAGGCAACCGCGCATGCCCGCCAAGAAAAAGGGCTGTAACGATTGCACCGGCCAAGCCGGCCGCGGCGGTCGTCTCACAACCAGTCTTTACCCCGCCGGGCCACTGCAATGCGTTGCAACAATTCCCGGCCGGGAGGACAATCCGGCTGCATCGCCAGCGCTTGTTGCACCGCAGCGGCCGCTTCGTCCAGCCGGCCGGCCTGCAAGTGCGCCTCCCCCAAACGGCAATACAACTCCGCGGTCGGCCGGCCGCGGGCCGCGGCCGCCGCCAGGCTCTCCGCGCCGTCTTCGTAACGACCCACGGCGACGTAAGCACGGCCCAACAGGGATAAGACCTGGCTCGGCTCCTCGCCGGGCGGATACGTTTCGGCCAACCCTTGCAGGGTTTGCAGCGCGCGGCGCGGCCGGTCCAACTGGAGATGCAACTCGGCGACAGTCAAGAGAATATCGCGGTCGTCGGGGGCAAGCCCCAATGCACGGTGGTAATCGTTGAGGGCTTCGCGCGGTTGGCCGAGCGACCGCATCGCGCCGCCGCGCGTCGCCCAGGCCCGAGACATGGTCGGATCAAGCTCGACGGCCCGCTCGGCGCCGCGTCGGGCCAGCTTCGCCTGGCCGTCGGCCAAATACATCTCCGCCAAGCGGACCGCAAAGGCCGCCTCCTCTTCGGCCAAGCGGACGGCCTCCTCCATCTGGGCAATCGCATCACCGCGCGCATCGCGCATCCAGAGCGATTCGGCATAGTGGCGCCGCGCCTCGGCGTCAAACGGACAGGCGGTCACCGCCTGGGCCAAGAGATTTTCGGCTGTTTGCTGCTGGCCGCGCTCCAAGGCGGCCACCCCCCGCCGCGAAAGCCTCCGGCAATCGGCCAGCGCCTGCGGCACCGGACCATCGCGGCCCGGCAAGCGGCAGCCGGACGGCAGCAACGCTAGCAGCAGGACAAGGCTTATCCCGCGAGAGACATGTGGCATGAGTGGTGGTCATTCGGCCCGAGGGTTCGCGCAATCATGGATTTTCACTCGGCAGCCTAGCAAAATGCGGAACTGGAAGCCATCCCGATTTTTTTCGGCGACGCCACTCGTGTCGGCAAAGTGGCAGGTATGTGATAAAATGGTCGTTTGCCCCTGAATCAACCGCTGAAAGCAGACTCATGCCGGCCCGATTCGACCGTTTGGGAATTGCGTTCCAGTACCCCGACAACTGGACGCTCGACGACACCGACGCCATGTTGGGCCGCCGTTCAGTGACGGTCTATGGCCCCAACGGCGCGTTGTGGTCGGTCGCCATCCACTCGGGCTCGGTGGCCCCGGAGCGGCTGGCCGCCGCGGCCCTGGAAGCACTGACTCAAGAATATAAAAGCGTGGAAACCGAAGCGGCCCGCGAAACCATCGCCGGCCATGAACTGACCGGCTACGACGTAGCTTTCTACTGCCTTGATCTGACCAGTACGGCCCAAATTCGCTGTCTGCGCATTGACCAGTCCACCTATACCATCTATTGCCAAGCGGAAGATCGGGAACTCGAACGCGTAAAAACGGTTTTTTTAGCCATGACCACCAGTCTGCTGACCGAGATCGACGCTGGCGCAACCTAAGCCCGCTTGCTTGCGGTTTTTCAGGGGGGGCCGCCTATCGCCGGATTTCTCGTAGCAGTTTCACTATGGTGCGTATATGACCTACACTTTCTGGAAGGAATCGTTATAATCCTGGCAAGATGCGTTAACCCCCTAACTTTATGCAAGTTCCGAGCAATTCGAGGTGGTCTCATGGCAAAAAAGCCCCCGGTTCCTTGCGTGACGAGCATCGGCGAGACGGCCGGTGCGGTCTGGCGGATCCTCTCGGCCAACGGCCCGATGCCGATAGCCAAGCTAATCAAGGGCGTGGGAGAACCGCGCGACATGGTCGTGATGGCCCTCGGCTGGCTGGCCCGCGAGAACAAAATCAACCTGGAAGATCACGGCCGCACCCGCGTGGTGTCGCTGTGCTAATGCACATCGCTCGAGCAACCAATAACCCGCGACCACGGCGGCACAGATAATTCCCTCGTTTCGCGCTCCGCGCGGGAACGCACCGCTGGATAGTACTGCGTTCGCCTTCCGCCGACGCTGAAGCGGCGGGACAACATACTCCCACGCAGGGCATGGGAATCAGCGGGTTCTAATTGCATCGGACTGCCGAGACGCTGCTCGCCAAGTTTACTCATCGGCGTTGGCCGGCTCATCGGTCTTCTGTTTGTGTGCTTTGCGCTTAGCCTTGGCCTCGGTCCGAGCCGCGTCGATCTGCTGTTTTTGCTCGGCGGACAGAACGGCTTCGAGCTTCTTGTTTCGCTCTTCGATCAAGGCCTTCAACTGTGCCCTCAACGCCTGAATCTTCGGCCCATATTCTTCTTGAATATCGTAGATTTTTTCGCGCTGTTCGTCGTCGATCACTTCGCTATAGTATGGCGGTAGCCGCCGGAATTTTTTGCCGTCTTTCGCTTGGCCCTTTTTCTTCGCGGTCGTTTTATCCGGGGTTGTGTCTTCCGCGCCGACTCCCGGCCGTCCAGCGGCAGTCAGGGCCACCGCCAGGCACCCCAAGATCGTCCAACACGCCATCCGCCGCAGCACTCTGTGGTAAGCCATTGTGAAGTCTCCAGATGAAAATGGTGATTAGGTTTCATGCCCCATTGGCGGACATTGTACCGACAATAGAGCGGAAAATCCACGCCCCTCTGGGGCGGGGACGCGCCATCGGTTGTCGATACCATCCCGACCTTTTTAACGGGCGAGACTGCCCGGCGAGGCAACTCGGGGGCCTTGCCTAACGGCGCAGTCGGCCGTAGGCTACACTTGTGCAATAGGCCCGGGAAAAAACCTCGCGGGGCACGGTCTATTGGCCCCGCTTTCCACGTTGACAAAGGAACCGTCGTCATCATGCTACGCACATTACTCTTCGCCGCCGTGGCGGCTTGCTGCTTGTGGATCGGTTTGGAATCGGCCGCGGAGCCGATCGACCCCGGCAGTCTTTCGACCACCGCGGAAACCTCGACGCAGATGAAAGAGTTGGTCGATGCCCGGGAGCGATTTCAAAATCGCGATTACGCCGGCGCGCTGGCGCTGTTGAAAGAGGCCGCCGCAAAGAATCCGGACCTCCCGCCCGCCCACGTGAACATGGCGATCCTGTTTGCCGAGGAAAACAATCTTAAAGGGTTGCGCAGCGCCTTGGAGCAGGCGGTCGTGGAGGCGCCCGACGATCCCCAGGCTTATATCATTCTGGGCAAGGCGGCCCTGAGCGAGCGCCGTTTGGCCGAGGCGGGTTTGCTCTTCGAGAAAGCCGCTAGTCTGCTGGCCCAGTGGAACGGCAGCGCCAAGAGGAAGGATGCGCTGACGCCTCAGCTTTACGGCGGTTTGGCCGCGGTGGCCGAAGCGCGCGGCGAGTGGGCCAAGGCCCGCGAGCAACTCGACGCCCTCTTGAAGCTGGCCCCAACGGACTCCGACGCCTGGGTGCGGCTGGCCCAATGTCTGTTTAGGGAAAAAGACGTGCCAGGGGCGATGGAGAAACTCCAGCAGGCCGCCAAGTACAACACCGAGATGTTGCCCCCCCAAGCCATTATGGCCCAATGGTTTGCCCGTTCAAACGACCAGAAAAACGCCGCCCAATGGTTTGTCGAGGCACTGAAGGCCGCGCCGAACAATCCCCAAGTCCGGCTCGTCGCCGCCCAGTGGGCATGGGAGTTGGGTAAACTCGACGAGGCGGAAAAACAAGCGGACGCAGCCCTGCAACTCGACCCGAATTACTACATGGCAAAAATCCTCCGCGGCATCATCGCGCTGTTCCGCAAAGACTACAAGACGGCGGAAATGTACTTTGAATCCGCCACCCTCCAATCGCCGAAGGACTTCGCCGCCAGCAACAATCTGGCCTTGGCCCTGGCCGAGCAAGACGACGAAGCCAAGCGTCGCCGCGCTTTGGAATACGCCGAAAACAACGTCCGACAACACCCCCGATCTCCAGACGCCTATTCAACCTACGGCTGGGTGTTGTACAAACTCGGCCGGCTCGACGACGCCTACGCCTCGCTGCGGAAATCCATCTCCGGCGGACAATTCCGCCCCGAAACCGCCTACTACCTGGCCCGCGTATTGGCCGACCGCGGGCAAGACGCGGACGCCATTAAGTTTCTTCAAGCCGCAGTGCAAAGCCCAACTCCGTTTTCAAAGCTCGATGAGGCAAAAACGCTCCTAGAGCAACTCAAAGCGTCGCAGCCGACGCAGAACGAACCACTGCCGGACCTGCCGCCGCTGGACCAGACGCCGCCGCCCGGCGACGCCGCGCCGCCGCCAAAAAAATAGAGATCGTGGCAATCGATCCGTCGTTGCCACGATCTTCGTCCTGAAACGGGACCGTCAATTCGTCCCGCCCTCCCGGCAGGTCTATCGCTATTGAATCGGCGTATCCGTGCGGAGACTACAAGCATTTCCAACCGAAGGCGGCCGCAAAACTTGCCCTCTCGGCACAGTTTACCGCCGGGCAATAATCGCCGCCGACAATCTCTATTCTCACCGCTGTTACAACCGACACTAAACATAGGACCGGACCGCCGCGCACGCGGCAAGGGTCGCGGTGCCGACGTGTATTCCCATCAGAAACCCCCCCGGCATACGGGTAGCTTGCCCGGCATCTCCAGCAACAGTAAGATGAAGAGTCTATCAAGTACGACAACGGCGCGCCGGCCCTCGCTGCGGCCGTGGCCCTCGGACGTTCCATCACCAGGTTTATTGATCGAAGAAGCACACACGGCGCTGACGGCGAAACCGCGACGGTGTGGAAAACTCGGCGCTTATGTCCCCCGTCGCCCACCGTCCCCTACGCAAAAACTGCCCATGTACGTTCTCGAGACACGCGGCTTGAAAAAAGATTACGGCAGCGATGGCGAAGTATGCGTCCACGCCCTGCGCGGCATCGACCTACAGGTCCGCAAAGGCGAACTGCTGGCGATCATGGGACCGTCCGGTTCGGGAAAGAGCACGCTGCTGCACTTGCTCGGCGGCGTGGAAACGCCCACCAGCGGACACGTGTTTCTCGAAGGCGTCGATCTGGCCACGCTCAGCGACGATCAACGAACCATCATCCGCCGCGAGCGCATGGGGTTCATCTTTCAGTCGTTCAATCTGCTGCCGGCGTTCACGGCGGAGGAAAACGTGGCCCTGCCGCTGGAGTTGGGCGGGCTGGCAAGCGGCGAATCGCGGCGCCGCGCCGAGGAAACGCTGCGGATGGTCGGCATGTCGCACCGCCGCCACCACGTGCCCAGCGCGATGTCCGGCGGAGAGCAGCAGCGGGTAGCCATCGCCAGGGCCTTGGTCATGCGGCCCGCGCTGCTGCTGGCCGACGAACCGACCGGCAACCTCGACAGCGCCAACGGACGCCAGGTCACGGCGCTGTTGCGGCGGTTGGTCACACAAGACGAGCAAACCATCGTGATGGTGACGCACGATGCCGGCGTGGCGGCCCAGGCCGACCGGCTGGTCCGCCTGCGCGACGGGCTGGAGGAAAGCAACGGACGCCCCGACGCCGTCGGCGCGGCGCCGCTCGCCACGCCCGCGAGAAGTTGTTTGTTCAAAAAGACCGTGTAAGCCTCGTTCCCTGGCGGAACGCGGGAACGAGATATTCCCATGATCCTTTGGAAGTTCACGCGCCGCGAACTAAAGAGCCGACCGGGCCGGGCAACGCTCACCCTGCTGAGCATCGTTATCGGCGTGGCGGCAATGGTGGCCGTCGACATCGGTACGACCACCACCCACCACGCCTACCAGACGATGTACGAGGGAATGGCCGGCCGGGCCGCCTTCGAGGTCGTCGCCGAAGACGGCTCGTTCTTTCCCGAAACGGTCGCCGACAGCGTCCGGCAAGTGCCCGGCGTAAAAGCGGCCATCCCAAGCGTGCAACAGGTCTCCACGCTCTGGCACGGCGAGGCCAAGGTCCGCCTGTTGGTCTTGGGCATCGACCCCAATCAAGACGAGGCGGCGCGCGACTATCAATTGCAGGCGGGCGAATACTTCGGCCCGAACAGCGACAGATACGACGCCTTGCTCGAGGCCGGGTTCGCCCAAGGTCTCGGCGTCAAGGTTGGAGACGCGGTCAAGCTGGGCGCCACCCGCGGCGGACTTAGCGGCGGCATACAAGAATGCCGCGTCATCGGTTTGCTCGCCCCGCAAGGCGCCGCCAATTTCAACCAGGGCGGGGTCATCTTCCTGAAACTCAGGACCGCCGAATACCTCTTCGCCAAGCAAAAATACACGATCACGCAAGTCGGCGTCGTGCTCGACGAAGGGACCGACGAGACGGCCGTCCAGGCCGCCATCGCCGGCCTCTTGCCCGCCGGGCTCACCGTCCGCTCGCCCTTGGCCCGCGCGCACTTCGCCAAAGAAACGATGCAAGGCGCCGAAACCGGCCTCGACGTCGCCTATGTCCTGATGATTATCCTCGGCCTGTTCACGATCTTCAACACCTACCTGATGAACGTCGGCGAACGGCGCAGGCAGTTGGCCGTGATGAGGGCCGTCGGCGCAACCCGCGGCCAAATTACCCGCATGTTGCTGCTGGAAGGATTGGCGATGGGTTTTGCGGGCACGCTGTTCGGTTCGCTGTTGGGGCTAGGCGGCGCGTACCTGCTGGCCGACGCCATGAGCCGCGTCTTCTCCACGCCCATGCCGCCGTTGCAAATCACCGCCGGCACGTTCATCCTGGCCGCCGGCCTCGGCCCGGTCATCTCCCTGCTGGCGATGTTTATTCCCACCTGGATCGCCAGCCGCATCTCGCCCCTGGAAAGCATGCGCTTCGTTCCCTCGATGGGGCGAAAAGGCGTCTCGCTCTGGTACGTGATCTTCAGCCTGATCTTCTTCCTCCTGAGCGGATCGGCCTTGGCCGCCTGCGTCGTCGGTTATCTGCCGATCGAACTGACGGTCTACGTCGGCGCAATCTTCACCACCGCCTTCGTGCTGTTGATTCCCATCGTGCTCAACGGAGCGACGCGGCTGACCGCCTGGTTTATGTACCCGATCTTCCGCGCAGAAGGCAAAATCGCCCAGCGTCAACTCCTCCGCCGCACCGTCCGCACCACGCTCACCATCGGCTTGTTGTACATCGCCGTCAGCACCGCCACCAACCTGGGCACCACCATTATCAACAACGTCGACGACATCCGCTCCTGGCAAGCGAAAACCTTCCAGGGCGACTTCATCATCCGACGCATGAACCCCGACGTGCAATCGGGCAAATCCCCGCCCATGCCCGAAGCGTTGGGAGACCAATTCCGGGCCATCAAAGGCGTCGCCAACGTCGAAAGCATCAGGACCATCACCACCTCCGTCAAAACCACCGATGCCGGGGGCGAAAAGCAATACGTGACGATGTTCATCCGCGATTTCAACGGCGGCGGAGAACTCCCCCTGGTCCTCCACGACGGCGACCCGCAAGAGGTCAAGAAACGGCTTGAACAAGGCGAGGTGGTCATCGGCACCGTACTGGCCAATCGCACCAACACCAACGTCGGCGACAAGATCGCCGTCGAGACCGGCAAGGGCCCGAAAACCTTCACCGTGGCCGGCACCGCCACCGCCTATCTGGCCGGCGGCAAGTTGATCTACATGCAAGGCAAGGCCGCCCGAAAAGCACTCGACCTCGAAGACGTCGACACGTTCGTCGTCAATGCACAAGCGGGCGCGCTGGAAAGCGTCCGCGCACAACTCAAGCCTATCTGCGACCAGGCGGGACTGATGCTGCATTCCTTCGCCGATCTCCGCCGCCGGCTCGACAACCTGATGACCGGCGTCATCGCCAGCCTCTGGGGGCTGCTGGCCCTGGGCTTCGTCGTCGGCGCGTTCGGCATCGCCAACACGCTGACGATGAACGTACTGGAGCAGACCCGCGAGCTGGCCCTGCTCCGCGTGGTGGCCATGACCCGCCGCCAAGTCCGCAAAACGATCCTCGCCCAGGCGGTGATCATCGGTTTCATCGGCCTGGGCCTCGGCATCGCCGGCGGCATCGTCGGCTCCTACATAACCAACATCTGTACGATCCCCGTCTTGGGATATTCGGTCGCTTTTGCAATACATCCGTCGCTGCTGGCGATATGTTTCGCCTTTGGTCTGGCGGTCATCATTCTCGCCGCCTGGCTCCCCGCCGAGCGTGCCGCCCGGCTGAACCTGCTGATCGCACTACAGTACGAGTAGTCGGGTGTTGCACCCCCCTCTGCCGCGCAAAAAGGAGGAAAGAATCCCATCGCGGCTGCCCTTCCATTGCCCGGCCGATTGGCTAAAATAATGGGTCTATCAAAAATGCGCATAAACGAATTATTGGTGGCCAACCATGCCGAAAATGAAGACCCATAAGGGAACGAAGAAACGCTTCCGCTTGACAGCCAAAGGCAAGGCGAAACATCGCTGCGCCGGCACTAGCCACTTGGCCTCGCGAATGACGCAGAAGCGCAAGCGGAACCTCCGCGGCACGAAGACCGTCGACGACGTCGAAGCGGTTCGCGTGCGGAGCGCCCTGGGGAAACACAGCTATTGAGCTTGTAGCACGCCAGCGAGACGGGCTTTAGAACGCCGCCACATCGTCGGGCGGGGCCTGGCTCTCGCACAACAACGATAGGTCGATCTCATGCGCACCACGAAAGGTTCCGCCCGCAATCGGGCAAAAAAACGCCTCTTCAAAAAAGCCAAGGGATACGTCGGCGGTCGTCGCCGGCTGTTGCGGACCGTCAAGGAAAACCTCGTCCGCGCCGGCGCATACGCCTTCCGCGACCGCCGCCGCCGCAAACGCGACTTTCGCCGCCTGTGGATCATACGCCTAAACGCCGCCGCCCGCCAGCGCGGACTGCGCTACAGCGAACTGATCGCCGGGTTGAAAAAGGCCAACATCGAGCTGGACCGCCGAACGCTGTCCGAAATGGCCATCGCCGACCCGGAAGGTTTTGACGCGGTCGTGGAATTGGTCAAACAAGCATAGCGACGCCATACAAATGGCTCTCTCTGATTACCTGACAGAATTGGATTCTCTACTGGCCGAGGCGACGGCCGCCTTCGACGCGGCCGACGATGAAACGTCGCTGGAGGCGGCCAGGGTGCGGTTCGTCGGCGCCAAGAGCGGACGGCTGAAAGCGGTCCAAAAGGGCCTCGGCGCGGTGGAGAAGGCCGACCGACCCGCCGCCGGCAAGCGGTTCAACGAAGTCAAGCAGGCAATCGCCTCCGCCCACCAGGCGGCGGTCGATCGGCTGGCCGCAAAAGCCCGTCCCGCGGCCCTCGCCCGTTGCGCCGACCCAACGGTCCCCGGCGTCTGTCGCCGACTGGGCCGTCTGCACCCGATCACGCAGACGATCGAGGAACTAAAGGAGATCATGGGCCGGCTGGGATTCAGCGTGGTCGACGGGCCGGAAGTCGAGGACCAGTGGCACAATTTCGAGGCCCTCAACATCCCCGACGATCATCCCGCCCGGAATCCGCTCGAAAATTTTTACATCGAATCTCATAATACAACGCCATCGTTTACCGTTGGGGCGGCAGTTAAACTGTCGCCCCAACATACCGCCCGGTCCCCAGCCCTCAACCCCCAGCCCCCACTGCTGCTCCGCAGTCAAACCAGCACGGTGCAGATTCGGGCGATGGAGCGGATGCGGCCGCCGGTGAGGGTCATATCCTGCGGCCGCGTCTATCGACCGGACACCGCCGACGCCACCCACTTCCCCATGTTCCATCAGATGGAAGGGCTGCTGGTCGATCGCGGCGTGACAATGGCCGACCTGAAAAGCACGTTGCGGCTGTTCGCCCGCAGCGCCTTCGCCGACGACGTGCACATCCGCTTCCGGCCGTCGTTCTTCCCCTTCACCGAGCCGAGCGTCGAAGTGGACATGAGTTGGGCCGACGGCTGGATCGAGATGGGCGGGGCCGGCATGGTCGATCCCCACGTCCTGCAAGCGGTCGGATACGACACGGAGGAGTATACCGGCTTCGCCTTCGGCCTGGGCATCGAACGCATCTGCGCCCGCCGCCACGGCATCGCCGATATTCGCGAGTTGTTCAAGAATGACGTACGGTTTTTGGCACAGTTTTAGAGGGATTAGGGATTGGGGATTAGAAAGATGAAACCAGACGTCAATAATTTCCGCGATTTGAAAGTTTGGCAATTAGGGATGCAATTGACGGAAGACGTTTATAAGTTATCGCACCAGTTTCCAAAGTCTGAAAGGCAAACGGAGCATCTGGTTCAATGGGGGTAAAAAAGACAAAACCACCAGTCAGACAGTCGAATACTGCAAGAAGAAATTTGAGAAATACATCGCCCTATACTACAGCCGTCTGAAATCTAATCCCTAACCCCCAATCCTTAATCCCTGTTATGCTCGTCTCCTGGAACTGGCTCAAAGAATACGTCCTGTTGGATATGTCCGCCGAGGAGCTTGCGCGGCGGCTGACCTTCTCGGGACTGAACCATGAATCGACCGCCGAGGCGGGCGACGACCTGGCCATTGACCTCGAAGTGACCAGTAACCGGCCCGATTGCTTGGGGCATATCGGCGTTGCGCGGGAAATCGCCGTGATTTTCGGACTGGAATTGAAGCTGCCCTCCGCCGAACCGGAGGCAGGTTTGCCTCCAGCTATTCCCCCGGTCGAGGAATTGGTGTCCGTGCGGATCGAGTGCTCGGACCTCTGTCCGAGATATACCGCGAGGGTGGTCCAAGGCGTGAAAATCGGCCCAAGCCCGGCGTGGATGGCCCGGCGGCTGGAAACGATCGGCATCACGCCGATCAACAACGTGGTGGACATCAGCAACTACGTGTTGATGGAGTGCGGCCAGCCGCTGCACACGTTCGATTTCGGCAAGCTGCAAGGCGCGGAGATCGTCGTCCGCCGCCCCGAGCCAGGCGAGACGATCGAGGCGATCGACCACAAAGAATACCAGCTCGAAGCGGACATTTGCATGATCTGCGACGGCCGGGCGCCCGTGGCCATCGGCGGCGTAATGGGCGGGGCGCAAACGGAGATTTCCCCACATACCCGCGACGTGCTGATCGAGGCGGCCGAGTTCGATCCGGTCTCGATCCGCAACACCGCCCGGTTGCTGAATCTGCACAGCGATTCATCCTACCGTTTCGAGCGGAAGGTGGATCCCGAGGGCCTCGACTGGGCCAGCCGCCGCTGTGCGGAGTTGATCCTGGAAATAGCCGGAGGCATACTCGCCCCCGGTGTAGTGGACGTCGGCCGACCGCCGCCGGAGCGCAAGCCTATCACGCTGCGCCTCTCCCAACTGCCTCGAATTCTCGGCATCGACGTGCCGGCCAAGCGAGTGCGGGAGATTTTGATTGCGCTGGGCAACGAGGAACTCGACGCGCCCTCACCCCCGGCCCCTCTCCCGCAAGCGGGAGAGGGGAGTAAACCGGCCGCTAAAGCGGTCAGCCCTCGATCAATTACGGTCGTGCCCCCCGGTTGGCGGCGCGATCTTGCCCGCGAGATCGACTTGATCGAAGAGGTCGGCCGAATCCACGGTTACGACGAAATACCCGAGGACGCGGGCGTGCCGATGGTCCCGTCGGCCAAGCGGCGCGAAGACCGCGTGCTGGAGCGGGTCCGCCACGTCCTAACCGCCCACGGATTCAACGAAGCGGTAACGCTCAGCGCGGTGAACGGCCGCGACGCTGATTCGTTCAGCCCCTGGACCGACGCCTCGCCGTTGCGGACCGCGACGCCTGTCGTGCGCGGCGCCGACCGGCTTCGTCGCAGCATTTTGCCGAGTTTGTTGGCCGTGCGCCGCGCCAACGAGGCGCTCGCCAACCCGTGCATTGAACTTTTTGAAATCGCCCGCGCATATCTGCCTCGGCCGAATGAACTGCCCGGCGAGCCGCTGCTGTTGAGCATTGCGGGCGGGGACGACTACCCGGAGATCAAGGGCGCGGTGGAAGCGGTTCTGTGCGAGCTAAAAATCGCCGAGCCGGTGGCGTATGAGGACGCCGGCCTGGGCGAATTCGACCAGGCCGCCTCCTGCCGGCTGCAATTCCGCGGCGAGACGCTCGGCTACGTCGGCCGCTTGACCGACGCGGCGTTGGAACAATTCGAGCTGCGCGGCCCGGCCGCGGCGGCTGAAATCCGCCTGGAACCGTTGATCGAGGCGGCCGAGCTGGTGCCGCGTTTCGTCCAGCAATCTCCCTACCCGGCCGTCGCCCGCGACTTGAATCTGGTGGTCGCCGAGGCGGTCCGCTGGGCCGACGTGGCGGCCACCGCGCGGCGCGAAGCCGGACCGTGCCTGGAAACCCTTCAATACCGCGACACTTACCGCGACAAAAAACGCCTTGGGTCCGCTCGCAAAAGTCTCTTGTTTTCCATCGTGCTCCGCTCCGCCGAATGTACTTTCACCAGCCAACAGGCCGACGAAATCCGCGATCGCATCGTCGCCGCGTGCCGGGCCGAGCATGGCGCGGAGCTGCGGGCGTAGCGCCTAGCCCGCCTCATTCAGGCGCGGCCGTCGGTCGCGGCTTTTTTATCGCCTGCTCTATGTACTCGACGGCCCGCTTGCGCTGGCGGTCGACGTATGGCTTTTCGCCGCCGCCGGGGCCTTGATACACGTCGCGCCGCCACCGCCACAACTGCCACTGCACGTACTCATCATCGGTCAATGCGACCTCGCATCCGTCGTTCGGGACAACGCCCCATTGTTCTTTATCGGTTGCTTTCCGGGGCCGCTGAATATTCCGCCCGCTGGGCCGCCAGTAGCTGGCGGTGGTCAGCTTCATGGCGCCGCAACCCGGCTGGAGCGGGATCAATTCCTGGACCGTGCCCTTGCCGTAAGTTCGCTGGCCGACGATTACCGCCCGAGCGTGGTCCTGCATGCAGGCGGCGACGATCTCCGCGGCGCTGGCGGTTTCCTGATTGACGATCACCGCCATGGGGCAATCCGTAAACTTCCCCTCTCCGCCGGCTTCGTAAGTGTCGCTGACCCGGCCGCCGCGGCGGCGAATGGTGACGATGACGCCGGAGGAGATCAGTTGATTGCAAACGTCCACCGCGGCCCTCAACCAGCCGCCGGGGTCGTTGCGCAGATCAAGCACCAAGCCGCGCATGCCTTGGTCGGTCAACGCGTTCAACACGCACTCAAACTCCTCGGCCGTCGTTTCAGAAAAATTCACGATGCGGACGTAACCGATTCGATCGCGGCCGGCCAAGAAATAGTTCCACGAACCGTCCCCGTTGCGGGTATCGCCCAGCACGGTATCAACATGCACCACGTCGCGGACGATAGTGACCTCGACAGGCTCTTTCTCGCCCGCGTGCAACACGGAGAGCGCGACCGGCGTTCCGGCCGGGCCGCGCAACAATTGACTGGCTTCCGGCAACGTCATGCCCTCGGTGCTCTCGCCGTCGATCTTAAGTATTCGGTCGCCGGCCAACACGCCCGCCTGGTAAGCCGGCGAGCCAACCAGCGGACTGCCGACCATCAGTTGGTTGGTTTCAGGCTCCAAAACAATCTGCATGCCGACGCCCACGAACTGCTGCTCTATTTCCTCGAGAAAAGCATCCAAATCGTCCGCCGGAACGAAGAACGAATTGACGTCCAGTTGGCCGAGCATCCCCTGCATGGCCCCCTCGAACAACCGCCTGTCGTCGATCGGTTCCAACGAGCGCCGCTCAATCTTGCCGATGGCGTCAGCCATGACGACAAGATACAGATTCTTGTGCGCCCTGAGGTAGCAAGTTAGCGCCAACAGGGCGGCCATAAGCAAAATGAGCAGGTTCCGGCGCGGCATCGGGGTCTTTTCGGCAGTGAAGGGGACAGGCACATTTTTCGCCCTTTCAAGGGCGAAAAAATGAGCCGGTCCCCGGCCTGTGGTTACAATCCATAAGCATACATGCTCGGCGGCGGTTTATAAAGCCGTTGCGTGCGAGCAAGCGTTTCGGGACAGACACTGGGGAAGGAACCGAAAACATGCAAAATACGCGAATAAACGGCCAATTTCACCTGCCCGTCAATCAAAGACGCCCCGCGGACCCACCTCGTATACTTTCCCGAAAAACGCTACAATGTTCGCTTCCAAGTCCGCACTGGTGACGACATGGTTGACGGCGTTGTTGACATACCTCTTCCGGGCTGCATGGTAGAAGGGTCCACTACTTGGGTATGTGGATGCACATCCGGTAATTTCTTGGCCGGGCCGGAAAACCGGCTGGTCGTGGTCGCTGTCCGCCACATCCTTGAGCGGCGGAAAGCCGATTATTCGCCCGTAGTCTTCCACGGTGCCTGCGGGACCGGCAAGTCGCACTTGGCCGCAGGCATTGCCGCGGCGTGGCAAAAGCGTTATCGCGGCCAACGGGTGGCGCATACGTCCGCGGCCGATTTTGCCCGCGATCTCGCCGAAGCCATCGAGACGCAAGCGGTCGACGAGTTCCGCGCCAAACATCGCGGAGCCGACTTGCTGATCGTGGAGGACTTGGGGAGACCGATTTACCGCCGCTCCGACAAACTCAATGCACAAGAAGAGTTGGTCGCCGCGATGGACGCGTTGTCGGCGGCGAGACGATGGGTCATCGTCACTGCATCGACGGCTCCCGGCGATTTGCCCGGCATATTGCCCGCCTTGCTCAGCCGTTTAAGCGGCGGCCTGACCGTCCCGCTGTCTCCGCCCGGCCCCGAAGCCCGCCTGCTGCTGCTGCAACGGCTAGCCCAATCGCGTGGAATGAAATTGCCAGCCGCGACGGCGCGCGTGTTGGCCGACGGTCTAAGCGGCACGGCATTGGAATTGGCCGGCGCGTTGTGGGAAGCAATGGAGCCGTGCGGCGACAACGACCTCCTTGACCCGGCGGCCGCTCGAGAATATGTTGATCGCCGCAGGTTGCGCCGGCTGCCGAGTTTGCACGAGATCGCCTTGGCGGCGGCGCGACATTTTGCAGTCCGTCTGGCCGATATGAGAGGTCCGTCCCGCCGCCGCGCGCTGGTCGCCGCGCGCGGCGTGGCCATGTATCTCGCCCGGCGGATCGGACGCATACAATTAAATACTATTGGGCGGTATTTCGGCGGACGCGACCACGCGACGGTCTTGCATGGCATTCGCCGAACGGAAACCTGCCTCAAACACGACCCTAATATACATGAAGCCATTGATCTACTGCAAAACGCCCTGTGGAAAACATGACGATTCGTTGTCGTTTCACGTCGATTCCACGGCCACATCGACCACACTCAACAACAGATAAACCCGACGCCATGCAATTCACGCCAATCACCGAAGCTGAAACGACAATGCAATGCCACTCAATCAACGGATTTTTCACAATCGCGGCGGCGCGGCTTTTCATCGCAACCACCTGCGAGACAACGGTGTTTGATGCCGGCAATTCCCTCGTCGACACTTGAAGACGTCGACTCATAACTGCTGCTATTTGAATTCAATTAAACAATAATAAGAAAGGAATGTAACCGGTATGAAAGCAATTTGCGAACGAGAAAAATTATTACATGCCTTCCAAGTGGCCGCCAACGTGGCCCCTCCGCGCAGTCCCAAGCCGATCCTCCAAAACATAAAATTGGAGGCCGCTGCCGACAAAACAACGCTAATAGGAACAGATTTGGAAGTAGGCATACGTGTCGCGGTGACCGGCATTGCCGTGGAATCTCCCGGCGACGTGGTTCTCCCCAGGGACCGTTTTGGGAAAATCCTGTCGGAAAACAGCGACGAAAAGCTGTTTCTGGAAAGCGACGGCGGAAAGATATTGGTCCGCGGCGGGCAGAGCGAATTTCAGCTTCCCTGCGAAAACCCCAATGAATTTCCCGCCGTGGCAGAGTTTAAGGCGGAGCAATACCACGAACTCCCCGCCCGCTTTTTCCGCGAAGTAATTCGCCGCACGGTATACGCCACCGACACCGAAAGCAGCCGTTATGCCCTCGGGGGAGTATTGTTGGAATTGACCGGCGACGGCTTGACGGCCGTTTCCACCGATGGACGCCGGTTGACTCGCCAGGAAGGACCGGCCAAATCGGTTGGTGAGTATGCTATGGGGGACAATGCGACGATAATTCCCACTCGGGCAATGCAACTAATCGAAAGGGCTTTGGCGGACGAGGAGGGCGACGTCCAAATTTCCGTGCGCGAAAACGACGTGTTGGTCCACGGCGGCCGGGCGACCATCTACTCTCGCTTGATGGAGGGACGCTATCCTAAATGGAGGGATGTCTTTCCCCGACGCGATGGAATGCAAAAAATCGAGTTGACGGCCGGACCCTTTTACGCGGCCATCCGACAGGCCGCCATCGTGACCAGCGAGGACAGACGCGGCGTAAATCTAACCTTCGGCGGCGGCAAAGTAGTCTTGGCCGGCCACGGCGCGGAACTGGGCGAATCGCACGTCGAATTGCCCGTCGCCTATGAAGGGCCGTCTATCGATATTACTCTCGATCCGCGCTTCATGGGCGACTTCCTCAAGGTGTTGGACGCGGAACAGAACTTCACCATGGAATTGCGCGACGCGGAGAGCGCCGCCATCTGCGTTACGGACGACGGTTACGCCTACGTTATCATGCCCCTGGCGCAGGACCAATAGTTCGCTGGATCGGGGGCGTGTTGAAGCTATGGGAACGGATTTATGAAACGCGGTCCACGCGCGATCGAGGAAGTGCTTGCCGAAGTAATGGCCAGACGCGGTTACGCGCGCGTGCACGGCGCCGAAACGTGTAATGAAGCGTGGCGGCGGGCGGCCGGCCCGCTGACGGCCAAGTACACGCGTCCGGGCCTGCTCCGCCGCGGCACCCTCGAGATCGTCGTGGCCAATTCAACCTTGATTCAAGAACTAGGATTTCAGAAAGACGCGCTGCTGGAATCGCTGAGTAAACTGGCGCCGGAGGCAGGCATAGAAAACCTTCGCTTCCGGGTGGGAAGCATCGAGCAGTAAGTCGGCGCGTGCCCGAAAAGATTATTTATCCGCGTCCAGAAAGAAAAGACAAAAGAAATATGCCGAACGAAACGCATGAACCGACGCCGTCGCCGGACTTGAGCACCTACCGCCTCGACCGCTCCAAGGGCGATGCCGACTATAGCGCCAAGGACCTGGAACACCTCAGCGATCTGGAGCACGTCCGCGAGCGCCCCAGCATGTACATCGCCGACACCACCCCCCGCGGCCTGCACCACTTGGTGTACGAAGTGGTGGATAACTCGATCGACGAGGCGATGGCCGGATACGCCGACGAAATATCCGTCGTCGTCAACAACGACGGCTCGATAATGGTGGAAGACAACGGCCGCGGCATCCCCGTCGAAGAGCACGACGACCTGGGGTTCTCCACGCTCCAAGGCGTGATGACCGTGCTGAAGTTCGGCGGCAAGTTCCGCAAGGGTGCCTATCAAACGTCCGGCGGGCTGCACGGCGTCGGCGTTACGGTGGTCAATTTTCTCTCCGAATGGTGCGAGGTCGAGGTCCGCCGGAACGGCCACGTTTATCAGCAAGAATACGAGCGCGGCGTGCCCGTGGCCGAAGTCCGTCGCATCGGCCGCACCGATCGCGTGGGTACGAAAACCACTTTCAAGCCGGACCCACAGATATTTCCCAACACCAATTTCCAATATAGCATCCTCCATCGCCGCCTGCAGGAACTGGCCTTCCTCAACCAGGGCGTGAAAATCTTGCTCCGCGACGAGCGGACCGGCGACGAGGAAGTCTTTCATTACCAGCACGGTATTTTGGATTTCGTCGAGTATCTGAATCGGGCCAGCGAACCGGCCCACCCGGAAATCATCCGCGTCGCCGACGAGTTCGACGGCGTCGGCTTGGACATTGCCCTGCAATACTCCAGCGAGTTCACCGAGAACGTCCATTCCTACGTAAATAATATCTGCACGACCGAGGGCGGCACGCACCTGTCGGGGTTTCGCGCCGCCATTACCCGCACGATCAACGCTTATGGCAAGAAGTCCGGGCTGTATAAAGACCTCGTCCCCAGCGGCGACGATTGCCGCGAGGGGCTGACCGCCGTCATCTCGCTGCGCGTGCCCGAACCGCAGTTCGAGGGGCAAACCAAAACCAAACTGGGCAACAGCGAAATCGAAGGCATCGTCAACTCCGCCCTCGGCGACTACCTGGCGAAGTTTCTAGAAGAAAACCCGAAGACGGCACGAATCATCGTGCAGAAAGGCCTCCTGGCGGCCGAAGCCCGAGAGAGCGCGCGGAAGGCGCGGCAACTTGTCCGCGAACGAAAAACCGCCCTCGGCGGCGGGGGCCTGCCCGGAAAACTACGCGATTGCACCAGCCGAGAGGTGGACCGCTGCGAACTGTACCTGGTCGAGGGCGATTCGGCCGGCGGAAGCGCCGAAGGGGGACGCATCCGCCAATACCAAGCCATCCTCCCGTTGCGCGGAAAAATCATCAACGCCTACAAATCGCGCGACGATAAAGTGCTGGCCAACGAGGAAGTCCGCAGCATGATCTCCGCCATCGGGGCCGGCATCGGCGAGGAAATGGACCTCGCCAAGCGGCGCTATAGCAAGATCATCGTCATGACCGACGCCGACGTCGACGGCTCGCACATCCGCACCCTGCTGCTGACGTTTTTCTATCGGCAGATGTACCCGCTGATCAAGGCCGGATACGTCTACGTGGCCCAGCCGCCGCTGTTTCGCGTGCGGCACAAAAAAGAGACCTACTACGTCCAGACCGAAGAGGAGATGAAGACCCAACTGCTCGAGGCCGGCTTGCACGACGCGGTCTTCGACCCCGGCGACGGGCGAAACATCAAAGGACAGCAGATGGAGCGGCTCTGTCGGACCCTGGCCGCGCTGGAGGAATCGCTGCTGGCGCTGGAGCGGCGGGGCGTCAGCCTCCGCGAACACGCCACCCGCTTCGATCCGGCCAGCGGCCGGCTGCCCGTCTACCATGTTTTCCTCGGCCAGCAGGAGAAGTGGTTCACCACCCGCGAACAACTCGACGAGTTCGTCGCCGCCGGAGAGCGCGAGGTCGGCAAGGAACTGGACTTGTCCGACGGACTGAACGGCGAGCAGCCCGCCGAACCGCATGCCCGCTTGCATATTGTCGAATTGCACGAAGTCCGTTCGATCAACAACCAACTGGCCGACTTGCGCGAGATGGGCTTCGAACTGGACAGTCTCATTCCGCAAGAACGGACCGGCGTCGAGGCGCCGCGCTACATGCTCCGCCGCGGCGAGACGAGCACCGGTTTGGACGACCTCCGCGGCCTGTTGGCGGCGATCCGCGCCGCCGGCGAGAAGGGCCTGCACGTCACTCGCTTCAAGGGACTAGGCGAAATGAACGCCGAGGAACTGCGCCAAACGACGCTCGACCCGGCCAACCGCACCCTGATGCAGGTGCGGATGGAGGACGTCGGCGCGGCCGACAATTTATTCCGCATTCTCATGGGCGACAAAGTCGAACCCCGCCGCGAGTTCATCGAAAAACACGCCATGGAAGCGCGGAATTTGGATGTCTAGCGGTTATTCGGTCGATTGCACTGCGGCGGCGATGCGCCGCCGCCGCGCCTGAAGCATGGGGCACGATCCCAAGCACGCCCGGCAGGACTCGAACCTGCAACCTGCGGATTAGAAGTCCGCTGCTCTATCCGTTGAGCTACGGGCGCAAAAATAACTATAAATCCGCGAGAAAAAAACCGTAACTGTTCACGGACCGGGGACGGACTCATTTTTTTCGCCCTTTCAAGGGCTAAAAATGTGCCTGTCCCCTTCACCGCCCATTTGCATATTCTCGCGGGCAATCTTCGTTGTGTCCAGGTCTTTTCCGGCGAATTGTTATATCCATCGTCGCACGCGGCGGCGGTACGCGCGATACTCGTCCGCGAACGTTGCGTCCAACACGCGCTCTTCGGGCCGGATAAACGCCCTGTCGAACCCGACGGCCAATAGCGGCACAACAAACCATGGCGCGACGGAACCGAGCAATATCGCTATGCCGAGCAGCATGAGGACCATGCCGAGATACATCGGGTGCCGGCTGATCCTGAACACGCCGTCGACGGCTAATGCCTGGGATTTCTCGAACGGCTTGACCGTTGTTCCCAGCTTTTTGAACGACCGGTCGGCGAGCAGGTTTAACGCAACGCCGGCGGCGAGCGGCGCCAACCCGATGGCCCGCCACGGCCAGTCGAACAGTTGCCGGATCGGCAGCAGCAAATGCAGGACGGCCATCGAGCCGATGGCGGCGAGGAAGCAGGTTGGCGGCAATGGTTTTCTCATGTTCGGACTGCCGCGCGCATAACAAATAGGCGATCGGTAGGCGACCGGGCGGGCCGCCCGTCCAATATACGATCCGAGGCGTAACGCGCCCAGGGCGCCGCGGGCCGGAGAGGCGAACGTTTTTCTAACTGAATTCTGACCGAAGATTCTCGCCTCGCACATCAAACTCCCATGCGGCCGGACGATAATTCCCTCAATGTCGGCCGTCGGCGGGTCGTCTCGGGCACGGCCGGAAAACGTCGTCGGCTTAATCACACCGCCGAAATGGGAGTCGGTAATGCGAACAACGAAAAACCGGTCGGGGTTCAGTCTGGTGGAATTGTTGGTGGTCGTTTCGATTATCGGCATGTTGGTGGCGATGTTGTTCCCCGCCCTGCAACGCGCCAGGGCGGCCAGCCGGCAAACCGCCTGCGCGTCGAACCTGCGGCAATTCGGCATCGGCTTTGCCGCCCATGCCCAACGCAATCAGACGTATTGCTCGGGAGCGTTCAGTTGGAAACACGACGGCTGCGTGACCGAAGTTGGCTGGGTCGCCGACCTGGTCGAACAAGGCATACCGGTCGGGGAGATGCTTTGCCCCTCGAACCCGGCGCGGATCAGCGCCACTTACAACGAATTGTTGAACATGATCGTTTCCACCTCCGCGACGTGCGTCGATCGTTTGGGCAGTCCCGCCCGCACGGCCCCGGACGGCTCGCCGATCGTCAATCCATGCCGGGCGATCGTGGAACAAAACCTGGCCCCCGGCAGCTATGAGCGAAGGGCGCTGGTGGAAAACGACATCTACAAGGAACACTATAACACCAACTACACGACGAGCTGGTGGCTGGTGCGATCGGGGCTGCTGCTGGACAAAAGCGGCAACATCAAAAGCGACAAGCCGGGGTGCGCGCCCAGCAGGATGGCCCTCCATTCCACGCTGGGGCCGTTGACCCCGGGCAGGGCGGACACCGCCTCGGTATCGACCAGCTTCATCCCGCTGCTCGGCTGCGGCGGGACGTCATCGCCGCTCGCCATGCCGATCGGAAATAACGAAGCGGGCGATCCGACCGCCATGAGCACAACGCCCGGCCCGGCGACCAATCCAGAAATGGACGCGCCAAAATTCGCCGACGGAACCCCGCAGGGCGGCGCCGACGGCTGGTGGGCCGCATGGAACGCCACGCGGCAGGATTTCCGCGGATTCGCTCCCGTGCATTGCGGCGCCTGCAACGTCCTCTTCGCCGACGGAAGCGTACGCGCCTTCGCCGACGGCAACAACGACGGACTACTGAACGACGGGTTCCAGCCGACCCCGGCAAACGGCTTCGCCGACGCCGAGATCGAACTGCCCGAGGAAATGATATTGAGTAAGTGGTACTTGAGATAAAACCGCTACACAGCGGAGAAAGGAGGTGTCCGGGCAGGAACCAAAGATTGCAATGTCAACGATCGTGACGCGCAACGGGTATACGCCCGAATTGGAGCGGAAAGACAACTCTATTAGTTCGCAAGTTGTCGGCGGGTTTCTCAAGCCGCGAAGCGAGGGAAACCGCCGCGTCTCGCGACGCAACGCGTTTTCGGCATCTAAAACAGACAAAAGGAGATTCTCACAATGAAACGTTCGACCAAACGGCGTGGTTTCACGCTCGTCGAGATGCTCGTGGTAATCACGATCATCGGTATTATTGCGGCGATGTTGTTGCCGGCGTTGCAGGCGGCCCGCGAGTCCGCCCGCGGCGCGCAGTGCAAGAGCAACCTCCGCCAATTCGGCATCGGCCTGCTGCTGCACGCCGACCGCGACTCGCGCACCCGGCTCTGCACCGGTGCGTTCGACTTCCGCCGCGACGGCTGCCCCGACACCTGGGGCTGGGTCGCCGACTTGGTCAACCTAGGCGTCTGCGAGCCGGGTAAGTTGCTCGATCCGGGCAACCCCATGCAGGGCCTGGAGAAGTGGAACGACATCATCGCCAACGGCGGCGTCACAAACAACGCCAAAGACGGCTGCCCCGCGGAGCGGCTTACCCAAGGCTTTTGTGCGGGCTTGGTGGATGCCGCCAACGAAGCCAACGCCGCCCTGGCCGCCGAGGCGTTGCTCGACAAGGGCTACAACACCAACTACGTCGCAAGCTGGTATCTTGTCCGCGGCGGGCCGAAAAAGACCGCCGAATACGTCAGCGACTCGCTGGTCTACACGTGGCCGCTGCCCAACGGCGGCGCTTCGACCGGAAAAGGACTCGGCGCCACCACGGGGCCGCTCACCATGCGGATGCTGGAAAATTCGACGATCCCCGCCTCGAATATCCCGCTGCTCGGTTGCGGCGGTCCCGGCGATCCGGGCGAGGCCTTCCTCTCCGATGAACTCTATTCGGAAGCCACCGACACCGTCTATATGGAAGCCGGCTCGCGGCTGACCGAGGCCTTCTGCGACGGCCCGGCCAACCTGGTCAGCGGAAACGGCATCTGGATACCGGAAGCTGACGTGGACCTCACCAACCAGGTGGCGGCCGAGATGGCCGGCGATTGGGACGCGATCTATGCCGGCGCCAGCGCGGCTGCCAGCCACAACGAAGGATACTTCCTCCACGACACCCGCGACTGGTACGCGCACCACAACGGCACCTGCAACATCCTCATGGCCGACGGCTCGGTGAAGCAGTTTTCCGACCAGAACGGAGACAGCTACCTGAACCCCGGGTTCATTATCGACGCCGTCGATTCTGGAACGGCCGGAACGATGTTCAAGGCCGGTCCGGTCGAGTTGCCGGTGCAGGAAATCTTCAGCGGCGTGTTCCTCGAGAATCCCACTCACGGCAAAGCCTTCGACACCGAGCAAGATTGACGGCAATGACGTTCGACTTCGGGAAGGCACCAATTGCTTCGCCCGAGTCGTTTGAATCGCCAACCTGATTTGGATCAGGCGAGGGCGGGTCGCTCCAACGGCGGTCCGCTCTCGTTTTTGATGAGAGTAGAACGGAATTCATTCTGTTCACAACTGTAATTTCAAATTGAATCCGAAATTTTCAATCGATATGCGCCGCTCCGTCATCCGGGCCTTGCTATTTTGTTCCGGGCTGACCGCCCTGACCGTGCAAGTCGCCTGGATGAGGGAATTCCGCTTGGTGTTCGGGGCGACCACCGCGGCCTCGGCGGCGGTGGTCGCAATATTTATGGGCGGACTGGGGCTGGGCAACGCGCTGCTGGGCCGACGAGCCGACGAGGTTAAACGGCCCCTGCGCCTCTATGCCGGACTGGAGTTCGGCGTCGCGCTCACGGCGGCGGTCAGCCCGCTGTCGATCGATCTGGTCCGCGCGATCTACATCTCGCTGGGCGGACAATCGACGCTCGGATTCGCCGGGGCTACGCTTGTCCGGCTGGCGCTCTCGGCGGCCGTCCTGATCGTGCCCACGATGCTGATGGGCGGAACGCTCCCGGCGGCCGTCCGCGCGGCCACCTCCGCCGGCGACGAACATCGCCGCGGCGCGGGGAGACTCTACGGCGCGAACACCCTCGGCGGCGTCTGCGGCGCGGTCCTAGCCACGTTCATGCTCCTGCCCAGCCTGGGCACGAGAACCACGCTTTGGCTCGGCTGCTCGTTGAGTCTGCTGGTCGCGGCCGCCGCGTGGCGGCTCTCGCGGAACGAAAATGATGAAGTCGAAGCGGCCGAAAAAATCGAACTAATAAAGAGGATCAAAAAAGGCAATGCGGCCCTCGCGCCGCAAATCGCCCTCTCTTCCCGTTGGATATATCTGTTCGCCGCGCTGGTCGGATTCGCCTTCTTCCTGATGGAGTTGGTCTGGTATCGGATGCTCGGCCCGATCCTCGGCGGCACGACGTATACGTTCGGGTTGATACTGGCCGTGGCGCTGCTGGGCATCGGCGTCGGCGGGGCGGCCTACGCGCCGCTCTTCCGCCGCCTGCGTCCGACGCCGCGGATATTCGCCCTTTCTTGCGCCTTGGAAGCGCTTTGCGTGGCGTTTCCCTTCGCGCTCGGCGACCGCCTCGCTTTACTGGCCGCGCGCTGCCACGAAGCCGCAGGCGGATTCTCCGACAGCGTTTTCGGCTGGGCCGTCACGGCCTCGATCGTCATCCTGCCGGCGGCGGTTGTCAGCGGAGTGCAGTTCCCGCTGCTGATAGCCCTGCTCGGCTCGGGCCGGGAAAACGTCGGCCGGCAGGTCGGATACGCCTTCGCGTGGAACACGGTCGGGGCGATTCTTGGATCGCTGGCCGGAGGGTTCGGCGCATTGCCGCTGCTCAGCGCCCCGGGCACGTGGCGCGCGGTCGTGCTGCTATTAGCCGGCATCGCCGCGGCGGCGACGGCGATCTCCTTGCGCCGGGTCGGCGCGAGGAAAACGCTCCTCCAGCCTGCCGCCGCGATCTGCCTAGCGCTGTTCTGCCTGTGGAGCGAAGGCCCCACGGCCGTTTGGCGACACAGCGGCATCGGCGCGGGACGATTCGCGCTGCCCAGCGACCCCAACGCGCTGCAAAACTGGATCAACTCCCGGCGGCGGCGGGTGATCTGGGAAGCCGACGGGGTTGAAGCAAGCGTCGCCCTGGTCGACGAAGTCGCCGTTTCGTTCTACATCAACGGCAAATGCGACGGAGACGCCGTCAACGACGCAGGCACGCAGCTCGTCTCAGGCGTGCTGGCCGCCATGCTCCATCCCGATCCGAAAACCGCATTTATCGTCGGGCTGGGCACAGGCGAAACGCCCGGCTGGCTGGCCGAGGTCTCGTCGATCGAATCGGTCGACGTGGCCGAAATCGAGCCGGCGATCGACGAAATGGCCCGACGCTGCGCGGCGGTCAACCACAACGTCCTCGAACACCCAAAAGTAAACCGCATCTACGACGACGCCCGCGAAATCCTGCTGACGATCCCCAAGTCGTACGATTTGATCTTCTCCGAACCGTCGAATCCGTATCGGGCCGGTATCGCCAATCTGTTTACTGAGGAGTTTTATCTAGCCGCCCGGCAACGGCTCAACCGCCGAGGGCTGTTCATTCAATGGGTGCAAGCCTACGAAATCGACGCCCAAACCGTCGCGGTCATCTGCGCCACGCTCCGCTCAGTATTCGACCACGTCGAGGCCTGGCAATCGAAGGCCGAAGACATACTGGTGATCTGTTCGCAAGAGCCGTTGATCGTCGCCATCGAACAGTGCAGGCAACGTCTGGCCGTGGAACCGTTCAAGTCGGCTTTCGCCGTTGGTTGGCGGGCGGAAAACCTCGAAGCGGTGCTGGCGCGATTCGTCGCCGGAGGAAAAACCATCGACGCCTTGCGGCGCGACGCGCGGGCAATCAACACCGACGACCATAATCTGATCGAGTACGCCTTCGCCCGCAGCGTGGGGCAATCAATCAACTTTTCCGTAACCGATCTGCATCAAACGGCGATCAAATTGTGCGACAATCGCCCGGCGGTAGACGGCCTAGTCGACTGGCGCGAAGTCGACGACCATCGCCAGATGTTCATGGCGCTGTTTCGCGGCGAGGTGATCCCGCCCCCCAATCCGACCGATGAACAAAAGGCTCGGACCGCCCTGTTTCGCGCCTACTGGTCGGGCAATAGCCGCGCGGCGGCGAAGCTTTGGGCGGAAAATCCGTTTCCGTTGCGTTCGTCCACCGACCGGGCAATCCTGTCGCTGGTCCATGCCGGCCTGGACGGCGAAAAGGCGCGGCCGATAATCGAGCAACTCCGTCGAGCGTCACCATTGGAGGCCGACGGCATCGAGGCCGTCGCGCTGTGGAAACAGCGGAAATACGCGGCGGCGGCCGATAAGCTGGCAAACGTCTTCATGCGATTACGATGCAGCCCTTGGATTTTCTCACACGTTGCAGATTTGCTGTTCCCCATGGCGGTCGACCTCGCCCGGCGCGACCGATTGTACGCCGCGAAAATCCGTTCGGCATTGGATGAGCCGCTGGCCGTCCATCTCCACGAGCAGCAGCGGGTGAGAGCGCTCTGTGCGATCGCGCCGTTGCTAGGGCCGGAAGCGATCATACGATCCGCCCAGGCCCTGGAGCCGAACGTAATTTGGGAGAAATGGTTCCTCACGCAACGCGCCGAAATCTATTCCGCCACTGGCAATCCTCTGGTCCCCGTCGCAAAAAGGGACTTGAACACCTTCCTCGGCAACGAAGCGGAAAGCTCACTGCGATAAATAGCGCGGTCCTAACTTTTCTCTAGCGATTCGCTAGCGCGGCTGCTATAGCATTAAGGCATTCCTTCTTTCAGGAGATGCCTTCCGTCATGCGACGACGATATGCCGTATTTGGAGGCTGCGCGATTGCCGTCGCGGCCGTGCTGTTGATTACCTATGCGCTGCGTTCGCCCAGTTCTGCCCTGAATCCGCCGGAAAAGAGTGATCCGCCCGCTTCGAGAATCGCGATCAAGGAAATCTCCCGAGACCTGGGCGTTCTCGATCCGAGCGACAAGTGCCGGCATACTTTCATTATCTGCAACGAAGGGGACGCCCCGCTGTATATAAAAAAGGTCGGCACCACATGCAAATGCACCGTGGCGTCCGCGCCGCGCGAGATACCGCCAGGCAAGGCGGGACCGATCGCGATTGAATCGAAGACCGAGGGGATCGAGGGACCGTTTTCACACACCGCCGCCTTTGCGACGAACGATCCCGAACGATCGCGGATCGAACTGACCATCCACGGCGACGTGCGGCGCTATCTGGTCGCCGCCCCCTCGGGCGTCCACGACAACGATCTAGGGGCCGGAGCACCGATGGAATTCGCCACCCTGATCTTTTCGGAAGTCTGGGATTCGTTTGAGTTGTCCGGCATGCACAGCACGCAAGAGGGCGTGACTTGGGACATCCAACCCGCTCCGCAAGAACGGCTCGCCGAATACAAGTATGCCCGCTCGGGCTACGTCGCCACGCTTCACACAGCCCCCGGCTGGACCGGCATGGGTTTCTCCGGCAAGATCGAAGTCGACGCCCGGCCCGCCGCCGCGCCCGACGCCCGGCATCAAACCGCGTCGAGAAAAATTTGCATATCCTTCGGCGGACGAAGGCGGTCGCTCGGCACCGTTTATGGACCAAAGATCGACAGTCAGGGGATCGTGCGGATTGGCGCTCTCGAACGCGGGCGCGGCGGTCGGGCCAAACTGCTGCTGAAAGTTCGCGGCGACCATCGGCGAATAACCGTCAAAGAGATCGAGAAAACGCCCGACTTCCTCAAGGTGCGGGTCTTCGCCGAGTCGTCCGAGATGGCCGATAAGGGCTTGTATCGGGTCATCATCGAAGTCCCGCCCGACGCACCACCGGGCAGTTTCGTCGCCCCGGAGAGAATGGGCACGGTGAAAATCGTCACCGATCACCCCGAAATGCCGGAAATCGCCAAATTGAAGGTCTCCTTCGCGGTCCTTAGCGACAGGGGAACGTAATTCAGAGCGTTTTCCGGCCTTTCTCATCAAGACCAAACAAACCGCTAGCGCGCCCTTAATGTGCTCGCGGTAAAAACAAAGACTCATCCATCCGCTCGGGAGCTTGTCCGACCATGGGAACCATTACGCCCACGAAAATCGTGCTCATAGCGTGCGGCCTGCTGGCGCTAATAATGTTCGCGGCTCGCGGTTGCGGGGGCGGCGGGGTGGAAAATTTCACCGAACCCTGGGGTGGAATGTCGCGAGACGAATGGCTTGCGCAAAAATCGCGTCGGGAGCAAGAGGAAGCCAAAAAAGACGCCGTAAAAGAAAAAGCGGAGGAAAAGGAAAAGAAAGAACAAGCCCAGAAAATAAAAGAGGATGCCGAAGCGGGTAAGACCTCCGTAAATAACACGCGCCTACCGACGCGCAGATCAAGAAACGACCCTACCGCTCGCCGCAAACCCCAACCGCCCGGTCTCCCCGGTAATTTTGCCGATTGGAAACCAGAAGACTACTACGCCGCCGGAAAGACGAACGATCGGAGGATGGACAAAGCGATCCGCTATTTGGGCAATCGGCACCCCGACAAAAAAACCGCCGTCCAAATTCTGCTGAAATTGTTGGCGGAACCCGCGTCCGATACGCAAACCGTCAAATCGCGACGTTCTCGCCGCAAGGGCGAAACGCAACGCATCGAGGCGATCGTCGTAGCCTTGGCTGACGCCGACACGCCCGAGGCGTGGCGGGCAATCGAACGGTTGGCCGCCGGCGAGATGAAGACCGCGGACGAGCTGCTCGCGGCCGTGGCGGCGGCGGAAATGCTCGTCGAGCGCCCTTCCCGTGAAAACGAGGACGCCCTGCTTCGCACGATCACGATGGCCGGCCGCTCGTGCAACGGACGACGTGCGGGCGACGAGCAACGGCGGGAGAAAATCCTCGCCGTCGTGAAAAAATCCGCCGCTCCGTCTTTGCGTCTGCGGTTGGCGGAGTACATGATTGCAGCGGATATGCCGCGGGAACGGTTCGACGAGTTGTGGACCTGCCTCGGCGAATCTCTGCCCGAAAACTTAATGCCTCAAATCGCGGTTTACCAGTGCGGCCGTTTGGCCCCGGAGACCGTCGAATCGCTGGAGAAGCGGTTTGTCGCGGCGGGCGGATTTGCGATCTGCCGCCTGTTGGGCGCGCCGCTGCCCGATAAAATCGAGAAAGACGCCGATGCCGCACCGGATGATTATCGCGCAGTGGCCGGACGCTTATGGAGCGCCGATTTTGCCGGGGCGGTCGGGCGAAGGCTGTTGGCCATCGACGAAATGGATCAAAACAAGGAACTGATTTCCCTGGCAGCCGCGATTCCCGACCGCTCGCTGCGGGCGGCCCTGCATCGCCTGTTGGAACTTCATTGGGACCAGGAGCCGAAGGCGTTGGAGTCGATCGCCTTCGGCGAGAGGGCGGCGCCGGAGCCGGGCTTTCTGATGTCGGTGAAGATGTTGCCTCGGCAGGATCCCCTGCCGGGCGACGAACCGCGATCGTCCTCCAAGCGTCGCGCCGACAAGCGGGGCGCTTCGGCAAAAGCCCAGGCGCTGCTCGAAGCCAGACGGCAACGCGACGAGACTGCTCGACGGTGGATGGCGTATTCCAAAAAATTGACGCAGGCGATGTGCCGTCAATTTCGCGAAGCGGCTTTGGCGAGCCCGAGGACCGGCCGCCGCGCCGGCGATAGCCTCGACATCGACGCTTTTCCGATAAAGCCCCACCCTAACGCGGAGGTGGTCGCGGCGTACAAGCTCGACTGGCCGGAGGACCTGAAAGGGACGACCGAGTCGCTGGCCGCTCTCTCGCCGCTGAAGGTCCATTACATTCGCACGGCCCAACTGGCGAGGCCGGCGGCTGTCGTCGGCTACTATCGGCGTCAATTGCCCGCCCACGAGGAACACGATACCGACGAGGGAATTTGGCTCGATGCCCTCGACCGGCCGGCCGGCTCCTCGCTCGCCCGCTCGATCGACGTGTTCGTCGAGGCCGCCGACCTCGGTAACCAACACCTCGCCAATCGCGAGGGGCGGACGATCGTCGAGGTGCTCGTCGTCCAGTGCGATCCGGTCGGGCAGTCGCCACCCAAGACGGCCGGCAAATAATCAACCGCCCACAAAACACAACTGATGTCGATGATCGAAGAGATGGAAGACGCCGCCGCAACGGGCTTGCGCTGCCCGCGCTGTGCCGCGGACAATCAAAGGACCGGAAAATTCTGTTCCAAATGCGGCGCGCCGCTCTGGGAGGCGTGCTTCAATTGCGGAGAAACGTGCGCCGCCGGCGAGGAATTCTGCGCCGCTTGCGGCGCAAACATCGGACGGGTCGCCGCGGAAAACATCGAGCGAGTCGAAAACGAACTCCGCGAGGCCGAACGATTGTGGGCCGAATGCCGCTTCGAGGAGGCCATCGTGCTGCTCGGCGCGGTCGGCAAGAACAAGCATCCCCGCGTCTTCGACCAAGCTCGGCGGGCCGCGGAAATGCTGAAACAAGCATCGCGCGAGCGCGTGCAACGGCGCAACGAGGCGGAAACGGCGCGACAACGCGCGGAAATATTGCTCGCCGAATTCGACTACGAGGCCGCCGCGCGAGCGCTCGAAGCGGTGTCGCCGCCGCTCAGAAGCGATCAAATCAAGGGTTTGCTGACGCGCAGCCGGCAATGCCGCCGCGAAATCGCCGCGCTGGAGGCCGAAATACGCGACGACGCGCAACATAAACGCATCGACGACCTGTTGACCAAGATCGAACGGCTGCTGGCCCTGCAACCGCGCCACGCGGAGGCAATGACACTTGCCGAAAAAGTTCAACAACGCATCGCCGCGGCGGCCGAGAAGGCATTGAACGAACACCGCTATGAGCGGGCCGTGCAGTTGCTGGAGCGGATTCCGCCGAAGGCAGGCGATGCCGGCGTCGTCGAACTCCTGCGGCGGGCTCGCGAAACGGCATGCCTGGCCCGCGACTTGCGAAACGCGCCGGTGGTCGATCAAACCTTGTTCGCGCTGGCCGAGCGGATGCGGCTTTTATCGCCGAGCGATGCAACCATGAGAAAACTTCACGACGAACTGCAACGGCGGCGTCGGGCGGCGGCCGCCCGCTCCGCGGGGCAGCCTCTTGCTTGGGCCAACCCGCCGAAAAACACACCCTTGGGCGCGCCGGTCGAGTGGTTGGCCTCTTTCCACCGCATATCGTCGATTGATTCGCCGGAGACGGCCGACTTGCACCGGCATCCGGGCAGATTCGCCGCCGCCTGCGGGCTGGCGCTGGCCGGCGTCGGCGGAGCGGCCGTGGACATCAATCTGTCCGCCGTCGGACGGCTAGGCATGTTGGGTCGGGTTGCCCGCTTGGTCCGCGCCAAAACCGCCCGCTCCGCGTGGGGAATCGATCTCGGCACCAGCGCCCTGAAAGCGGTCAAGCTGGCCTGGGACGCGGCCAAGTGCGAGGCCATCGTCGAAGCCGCCCTGCTGATCGAGCACGCCAAACCGCTCAACCACGCCGCCAACGAAGTCGAGGAAAGCAAGCTTGTCGTCGATACGCTGAAAACCTTGCTCGGCGCTTGGGCGCTGAAGGGGGAGCGGGTCTGCGCGGGGCTGCCGGGCCGCGTGGCGCTGTGCCGGCAGTTCGAGCTGCCGCCCGCCGACGCCGCCAAGGCTGGCAAGCTCGTCGAGTTCGAGGCACGCCTGCAACTTAACATCCCCCTGGAACAGTTAATTTGGGACTATCATCCCTTCGACGCGGCCGCCGCCGAGCGCCCGGCCAGGGAGACGGGACGCGCGCTGCTGGTCGCGGCGAAACGGCACGCCGTCGAGAGGTTCGTCGAATCGTTCCGCCGCGCCGGCCTCCGCATCGACGTATTACAGCCGGATTTCATCGCGCTGCACAACCTGCTGCTCCACGATTGCTTGGGTCGCGCCCCCGATGCGGCGACCTCCCGCCAAACGCCCGTGGCCGCCTTGGACGTGGGCTGCGCGGCGACGAGCATAATCGTCAGTGCGCCGCGGTCGCTGTGGTTCCTCGGCAGCGGCATCGCCGGCGAAAGTTTTACCCGCGCGCTGGTTAAGGAATTTAGGCTCAGCTTCGCCCAAGCGGAAAAGTTGAAGCGATCGGTGGAATCGGCGGAAAACGTCGGCGAGTTGTATCGACAGTTCGAGCCGCTGTTCGACGGCCTATTGAGGGATACGCAGCATTTCCTGGACCGATATTCGCGCGAAGCGTCGGCCGGTCCCGTCGAGACCATTTTCGGCCTCGGCGGCGGGTTCGCGCTGCACGGTCTGTTTCGTTATTTGCGTTGCGGGCAATAACGCGTGAGGTTTTGGCCGTCGTACCGACGGCCGCTAAACAGTCATCAATTCAAACATTATTGAATATCTCTCGTCGCTATAACATATCCACCGGGTCCACGTCCACGATCCACCGCACGCCTTCCGGCGGCTCCAGTCCGGCGACGGTCTCGGCGACGGCGGCGCGGAGCAGGCCGCCGTCGGGGCCTTGCGCCTGAATCTGGAACCTGTATTGGCCTTTCAGCCGGGCGAACGGACAGGGGGCCGGACCCAGCACGCGGGCGTCCGCCTTTCGCTCGCCCAGCGACGCCTGCAATCGCTCGACGATGTGTTTGGCGAATCCGGCCGCGACCGGATCGACCGCCCCGCGCACGACCAGCCGGATCATGCTCGCGAAGGGCGGATAACGGAGCATCTCGCGGATCGGCAGTTCTC
>JAFGLH010000196.1 GCA_016928165.1 Pirellulales bacterium | reverse complement strand
CGTAGGGTGCGTGCTTGCACGCACCTTATTTCGCGGCAAAACCAAGCTGGTGCGTGCAAGCACGCACCCTACAGTGGTTTTCCGCAATAGAAACTAATTCAGATTCGTCGGCTGTCAATTCAACAGAAATCTTCATATCGATCTTCCGTAATTTACCTCAACTATTTTACCTTAATTCGCCATTTTGGGTAGTGAGGAGAATCTCCTTTCTACGCGGTGTGCAAGCACGCCGGCTAAACATTCATTTCTGTGATTTCCCATCCAATGGAAACTGGAGAAAACGCGCAAACTTTGCCGATAATCGGACCAGTGCGTTCTTGGGAAGCATGCGGCGGCATTAGTGCGTCAAAATCCGGCCTTTGCTGTCGATGCTAGCTCCGCAAGCTGAACGCAAACCGCACGAACCGCAAAACTGCGTCCTTGTGGCGCAACCACGCGTCTTCGGCCGATAAGAACTTACAGGAGCATGCAATTCGTTTCCTTTCGGGAAAAGCCGCGCGAGGAGATTTTTCAAGGTGAATCAGGACATCAACGTACTGGCGATGGTCAAAGGGGACGAACGATACGTCTTTCTCTACAACGACGCCAACCGCGCGGAGACTCTGCGAACCCTCGGACGCTTCGCCTCCAATCCGGAGTTGAGTTTCACCTGGTACGACGCCGCGGTGTTGAGCCAGAAGATTCGTCAGGAAAGCCAAAAATTCGCCGCCAACTCGCGCTTCAGCGTACCGCTGCATTGAGGAATCAGGGATTGGAGCTTAGGGATTAGAATACATGGTTTTGATCTCCAATTTCTAATCCCCAATCACCAATCTCTTCCATGCAGAACGCCGTTGCCCGATTCTTGAAGTACATGGCCGTCGAGCGGAACGCCTCGCCGCTGACGATCAAGAGCTACCGGGAAGACCTCGAAGCCCTGTCCGAGTATCTCGGCGAAGGCCGCGAAGGCGTGTTGCCTTCGGCCGGCGAGATCACCGTCTCCGACTTGCGCGACTATGTATCGGCCCTGCACGATTCGGGCTACGCAAAAAGCAGCATCGCACGGCACATCGCCGCGCTGCGGAGCTTCTTTCGCTTCGGCCAGCGCGAAGGCTGGGCCGAGACGAATCCGGCCAAGCCATTGCGGACGCCTCGGCAGGGCCGAACGTTGCCCCACTTTCTCTCGGCCGAAGAATTGGGCCGGTTGTTCGACGTCCCGCCGGCCAACGAACCGATGGGATTGCGCGATAGGGCAATCCTGGAGACGATGTATTCCGCCGGTCTGCGGGTCAGCGAAGTCGTCGGATTGGACGACGCCGACCTGGATTTTCAGGCCGCGCTGCTGCGGGTCCGCGGTAAGGGGCGACGGGAACGACTGGCCCCGTTCGGCTCCTACGCGCTCGACGCGCTGCGGCGCTGGCTGAGGGCAAGGAAGTTGCACCCGCAACTCAAAGCGGGGGTCGCCGCGCCGGTGTTCGTCAACAAGTTCGGCCGCCGTCTGACCACCCGCAGCGTCGCGCGAATGTTGGAAAAATATCTCAAGCTGACCGGACTGGACGGCCGCACCAGTCCGCACTCGCTGCGCCACAGCTTCGCCACTCACCTGCTCGACCGCGGCGCCGACATCCGCAGCGTACAAGAGCTTTTGGGACACAAGAGCCTGGTCACCACGCAGATATACACGCACGTCAGCACGGCGGCCTTGCGTGAGGCGTATCAACGCGCGCATCCGAGAGCTAAGTGAGGGATAAGGGATTAGTGGTTAGGGATTAGAAAGAACACATGCCGGCTCTTCATCTAATCCCCAATCCCTAATCCCCAATTCCCATTTCTCTAAACCAATCCCTTCCGCACAGCCCAAACCGCGGCTTGGGTGCGGTCGCTGACGGCGATCTTCCGCAGAATGTTCTGCACGTGCTCCTTGACCGTCTCGACGCTAATCTCCAACGACTTGCCGATCTCCTTGTTGCTCAAACCGAGGGCCACGTGGCGCAACACCTGGGTCTCGCGTTGGGTCAAGGGAACGTCGTCGTCGTCGATCAGTTGGCGAATTTTCATCGTGCCGGCAATTTTCTTCAGTTCGCCGCGCGGACTGGGCGATTCGCCCCGGGCCGCCGCCGTGATCGTGGCGATCAGGTCCTCGCGCGGCGAGCCTTTCAAGGCGTAGTCGGCCGCGCCCAAGGCCACCGCCCGAGCCACGTAAGTCGGATTGTCGTAGGTAGAGAGCATCACTACCTTGCACTCCGGGACTTTCGCGCGCAGTTTTTCCAGCGTCGCCAGGCCGTCGGTGTCGGGCATGCGGATGTCCAAGAGAATTACATCCGGTTTTTCTTTCTGGGCAAGCCGCAAGGCATCTTTACCGTTCGCCGCCTCGCCGATGATCTCGATCTCGGTTCCGGCCAATAGGCTTACCAGGCCCGTGCGGATGACTTCGTGGTCGTCGCACACTAAAACTCGAATACTCATTTTAATCTCCCGTAATATGTGGAGTTGGATACCCTTCCCACGCAACAATAATACTACAATCTTAATACACCATCGGGCAGGATTGTATCCCTCTGTGCAACGAATTAACCCCCCCGACCCAGCGGGATAAATGCGTGTTTTTCGGCCAATTCGAGGGGGATTATCAAGAATCGATCTGGATTTTTTCCGCCCCCTCGGTGTATGAACGAGTTCAACCGCCGTCCCAACATCGTAACCTATCAGTCGCCGTTCAAAAACAACTTCGGTATTTCATGCGCTAACCGCCCTCACCCCCGGCCTGGGCTGATGAAAACGGGGACAGGTGCCGCAATCAGTAGTGGTTTTCGTTGCGTATCAATGCAAGGGATTGCGGAGACAGTCCCCGTTTTCATCACGCCACCCCCGGCCCCTCTCCCAAAAAACGGGAGAGGGGAGTAGTTATTGGAAGGCCGCCAACTTCTAATCTCCAGTCTAAAGCCTCCAGCCTCCCACTACGCCTGCTCTTCCTTGTCGAAGGCGGCGTCGAAGGCCACCGTGCTTGGCGAAAAATCCATGCGGCGAACGAACTCCAACGCCTCTTTCGCGCCGTGCTCGCGGTCCATGCCGCTGTCTTCCCATTCGACAGACAGCGGGCCGTTGTAGCCGACAACGTTCAGCGCGCGGATGATCTCCTCGAAGTTCACCCCGCCGCGGCCCAGCGAGCGGAAGTCCCAGCCGCGGTGCGGATCGCCGAAGTTCAAGTGGCTGGCTAAGATGCCGCTGCGGCCGTTGAGCGTCACGATCGCGTCCTTCATGTGGACGTGATAAATCCGATCGGGGAACGCGCGGATGAACTCGACCGGATCGACCCCCTGCCAAAGCAGATGGCTCGGGTCGAAGTTGAAACCGAATTCCTCGCGGTAGTTCAACGTTTCCAATGCCCGCTCGGCCGTGTAGAGGTCGAAGGCGATCTCGGTCGGGTGGACCTCCAAGGCGAACTTAACGCCGCACTCGCCGAAAACGTCCAGTATCGGATTGAACCGCTCGGCCAGCAGCTTGAACCCGTCGTCGATCATCTCCGGCGGCACCGGCGGGAAGGAGTAGAATAAGTGCCAGATGCTCGAGCCGGTGAAGCCGTTGACCACGTCGACGCCCAGCTTCTGGGCCGCGCGGGCCGTATTCTTCAATTCCTCGGCCGCCCGGGCGTTGACCTCCGGCGGATTGCCGTCGCCCCAGACGTAAGGGGGCAGAATGGCCTTGTGGCGGGCGTCGATGTTGTCCAGCACCGCCTGGCCGACCAGGTGGTTGCTGATGGCGAAGACCTGCTGGTTGTTCTTTTCAAGCAGTTCGCGTTTCTTCGCGCAGTAATCGTCCTCGGTCAGGGCCTTTTCGACCTCGAAGTGGTCGCCCCAGCAGGCCAGTTCCAGGCCGTCGAAGCCGAATTCGTTGCATTTACGGGCCAATTCGGCCACGGGCAGGTCGGCCCATTGGCCGGTGCAAAGCGTAACGGGTCGAGTCATGTCGCACTCCTTTGATTGTTGATGAAAGCCGGCATTTTCGCGAAAAAATGGTTTTTCGCAAGTAGCCTTGGCCGTTTTGAATATCCCTGAGCCATCGGCAACGGCGTTTTCGGCCATCCTGTGTCGTCGCCGTTGGCACTGTCGCCGGATGATTGGATGCCATGGATAAGCGCAGCTTACCCGTGATCCGGCTGTGCCCGCTGCCGGGGACCGACATCGAGACGCAACTACTGGATCAAAATACTGCAGCGCAATGCCGAGCGCGACAAGAAAAACCTGCGCAAGTTGCGGCGCGATGGATTGGTGCTTTGGGAATGTCAGGCAACTTCTGCCAGGCAGCAACAAATTCAGAAAAAAATATTCACATTTTTAAGCATGTAGACGAAGCATGGCGCGTGCCGGCGCGATCCGATCATTCCAGCCGGCTGAACTCGTTGCAGTGTGCCAAGACGCCGTCGCCTAAACAAAGCGCGCGCAAGCACGCATCCCATCGGATTGCGGCTTTATTGCGGCATTTTTTCCGGCTTGTAGGGGTGGGGACGCTTGCGGACGACCTCGGCCTTGATAATTTTGTCGGGAAGCGGGGCCTCCTTGTCGTCTGGGTTGCGGCGTTGGAGCTTTGCCAATACGTTCATGCCCTCGATCACCCGGCCGAAAACGGTGTGCTTCCCGTTCAGTTGGAAAGTGGGCACGAAGGTCAGAAAGAACTGCGAGCCGCCGGTGTCGCGTCCGCGGTGGGCCATGCTCAAGCTGCCGCGGAAGTGGAGTCGATGGTTCGGTTTGTAACACTCGCAGGCGATGGTGTAGCCGGGGTCGCCCGAGCCGTCTCCGCGTGGGCAGCCTCCCTGGGCCATGAATCCCGACATCACGCGGTGGAAGGTCAGCCCGTCGTAAAAGCCGGCCTCGACCAGGGAGATGAAATTGGCCACGGTGTTTGGGGCCTCATTCTCGAACAGTTCGAGCAGGATGTCGCCTTTCGTGGTTTTCAGCAGGACGCGGGGCAGGTTGTCGCTTTCGGCCTGTCGAAGTCGCAGGGCCTCTTCTCTCTTCCAATAATTTTTGTAGGTGGAAAGGCTGAGGAAATACGCGCGGCCGAGCTGCGCCAACTTGTCGTCGTCCGAGACCGCCTTGTAAAAATCTTTTTCCGCGGCCAGGCCCAGATATTTTTCCGCGTCTTCGAGGTGGTTCGTGACGAAGGCGGCGATGCCCGACGCGTTGGCGACGGTAGGCTCGCCGCACCCGCTTTGCATCAGCAGCCGTCCGAGTTCGTAAGCCGACTCGTAATCGTCGCGGCGTACGTCGGCGGCCAGCAGCCTGACGACGAACATTGTAATGTCTTGGTCGGCGTTGGGCGCTTCGGCGAAGGCCCGTTTCGCGGCGTCGATCCATTTCGGTTCGAGTTGCTCCCCCTTGGCGAGCAATTGTTTCCATTTCAGCAGGATTTGTTCGCGTTGCTGTTTGGGTGCGGTTCGATACTCCAACTGAAGATTGGCCATCTCGGCCAACAAGGAGTTTATTTCTCCTTGGATGCGATAAAACTCCTCGGCCCGAGGGCCGCGCTGGGCCGGCCCCGGTTGGTCGCCGGCGGGCGCGGGACAAGAAAAGAGCGAAAAAATCAATAACGGCGTCAGAAGATATCGCATTGTCATTGCCGTGTGAAATTGCAGGCCGGGTCGAGACCCGGCGATCGTTAGATTGTCGAATTCTTGTCCTAAGAACGTGTTTTGAAAATCTTCCCTCTTACTTTGGGAGAGGGGCCGGGGGCGAGGGCTGCTTGGATTGCATTGTCAACTTCCGATGTTTTTCAGCCGATCGGCCCTCACCCTAACACTCTCCCAAAGGGAAAGGAGACTAATTTTTTAATTTCCAAAACACGTTCTAAACCGAGTAACCTATCGTTATCATTTTATACATAGTATCATATTTCAGCCATTCCATGTAGAGGTATGAGAAAACAAACGGGCAAGCATGGCGCAACGTAAACGAAAACCGAAGGGGGCGAGGAAGGCGGTCGTCGGGGTGCGGATCATCGGCGGCCGGTTCCGCGGCCGGCGCCTGCATTACAGCGGCGATGCCCGCACCAGACCAATGAAAGACCGGCTCCGCGAGGCGATCTTCAACCTCGTCGGGCCGAGCATCGGCGGCAAACACGCCCTGGACCTGTTCGCCGGCACCGGCGCGCTGGGCCTCGAGGCGCTCAGCCGCGGCGCCGCACGGGCGACGCTGATCGAAATGCACCATCCCACGGCCGGCGACATCCGTCGCAGCGTGGACGAGTTGGGCGTCGGGGACCAAGCCGATGTCGTCTCGGCCGATGCGTTCATCTGGGGCCGAAGAGTGCCGGCGGAGATGGGCGATGTGTCTTGGGCGGTGTTTTGCTCGCCGCCGTACGATTTCTACCTCGGCCGAACCGAGCAGATGTTGGAATTGATCGAGGCCCTGATCCGCGCGGCGCCGTCGGAGAGCATTTTCGTTGTCGAGTCGGACGCCAGATTCGATTTTCGGCTGCTACCCAATTACGAGGCGTGGAAGATTCGTCCCTATCCCCCGGCAGTGGTGGGAATTTTTCGCAAACGATAGTACTATGGACAACATTTCAGCCGCATGAAGTAATTACATACCCTGGTTCCCACGCTCTATGTGGGAACCCGTTGTCCCGACGCTCCAGCATCGGCGGGGGGCAAACGCAGAGCGTTTGTACGTTGCGTTCCCGCGCGGAGCATGGGAACGAAGGATATTCTTTGGCGGCGGTACTGCTATTGGGGTCAGTTCTTAGACATTTTCTTCCCATCATCTCACTCTTCTCAGTGGACTATTGCGTTGCCGCCGACCGATCTAACCAGATGTGGGAGTTTTTTTTCGTGTTGAGTTAGATCAAGGGAATGAGCAATGGTCCAGAAACGGAATTCAAGCTGGCCAATTATATGTGCAACGGCCGGTCTGTTGATCTTGAGCCTGGCGCCCCCGCTTCTGTGGGAAGATTTTGGGGTTTCCAGGCTCGAATCGGATTCTCGCGGACCGGCGTCATCCCCCATTTTGGTGACGGCCCCGTCGCCGGAATTATACGTAGGCGGCGAGATCGACGAATCCGCTTTAGGCACATATTTTCGCTACACCGACGAGCCGTCGGAGCCGTCTCCGGCCACCGAGGCCCGGCCGGTGGAAGTCGCCGACCGGATCGGCGCGCGGGTGGCCGCGCCGTCCGCGCCTTCAATCGACGAAGCGGGGTCGATCGGCCCTAGCTTGACCGTCGAATCTTCGCCGGTCGAAACGGCGGAAAAGAAGCCGATCCAGACCGCCTTGTTGCCCCGATGGGTCCGCCGCTTGCCGGCCGTGATGGCCAATTTCCGCGCGCCGAATCTCTCGTCGAATTCCACAAAGAAAAAATCGCACGGCGAAATTCATTATCGCGACACGAGCGGAACGAACCCGTCGACGACGGCGGACAACGACGGGCCTTCCGGTGCGGGACCAAAGGCTGAAAAAATATGGCCGCAACCGACCTCGTTGATCGAACAATTAGGGGAACTCCCCGACGAGGGGCCGGTGGGCCGCTGGGCCGAGGATGTATTGCGGCACATTCACGCGCTTGAAAATGCGTTAGAGGCCAACTCGGACGAGGCGGCGGCGATCGTTGCCCGGCTGGCCGATCTCGAACCCAAGGCGCACAAACTGGCCGACGAACTGCCCGACAGGACGACGTCCAGAGAGCTCCGTCGCGCCGCTTACGCGCTGCGGCGGAGGATCGACCTATGGGAGCGGGCGTTCGCGCTGGGCGGGCCGCAAATCGGCGAAAATATTCGGATCGCGCTCGATCCGCGGCGGCTGACGCGACGATTGGCGGAGATCGAATCGCTGACCGGCGATTCGCCGCAAGGGGACCAGTGGCGTAAGTTTCTCATGATCGGCGAGTTGAAAGAGGCCCTGGCGTTGGGGTCTTCGCCTAACGAGGCCCAACTCCGCCGCTTGGCTCGCCGCGTGGTGGCGCGGCTGACGCTTACGCCCTTAACGCCCGAGCAGGAAGATTTCCTCTCCCGCAAGGCGGTGGCCGGTTTGAGAGACGAGCTTCTGCTGTGGGCGATCGAGCCGTTTTCCGCCGCCGACTTGCTCGCCGAGGTGGAGCGTTACGAGCGGGGCGGATTGCCCAGCGACGCCCAACGGCTGGCGATGGCCTGCCAATATCTGACGGCCTCCGCGAGCAACTGGTGGCGGACGTTGGCCGCCCTGGTGGACGCGCACTACCGCAACGCGAATTTCCGCCTGGCAGTGACCGAAAAATTGCTCAACGATTTGATCCCCGAGCAAAACGTGGAGTACGCGCGGGTCAACGACAGGGTATTGGGAAAACCGACTTACGGCGAGAGCCTGATGGCCACCGAGGCGGTTGTGCGGATGCAGCCCGATCCGCGGCGGATCCGAATGAACTTGGAGGTGACCGGCGAGATTTCGGCGATTACGACATCGGACGCCGGGCTGGCGCAGTTCTACAACAACAGCGAATCGTGCTACAAGCTGCGAAAGCCGCTGGAGGTGGACCTGGACGGCATTTCGCTCTGGCCTGCGGAAGTCGACGTCTACAACGAGACCCGGCTCCGCGGCGTGGAGACGTCGATGGACCGCGTGCCGCTGTTCAATCGATTATTCGAGAACGTGGCCCGCTCGCAGCACGAACAGAAGAAGCCGGCGGCCAACCGAGAGGTCCGCCGCAAGATCGCCGCCCGCGCCCGAAAGCGGATCGACGCCGAAGTCCACGAGCGATTTTCAGGCGTCGTCGAGCGGTTGAACCGACGGCTTTTCGAGCCGTTGAACTCGTTGGCGCTCGATCCGCAGTTGATCGACGCTGCGACGACGGAGACGCAGTTTTCGGTGCGTCTGCGGCTGGCCGGCGAAAACCAGTTGGGGAGCCATACGCCCCGCCCCCGCGCGCCGCGCGACAGCCTGGCGAGCGTGCAACTCCACGAGACGGTGCTGAACAACGGCATCGATCGGCTGCAGTTGGCCGGGCGGACGTTCACCCTGTCCGAGCTGGCCGATCACATCGCGGCGCGGCTGAATTGTCCTCCTCCGTGGGAAACGCTCCCCGAAAATGAAGACGTTAAAATTACCTTCGCCCGCAAAGACCCGGTGGTCGTCCGTTGCGAAGGAGGCCAAGCGGAAATCACGCTCTCGATCCGTCGGCTCAGCAAGTCGCCGCGGCAGTGGAAAGATTTTCAGATCCGCGCCTACTACCGGCCGGTGGTCGAGGGACGTTCGGCGCTGCTGGTCCGCGAGGGCGTGCTCAGCCTGATCGGCGATCGGCTCACGCTCGGCTCGCAGATTGTGCTCAGGGGCATTTTTTCGCACGTCCTGGCCAAGGACGCCCCCTTGACGCTGGTCAACAATCCGGTCATCAGCGATCCTCGACTGGAATACGCGAAGATCACGCAGTTCGAGATCGAGGACGGTTGGATCGGCATCGCGCTGGGTCCGAAAACGGTCGTCGCCGCCCGCCCGGACGCAAAATCACATTAACGCAGCACAGCCCCCCGGCCGTGTGACGAAGCGGGCATTCCTGGTTACGGCCGAGGGCGGCCGCGCCGCAATCACTGCTTCTCGATCTCGTCGCGGTCGTCGTCTTCCGACCGGCGGCGGAGATAGAGCTTTATCGGCACCTCGGCGAACTTCAGATTGTCGCGGAAGACCCGCAACAGATAGCGCTGATACTGCGGCGATATGGCCTTCGGATCGCTGCAAAAGAGGACCACCGTCGGCGGCTGGACGGCGACTTGAGTGGCGTAGAAGATTTTCGGGCGGCGATTGCGGTACGGCGGGGGCGGGTTCTTTTCCAACGCCGCGCGGACCTCGCGGTTCAGCCGCGACGTGCTCACGCGATGGCGCGACTGCTTGAAAAGCATTTGCGCGTGGTTGAGCATCGCCTTGACGTTCTTGCCCGTCTTGCCGGTGATGAAGGCGATCGGTGCGTACCACATCGTGCGGAATGTGTCGTGCAGATAGATCACCCATTTTTCTGTGGGCATGGTCGCCGCCATCAGATCCCATTTGTTGACCACGAACATGCAGGGCTTGTACTGCCGGCAAATGTAATCGCAGAGTTGCTTGTCCACCTTGCCGATCCGCTGCGAAGCGTCGAAGAACATCAGCGCCACGTCGGCCCGGCGGATGCTCCGCTGCGCGCGGTGCGTGCTGTAAAAATCCACGTCGGTGGCGACGCTCTTTCCGCGGCGGAAGCCGGGCGTGTCGATCGCCACCAGCGATTGGCCGTCCATCTCGAAGCGGACGTCGACGCTGTCGCGCGTGGTGCCGGGCACCTCGCTGACGATCATCCGCTCGGCCTGCGCCAAGGTGTTCACCAGCGTGCTCTTGCCCACGTTGCGGCGCCCAACGATCGCCACTCGCATCGCCGGATCGCCGGGCGGCGGGTCGTCGTGGGAAACCTCGGGCAAGCGTTGGGCAATCTCGTCCATCAACTCCGCCTTGCCGCGGTTCTCCAGGGCGCTGACCCGTATGATATTTCGCCCAAAACGATAGAACTCGTCGGCCTGGGCGTCCAACGACGCGGCGTCGGTTTTGTTGACCACCAACAACACCGGGGCTTCGATGTAGCGCAACCGTTTGGCCACCTCTTGGTCGAGCGGCGTCGGCCCATCGCGGCAATCGACCACGAACAGCACGACCCGGGCTGATTCGATCGCCGTTTGTATCTGGTCCTCGATCTGATCCGTGAGGTTGTCGGGATCCTCGACGCCCATCCCGCCGGTGTCGACCAGCTCGGCGAACTGCCCTTGGACTTCGATCAGGTGCGTGACGCGGTCGCGGGTGACGCCGGAGGTTTGATCGACGATGGCGATCCGCCTGCCGGCGAGCCAATTGAAAATGCTCGATTTGCCCACGTTGGGCCGGCCGACGATGACAACTTGCGGAACGCCCATAATTCCCTATGATAATTGCGATCGCGCTTGTTTTCTAGTACATTGTGACATTTGATGATCACGTTCGACCGTTAAATGTTTTTTTCCCGACCGGATGCCGAAATGACTCGCAGCAACCACGCCAAAGCGGCAATCCAACGGCTCGAAGGACTACGGCGCGCCGGAGTGACCCACCTGCCCAAGCCGGGCAAGCGGCCTTCGCCCCCTCCCGTGGCGGCTTCCCAGGCGACGACTACCGACCCCCGCCAGTCCGCCCTCGCGGCGGTGGCTCGGGAAGTGGCCGACTGCGCCCGTTGCGCCGAGTTGGCCCGAACGCGGACGCAAACCGTCTTCGGAGCCGGCAATCCTTATGCCCGGCTGGTCTTCTGCGGCGAGGCGCCCGGCGCCGACGAAGACCGCGTCGGCCAGCCGTTCGTCGGCCGCGCCGGCGGGCTGCTGACCGATATCATCGTCAAGGGGATGAAAATGCGGCGCGAGGACGTGTACATATTGAACATTCTCCGCTGTCGTCCGCCGGGCAACCGCAACCCGCTCCCGATCGAGGCCGCCAATTGCCGCGAATATCTCGATCGACAATTGGAAATCATCAGGCCGGAGTTCATCTGCTGCCTGGGCGCGGTGGCCGCGCAAAACCTGCTGGATACCACCGCCTCGATCGGCCGGCTCCGCGGCAAGGTCCACGACTATCGCGGAATCCGCGTCGTTTGCACCTATCATCCCGCTTACCTCTTGCGCAACCCCTCGGCCAAACGCCAGACTTGGGAGGATATCCAGTTGCTGATCGAGGAAATGAAGAAGGAAGGCAAGGGGAGGATAGATCAAGGAAAAGGGCTGAAAATGGGATTGTTCAATTAGAGTTGTTGTTGGGCGCAAAAGAGGGCCGCCGTGCCTCCCGCCTCTCGCCTTCCGCCTCCTAATGCGTATCTGTTGTGGAAAGTCAGTCCATTGTAGGATGCGTGCTTGCACGCACCGAATTTTGCGAAAAACTCCCATGGTGCGTGCAAGCACGCACCCAACTTGATGGTTCCGCAACAGAAACTAATGCGTCATCACCAGCTGCACGAGTTCGGCAAGCGACTTGGCGCCCATCTTTTTCATCAGCTTCGCGCGGCGGTCCTCGATCGTGCGGGTGCTCAAGCCGAGCTTGACGGCAATCTCTTTGTTCAACAGCCCTTCGAGGATCAGGTCGAGGACCTCGCGTTCGCCGGGCGTGAGTTTTAAGAGCCGCTGTTCGGCGCGTTGGCGGCGGGCGCGGCGGCGGCTATGTTGCAGATCGAGGTCCAACGCCTTGCGGATGCTGTCCCAAAGCGATTGCTCCTGGATCGGCTTTTCGAGGAAATTGACCGCTCCCATTTGCATCGCCTCGACGGCCATCGAAACGTTGCCGTGGCCGGTGACGAAAATCACCGGCAGGGTGATCTTTTCGCGGAGCAACTTCCTCTGCAATTCGAGTCCGTTCATTCCGGGCATGGCGACGTCGAGAACCAGACACCCATGTCGAGGGGGTCGATAGGCCGCCATGAACTCGGCCGCCGAGGAAAACGCCTCGACGTGAGGAAACACGACTTTCACGGTCGTCGTCAATGCTTTTAACGCCGCCGGATCATCGTCCACCACAAAAACAGTGGCTTCTTCGTTCACGGGGCACCAGTAAAGTGAAAAGCCGGGCGAAGTCCATGCCCCATCAACAAGATTCGGTTTACCACACTTTAAGTCTACGCTGCAACGGCTAAAACACGTTGAAATACGTGGATAACCACATCACACTTCAATAAATCTTTATTTCCTGCTTAATATAATCGTTTTTTCCGGCATGGTCGGTTGCGCAGCGCGAGCAACACATACTACCAGTAGTTTATATCAAATGGATTGCCATCGCCAAATTTTTCCAGTTTGGGAACCGTCTTGAGGAGAAGAGCTGCAAATAAGTTGTATTTTTTGTACTAATGAGTTTCTGTTGCGGAACCATCAAGTAGCACCATGGGAGTTTTCCCGCAAAATTCGGTGTGTGCCAGCACGCACTCTACAATAGGCTGACTTTCCGCAACAGATACTAATGAGTTTCTGTTGTGGAAAACCACTGTAGGGTGCGTGCTTGCACGCACCAGCTTGGTTTTGCCGCGAAATAAGGTGCGTGCCAGCACGCACCCTACGGATTTGGAGCTTTCCGCAACAGTAACTAATAAGCTAATACCTGGACTTTTGCAAATTTGCCCCCTCTCCCTTTTTTTGGGGGGGGTATGGGGGAATCGCGCAAACAAGTTAAGGCGTTTTAAGGCCGCAAGCCCTCACCCTATCACACTCCCGGAGGGAGCGGGAACTTTCGTTTTCGAATTTGCATAAGTTCAATAACAAGCTGTATGCTTGTTTATGGGGTTATAAACGTCGGGAGGTTCAATAAGGTGTCTACCATCAAGAGAATCCTAGTGACCGGGGGCGCTGGGTTCATCGGCTCGCACCTCTGCGAGCGGTTGGTCGAGCGGGGCCACGACGTAATCTGCCTGGACAACTTTTTCACCAGCCAGAAGTCGAACATTGCGCACCTGTTGGAGCTGCCCAATTTCGAGTTGATCCGCCACGACGCGACCCTGCCGATCTTTTTGGAGGTGGACGAGATATACAACCTGGCCTGCCCGGCCGCGCCCGGACATTACCAATTCAATCCCATCAAGACGATGAAAACGTCCGTCATGGGGGCGATCAACGTGCTGGGAATGGCGAAGCGGTGCAGGGCCAAGGCGCTGCAAGCGTCCACAAGCGAAGTCTACGGCGATCCGGAAGTCCATCCACAGCCCGAGTCGTACCGCGGCGTGGTCAACCCGATCGGGCCGAGGGCCTGCTACGACGAGGGAAAACGGGCGGCCGAGGCGCTTTTCATGGACTACCACCGCCAGAACGCCATCAACATTCGCATCGTGCGGATCTTCAACACCTACGGACCGCGAATGCACCCTTACGACGGCCGGGTGATATCAAACTTCATCCGCCAGGCCCTGGAAGGCGAGCCGATCACCATTTTCGGCGACGGCGCGCAGACCCGCTCTTTCTGCTACCGCGACGAATTGGTCGAGGGAATGATCCGCATGATGGAAGGGCCGGACGACTTCGTCGGACCGGTGAACCTCGGCAATCCCGAAGAGTTCACGATTCGCGAGTTGGCCGAGTTGGTGCTCGAGCTTACCGGCTCGCGGTCGGAGTTGGTCCAACGTCCATTGCCGGAGGACGATCCGATGCAGCGGCGGCCGGACATCTCGCTGGCCGAGCGGCGTCTCGATTGGCGGCCCAAGGTCTCGCTCCGCGAGGGATTATTGAAGACGATCGAGTGGTTTCGTTCGATCGACCCGAGCGGCTATCGACCCCCGACGCCGAATTATTAGCGGCCTGGGGCCAGAGGCCAGAGGCCAGAGGTCAAGGGCGTCTTTTTTTGCTTTTTGAACCTTGAACCCCGATCTCTGATCTCTGATCTCTCCCCTCTGCCCCCTGTCATCTCGTCAAGTTGTTCTGATTGCGCCGAATATTCCGGCCGCTTGGGGCACGTGCGCCGCTGGTAGCGATTTTCCACCGGAAATAGATTCAAGAAATCGGGCTTTAGTCCGCCTTGGCTCTTGGAATATCCATCGAGTCTGAGTACACTCGATTCTATTGGGGCGGCTTTGCATCGATCTAATCCGGTGACACTCATGCACGATTCGCGTCAACCTCAGCCCGATGAGGTCGAGCAACTGCTTCGCAACGCCGAGCTGCGCGACGAATTGGATCGCTACTTCGACGAGTCGATCAGCCGGGTGAACGTGCAGCAGTTCACGCTGGCGGCGGAAAACGAATTTCTGGCCGCCATGCTGGCCTGGGAGCAGGCCCCGGTGTTGCCGATCTATCGCTGGTTCGACCCCGAGTTGCGTCCGCCCCGGCCGGAGTCGTTGGACGACCGAAGTCTGCATAAAATCCTCTGGAACGTGATCGACAAGCTTTATCAGAAGCGGATCGTGCTCGACTTCACCGATCACCTCGACGACCGCGAGTTGTATTGCTTGATCTTCCGCGACATCTTGCCGGCGCGGGAAAAGAAGCTCGACTGGCCGAAGAACTATATCCACTGGGATTGCACTGGGGCCAACCGCGACCCTGACGTTTGGCTTCGCTACTACGCCACGGAGGAGGAGCGGGAGGACTGGGCGGAGCGGTACGACCAGCCTCTTCCGCCAGCCTTTCCACCCCCCCATGCCCGCGATTTGCCCGGCGAGCCGGGTTGAGCGCATGGCGAGGCCGCCGTTCTCGTAGCAATTTACCCCCATCCGGCCTGCTTGCCGACGCCTTCGCCGGACTGATAGAATGTCCCCCGGCGGTTCATTCCATACGCTATGTTTGGGAAATGGGCTATTGCGCCCCAATGGGGCGCGAAGCGGAATACCAACAACACAAGGAGATAGCCATGAACGCGCGGCGCGGGTTTTTCGGATTATGTCGGTTTTCGGTGCTTCTGGTCGCTCTGACCGCGGCCATTTGTTTGGCCCGGCCCGTCGCGGCGGCCGAGACGGCCGAGTTGGGCAGTTCGCTGAAGCTCGCCCCCGAGGACGCAGCCTTCTATGCGAGCATGTTGCGCAACCGCGAGCAATTTGATGCGGTGGTCAACAGCAACGCCTTCGCGAAGATCAAGGCAATGCCCGCCGTGCAGATGGCGATGATGATCATCAAAATGCAGATGTCGAATCCCGGCGGCCCGATGGGGCAATTTATGGAGAAGATGAACGAGCCGGAGAACCGCAAGATAGCCGAGATGGTCGTCGACATGGTTTCCGACGAGATGTTTATTTACGGCGACCGGCGCGCGGCCGATCTACTTCAACTTTATCAGGACGTGCAGGGCGCCCGCACCTCGGCGGTGCTGGGGGCCTTGATGACCGGCGACTTCTTAGGCGCCGATCGGCTGTCGAATCGGGCAATGCTCTCCGCCCTGGCCGAGGACGTCGATCTGATCGCCGTGCCGAACGTGGTCCTCGGCTTTCGCGTCGAGAAGAAAGAGTTGGCCGGGGAGCAGATGCTCAAGCTGGAAACGATGGCCGACCTGTTTTTCAACTCCCGCGAGGAGACCAAGGGGAGTTTCAAGAAAACCAAAATCGGCGATTTCGAATACCTCGTTTTGGAACTTGACGGGAACGTGATTCCCTGGGAGAAGGCCGACTTGGAAACGCTCAGAAACATGGAAGCGGCTGAGGGAGACGTCGATAAGATCGTCGAGCGGATCAAGCAATTGAAGCTGGCCGTCGCGGTTGGCCTGCGCGAGGAGTTTCTGCTGGTCTCGATCGGCCCGTCGCTGGAGAACCTGGAAAAGCTTGGCGCCGGACCCCGCCTCGCCGACCGCGAGGAGTTCGAGCCGCTGGCGAAGTTTGCCGACGGGCGGCTCACTTCCGTCGCCTTCGTCAGCGAAGAGATGAACCGGCGGCTAAACAACCAGAAACGCCAGATCGACAACGCCTTGGACACCTTGAAAATGTTCTTGCCCCAGGCCGAACTGAGCGACGAGCAGAAGCAGCGCATCCGCGAGGACGCCGAGGAGGCGGCCGAGGAACTGAAAGCCATCGTGCCCGACGTGGGCGCGATCACCAGCTTCAGCTTCCTTTCCGACGCCGGCATGGAAAGCTATCGCTACGCTTGGGGCGACTTTTCCGACTTGGACGGCACGCAAAAACTGACCCTGCTGCAACACGTCGGCGGCGATCCGCTGCTGGGCATCGTGCTGCGGACCAGAATCAACGTCGATGAATATGATCTGCTGGTGAAGTTGGCCACGACGGCCTACGGATACTTCGAGGAGTTTGGCCTGCCGACGATGGAGGAGGAGGACCAAAGAAAGCTCAACGATTTTCTCGAGGCCGCCTTGCCGCTGCTCAAACGCATGGACGAAGTGAACCGCAATTTCCTCATCCCCTCGATGCAAGACGGCCAGTTGGCCCTGGTGATCGACGGGAAGTTGCAAAGCGAGAAGTTCTGCAAGGACATGCCGCCGGCCGAAGGACCGCTGCCGATGATCGAGCCGGCGCTGGTCATCGGGCTGAGCGACGCCGAAAAGTTCCGCGCCGCAATGCAGGACTACTGGGACATCGGCAACGGTTTGATCGACGCCATGCGCCAAGTTGAAGGGATCGACGTACCCGAGAATTTCCGCATTCCCGAGCCGGGACAGAGCGAAAATTCGGCTGGCAAACTCTACGGCTTCCCCTTGCCCGAGGAGTGGGGCGTCGATAAGCGGATTGTCCCGAACCTGGGCATTTCGGAGAAGGCGGCGGTCTTTTCCTTCTCCCGCGAGCACACCGCCCGGCTGATGGAGGCCGCTCCCCTGGCGGTCGGCGGGGTGTTGGACGAGACCGAGCAACCGATGGCCGTGGCCGCCTGGTTCGATTGGGCCGGACTGGTCGATCTGGCCAAGCCCTGGATCGTCTACGTCGCCAAGCAATCTCCCGGCTATGAAAACTCCGACGAAGGGGCGCGGGAGATGATCTTCGGCCAGATCGACACCGCGCTCGAAGTGCTCAAGGTGCTGCGGAAGATCAGCAGCAAGTGCTTCTTCGAGGAAGGCGCGCTGGTCAGCCGCACGCTAATCGAGATCCGCGACGTGGAAGAATAGCGGGTGGTGGATAGTGGTTAGTGGGTGGAAAAAGCGCCGGGTTACAAGCCGGCCTACCTGTTTCCTCCGCTCCGCGCGGTCCACTGTTTCTCCATCGACACGCGCAGCGCTTCCTCGGCCTCGGAGATGCGGCCGGCGCGCTGGCAGACGAGGCTCATCGCCATGTAGCTGAACGGATCGTCCGGCTCCAGCTCGCAGACCCTCTGCCCGTGCTCGACGGCCTCGTCGTGGCGGCCCAGCTTGCCGTGAAAGACGCTCAACGCGGCATGGGCTAGGGCGTAGTCCGGGTTCTCGGCCGCCAGGGCTTGCAGCCGCTCGACCGCCTCCTCCAGCTTGCCCGATTGTTGAAGGGCGATCGCTTCATCGTACAACTGATCGACGGTCGGCATGATGGTGCTCCGTGGATTGGCGGTCGAAAATTGTCGCTCCGCAGTTTATCGAAAGTCCGGGTTGGAAGGAAGGAGCGCAGCGCCGGGGACAGTCCCCCGCGGCGGTGTTGGCCAACGCTTTGGCCGAATAAAAGGGGCTGTGCGAAATTTTGTGTCAAGCAACGTGGCACGGCCATCTTGGCTGTGTTTCTTTACGGGCTGGAAACCCGTGCCACAAAATTTCATACAGTCCCGAAAAAAATCCCTTTTCGCCGATAATTGGACCAGTCCCCGGCGATGCCCGGCGTGTCCGCGCTCCCTTCCCAAGCGGGGTTAAGCTGGAAAGAACGGGAAAAACGTTATAGTCGGACGAGGCAACTTAACGGGCAATCTTCGGGCAACCGATAGACTCAAACAGAGGATCTTCACGACGGGCCGCGCGCTTGTTTGCGCCGTCGCTTCCTCAACAGACCTTTCCGAACAACGTCGCACGCGACCGTTAAGAGGAGCAATCAGTGAGCATACATCCGACGGCCATTGTCGATCCCTCGGCCCAAATCGGTCCGAACGTGGAGATCGGCCCCTATTGCATCGTCGAATCAGGCGCGAAGATCGGCCCCGGCTGCACGCTGGCAAGCCATGCGGTCGTCAAGCGGGGCACGCAACTGGGAGAGAACAACCGCGTTGGCGAGGGGGCCGTGCTGGGCGGACTGCCGCAACACGTGCAAGTTCCCGACCGGCCGGGTCGGGTGGTCATCGGCGCGGGCAACACCATCCGCGAAAACGTTACCGTCCATCGCGCGCTTTTGACCGAACACGCCACCATCATCGGCGACTGCTGTTTGCTAATGGTCGGCGCCCACGTCGCCCACGACTGCCGCCTGGGAAATCGCGTCATCTTGACCAACAACGCGATGCTCGCCGGACACGTGCGGGTGGACGATCGCGCTTATGTTTCGGGTGGAGTGGGCGTACACCAGTTCTGTCGCATCGGCGAACTGGCGATGGTCGGCGGCCATGCGCATTTGTCGAAGGACGTGCCGCCTTACGTCACCGTCGATGGCCTGAGCAGCCTGGTCGTCGGGCTGAACAAGATCGGTCTGCGACGCGCCGGCTTCGAGCGCGACGCCATTCGCCAACTAATGGACGCATATCGGATTATCTATCGGAGCGGGTTGTTCTGGGACGAGTTGATCGAGCAACTCCGCGTCCGCTTTCCGAACGGTCCGGCGGCCCTGTTTCACGAGTTCCTTTCCACCTCGGCGCGGGGCATCGTCTCCGAGCGCCGTCCGCCGCCCGGCGCGACGATCAAGCTCCGCGACGCGGTCGAGGAAGAGCCGCCGGTCGGCGTCAAGTTCGCCTGAGAAAAGCCGGCTTCCGTGCGACACTGCTGGCTTGTCCAGTAGTGCAGGAACGATTTTCTCGGAAAACACTGCTGGACAAGCCAGCAGTGGCGCCCTTTCAACACTCTATTTTTTCTTTTCCAGCAACTCGCCCAGGTCCATGCGGCCTTCGAGTATCTTGGGCTGCGTTCGCACCGCCCTGCGATAATGCTCCGCCGCCTCATCGCGGCGGCCCAAAAAATACAGGGCGATCGCCAGGTTGTAGCGGGCCTCGGGATACTCGACCCCGCCGGCCAACGCCCGGCGATACTCCTCCGCCGCCTCTTCATAGCGTTTCAGCACCAACATGGCGTGGCCAATGTTTATGCGGGCCTCCGAAAACTTCGGGTCGATTCTCAGCACTGTTCGAGATTGTTTGATCGCTTCGTAAACCTCGCCGACGTTCAGATAGGCGTTGGCGAGATTGTTGCGGGCGTTCGTGTGCAGCGGATTGGCTGCCAAGGCCCGGAGATAATGTGTTATCGCTTCGTTCCATCTCCTTCGGCTGCCGGCGGCAACGCCTAGGTTGTACTCGGCCGCCGGTTCGCGGGGCATGATTTCCCGCGCTTTGCGATACTCCGCCGCCGCCTCCACGAGCCGCCCTTGGCCGGCAAGGACGTTGCCCAGGGCGTAGCGGGCCATATAGTTGTCCGACGTGCAGGCGATCGTCCGACGCCAGATCGTTTCGCTCTCGCGCCAAAATCCGGTTTGCCGCCAAGCGCAGATCGCCAATGCGCATATCGCCGTCGCCGATATAATTCCGCATATCCAACGCCGATATGGCCAGCGCCGGGTCAACTCGTCCGCGCCCCAGACCAACGCGATGCACAGGCCGATCTGCGGCAGGTACGTGAACCTGTCGGCCATCGCCTGGGTCCCGAAAGGCACCAGCCCGATCACCGGAAAGAGCATCCCCACGAACCACAGCCAACCTACCGGCAGATACGGGCGTTTCCGCACCCAAAGAAAAACCGCCGCTGTAATTGCCGCCAGAACCACGGCGGAAGCGGCGACCCGCCAAAGCGGCAAATCAAAATCGGTCCGCGGTGTCAATGGCGACAGTCCGACGGGATAGAAAAACCGCCCCAGATAATCGACGTAGGAAATCGCCGCGTTGCCGATCCGCCACGACCAGGGGCCGTGTTGATAGTCGGGCACATGTTGCGCCCGGACGGTCGCTACGCAGCAGGCGGCCGTCAGCGCGAAAAGCGGTACCTTCTCGACCACAAGTCGCAAAACCGTCGCCGTCGGCCGCCGTTTCTCGAGGGCCGGCCGCTTCAGCGGCCAGTAATCCAACAGCAGCAACACAAAGGGCAGCGTGACCAGCATCGGCTTGGACATCAATCCCAGGGCGAACGCCATAATCACCAGTGCGTATCGCCACGGCGAGAAGCGGCGGCGGACGTAGCCCGCGTAGGCGGCCAGCGTGAGCATGAAGAACACGCCGCTGAGCACGTCCTTACGCTCGGTGACCCAGGCGACCGACTCGGCCCGCAGCGGATGAAGGGCGAAAATGGCGGCGGCGATCGCGCTGGGCCAGAAACGGCCGGTCATGTTGCGCAGCACGAGAAATAACAGGACGGTCGCGGCGGCGTGCAGCAGCACGTTGGTCAGGTGGTGTCCACCGGCGCGGTCGCCGTATAGCTCCCAATCGAGCAAGTGCGAGAGCCACGTCAGCGGATCCCAGTTGCCCACCAGGTTGTTTGTAAATGCCCAGCCGACCGATTGCCAGCTCAGCCCATTCATCAGCGCTTGATTTTGCGAGACGCAGGCGTCGTCGTCGAGGTTGACGAACTCGAACCCGACCGTTTGCCCGAACACCGCCGCCACGGCCAGCACAAGCGCCGCGCATACGGCCGGCGTCGCAAGCCGGCTTCCCGGATCGTGTTTGTTTGGCGGTTTATCGAGCATCTCGAATTACCGGCGCGGCTTGAAGACCACGGTCGCCAACGGCGGGAAGGTGATGGAGATCGAGGCGGGCCGGCCGTGGCTGGGCCAATCGTCGGCCATCGCGCCCGGGCCGTTGCCCAGGTTGCTGCCCGCGTAGAACGACGAATCGCTGTTGAAGACCTCCTCGTACCAGCACCGCTCGGGCACGCCGAGCCGATAGCCGACGCGCGGCACCGGCGTGAAGTTGCAGGCCACGACCAGAAAATCGTTCCGGTCCTTCGCCCAGCGAATGTAGCTCAGCGTGCTGTTGTCGTGGTCGTGACAGTCGATCCACTCGAAGCCGCGATAGTCGAAATCGACTTCGTGCAGCGACTTTTCGTTGCGATAAAGCCGGTTCAGGTCGGCCACGCACTTCAGCAACCCCTGGTGCGAAGCCCATTGCAAAAGGTGCCACTGCAAGCTCTCGTCGAAGTTCCATTCGCTCCACTGGCCGAAGTCGCCCCCCATGAACAGCAGCTTCTTGCCCGGATGGGTCCATTGGTAGCTGTACAGCAGCCGCAGGTTGGCGAACTTCTGCCACAGGTCGCCGGGTACCTGGTCCAGCAGCGAACCCTTGCAGTGGACCACTTCGTCGTGGGACAGCGGCAGCACGAAGTTCTCGTGAAAGGCGTAGATCAGGCTGAAGGTCAACTCGTCGTGGTGGTATTTCCGATGGACCGGGTCGTGGCCGATGTAGCCGCGGGTGTCGTTCATCCAGCCCATGTTCCACTTCAAGCTGAATCCCAATCCGCCGAGATACGTGGGCCGCGAGACGCCCGGCCAGGCGGTTGATTCCTCGGCGATCGTCAGCACGCCGGGGTGCTGGCCGTGGGCCTGCTCGTTTAGCTCCTTGAGAAAGGAGATGGCGGCGAGGTTTTCCCGCCCGCCGTGCTCGTTCGGCAGCCAGTCGCCCTCGGCCCGGCTGTAGTCGAGGTACAGCATCGAGGCCACGGCGTCGACGCGGATGCCGTCGACGTGATACTTGTCCATCCAGAACAAGGCGTTGGAGGTCAGGTAGTTGCGGACCTCGTGTCGGCCGTAGTTGAAGATCAACGTGCCCCAGTCGCGGTGTTCGCCCTGGCGGGGATCGGCGTGTTCGTACAGCGCCGTGCCGTCGAACCGCCGCAGTCCGTGGCCGTCGCGGGGAAAATGGGCCGGCACCCAGTCCAAAATCACGCCGATCCCGTGCCGGTGAAGCACGTCGACAAAGTACTGGAAGTCTTGCGGCGGGCCGTAGCGGCTGGTCACGGCGTAGTAGCCCAACGTCTGATAGCCCCAACTGGCCGACAGCGGGTGCTCGCAAACCGGCAGCAACTCGACGTGCGTGTAGCCGATCTCCGTGCAGTATTCGGCCAGTTGCTCGGCCAGGTCGCGGTAGCTCAGCCAACGAGTGGGGTCGTCGCCGGGCCGCTTCCAACTGCCCAAATGGACCTCGTAGAAGGAGAGCGGCCGCTCGAGCCAGTTGGTCTTCGCGCGCCGTTCCATCCACTCGCCGTCGTTCCACTCGTATCGGTTCAGATCGGCGACCTTCGAGGCCGTCAGCGGCGGCACCTCGGCGGCGAACCCGAACGGGTCCGACTTCTCGAACGTCCAACCGTGGTGGCGGACCTGGTACTTGTAGAGCGTCCCCTCGCCCAGTCCGGGAACGAATAGTTCCCAGTATCCGCTGGGGATGTGCTTTCGCATGGGATGGCGGCGGCCGTCCCAGTCGTTGAAATCGCCGATGACGCTTATGCCCGTGGCGTTCGGCGCCCAAACGGCGAAATTCACCCCTTCGACGCCTTCGATGGTCCGCAACTGCGCCCCGAGACGTTCGTAGCATTGCCAGTGCCGACCCTCATTCAACAGGTAGCGGTCGAAATCGGTCAGCAGGTATGGGAATGAATATGGATCGTGCATGATTATGGCTTTTCGTCCGCCCTCTTTGGCCACCCGCAGCATGTATTTTGGCCGTCCGTTTCCGTTTACCGATGGACAAATCGCCTCATACAACCCGGCCGGATGGATGCGCCGCATGGGCACCGTCCGATCGGCGTGCGCCGGATCGACCACCCACGCCTGGGTCGAATAGGGTAAAAAAGCACGCACGGCCAACGCCCTTCGACCCGAATGTTCGACCTCGTGCGGGCCGAGCAACTCGAATGGATTCTCGTGCCTCCCTTCGACCAGTCGGCCGATGTCTTCCAAACTGACTGCCGTTCGCACCTAAAACCTCCTTGGAGGAGGGAAGATTCGAGGTCAAAGGCGCAAGGTTCAAGATTTATGTCCTTGAACCTTGCACCTTTGACCTTGAACCTTCGACCTATACTCCTCTAATTCCGAAGACCTTCTGCCACCAACCGGCCGCCACCCTCAACCAAAGCAGGCAGCCCGCGGACGACAAAAGGACGCTGTATTTTACCCAATTAAATCGCTTAATTCCACCTATCCAGATTTTTCCCCTGTTCGCCAAATGCCAATGGGGTCCAGGCAACGAGGCGTGTGCGGCGTCGAAACGCCGCCTCCTACATTCCACGCGGTGGAATTGCAGCAGGCGTTCCACGCGTTGCCAGAGGTCGGCGTCTCGGACGGGCGTCATTTGTCCGAAATACTCCCATCTCCAGCCGTTCTCTTTCCATTGGCTCACCCCGTATTGCACGCCTTCTTGCACATAGCGGCTCGAGCCGACCAACGTGACCCGGGAAGGTTGATCGAGCGATTCCAAGGCACGAATTACGGTAAGCAACTCCAACCGCTCTCCCCATAGGTCTGGTTCGACGTCGGCTGCCTCGATCCTCGCGCGGCCGTCCAGCGGCTGCAAGACAAACCTCCACCGGCCCGGAGTTTTTTCCCGTTCTACCCGCGAAATCAGCAAGTAATGGGGGAATTGACCATTCATCGGGATTTGCCACGATGTTATTATGGCGAAAATAGGCGAAGTTGAATATCCAACAAAGAAATCACAATCGTTATTCCGGCCTAATCCACCTTGGAATTACGCTCAGACCACATTAATTTTTACCTAGTCGATATTGCATACCGAGACGCTTCTGCTTATCACATCGGCATACAAGCCCCAGTTTCTCTATGTTATCAGTATTCGTATTTCCAAATTCGTCAGATTTTTCAATACACATTGTATGCAGCGGTTGTCGGCCCCAAGAATGGTATTTTAGGCACGGGAATTGCTCTAGCAATTTCAACGTAGAACGGTTTTTAATCCGTTCAGACAAATGGCGGTTTACCCAAAACGGAATAAATTACGTTTTACGATAGTTATTATTGAACGACGGCTTAGCATCTTGCGCGCATGTAGAGGACTTAATCCCCTCCGTCGAAGGGGTGGTCTTGCGTGCAGGAGTGTGCCGGAAGCGTTCCGATTGCGTCTGCAAAAATTTCACGCAAACAGCAACAAATCCGGCCGAGCGGTGTTTAACCACATAAATAAAACCATGCGGAACGTCTCCTTGATGTTTGCCGTCGTTCCACGCGTCCGCAATCGCGGGGCGTATTTTCCGCTCCCTGCCCCCCGCCCTTCGCCCCCGCGAGCGTTTACGCTCGTCGAATTGTTGGTCGTCATCACGATCATTGGGGTATTGCTCGCGTTGTTGCTGCCGGCGGTGCAGGCGGCCCGCGAGGCG